>NZ_VEIU01000010.1:0-112654 GCF_007680755.1 Agrobacterium sp. DE0009
GAGTTCATCGAGACCCTGGCCGGCGCTTATGCGGCCGACGGCGTGGTGAAAGTGCCGGATATCGACTTCCAGCCGATTGCTGCCGACGACGTCGCCGCAGCCCTGGTGGAGGCCGCGCTCGGCGAGCCTAAGAACGTAACGGTCGATCTTGCCGGACCCGAGCGCGCACCGTTCGAATCCTTTATCCGGGCGTATCTCGGTTCGAAGTGCGACGGCAGTCCGGTGACCGCAGACGCCGCAGTCGAATACTTCGGCGCACCTGTCGCCAAAGGCTCTCTGGTTCCCGGTGGAGACTACATCAAGGGCGGTGTCACGGTCGCCGAATGGCTAAAGGCATAGAAGGAGCCTACGATCATGAAGACCATTTCATATGCGGCTGCGGCATTTGCGGCCTCCCTTGCCACCGCGTCAGCTCATGACGTTGCGAAGCCGGGACTAGCCTACGATTCGAAGGATGCCAAGGTGACGCTCGTCTACGAGCACCCCTTGCCCGACGTTCCTGGTAAGAGCGTCAAGGGCGTGCTCGTCGAGTACGGCCCCGGCGGCTACAGCTCCGCCCATACGCATGCAAAGTCTGCGCTGATCTACGCCACGGTTCTCGAAGGCGCGATCCAGAGCGCCGTGAACGGCGGCGAGACGAAGACCTTCACAGCCGGCCAGAACTTCACCGAGCTACCGGGAGACCGGCACGATGTAAGCGCCAATGCCAGCAACACGAAGCCGGCGAAGCTGCTCGCCGTCTTCGTCGTCAACACCGACGACACTGTCCTCACGACGCCGCGCAAGCCCTAGGCTCGAGGCGCCTACCTAATCCTCCTCACTTTGAAGTTTTACAACGACGGCTCCTCCAGCGACCGGGGAACCGTGTGCTGAAGAAAGGAAAGAAGAACAATGTCCCGCATGAACTGGTCCGAAGTGGCGCCCGAGGGCGCAAAGGCGCTCTACGGTGTCCACCACTATGTGACGACGAAGACAAACCTTCCCGACGAGCTGATCCACCTTGTTTTCCTGCGCGTGTCGCAAATTAACGGCTGCGCACACTGCATTGACCTACATAGCCGCGATCTGCGCAAGACGATGTCCATCGATAAGATCACGCTGGTTCCCGTGTGGGACGAGGTGCCTCATTTCTTCAGCGAACAGGAACGGGCCGCTCTCGCCTGGGCCGAGGAAGTCACTAATGTCAGCCAGACCCACGCCTCCGACAAGGCTTATACCGCAGCCGCAGCTGCTTTCGAACCGAAGGACCTCGTCGATCTGACGATCACGATCGCCGCAATGAACGCCTTCAACCGCTTGAGCGCGCCGTTCCGTCTTGCAGTGGCGGCCAAGACCTGATCGGCGCCCGGTCACCATGGTTGGAACAACCCTGCCGGTCTATCGAGACCGACAGGGTGTCCCGCTCACAGAGGCAATCCCAGCATCTGCTTCGCCGTCTCCTAGAGACGGGCAGCGTTTTCCGCATCGACCGCGTATCTCGCTACCCCCTTGAACGGTCCCTCTCCCCGCTCGTCGACGACTGGGGCCTCCCGGCAATCGTCGAAATATTGTCCGGAGATGCCTTGCACGAGAGGCGAAGCCGCAAGCAAGACCGACGTGGCCGCCCCCTGCTCTATCGTCTTGCGCAGATGCTCTGGTGTTGGAAGGCCGCCGGTGTTCTTTTCCAGTCCCATTGCAATCGCTCCAGGATTGAGCCGTTGGACGTATACCGTCGCTGCCCCAGTTCTTGGCAATTCCGACGGACATCAGGATGCTGGCTGTCTTCGACTGCCCACAAGCAAGCAGCACCGCCACTCAGCTTGCCATAAGGTATCCTGGCAACGGCTACTCGCCGTCCGATCTCGCCGCCGATGGGAGTCTTTGTGGCCGTCGTGCGGCGTCGCTTCGTCCAGGTGGCTATTAGGATGAGATTCTCTTTCCCCTCTTCCGCCCCACGTTGGGCGACGACATCGAAGAAGCCGTACGCAGCGTCGCCCAAGAACTCGGATTCAGCCGTGAAGAAATGCTGCGGGTCATCGTCAGAGAATGGTTGGAGCAAAACGCATACCTACCGGTGTTGGATCTAGACGACGAAGGTTAGGCTAGCGGCAATCTCTAGAGGCTGATGGCAACCCAAATGAAGGCCGCCATCCACCATCTCGGCTCAGTTCACAGGCGTGGCGCCGGCAGTGCCGCACTTGGCGAACTTGCCTTTCGCATCACGGCACTGCTCAGCGCTTACCGGCGCAGCGGCGAAAGTAGCGAGGGCAGCGACGATCAAAACTGACTTCCACATTCCCGAATCCTCCTGACCGAAATTGGCCGAAGCCATCGTTACAACATGATCAGGAAAGCTCAAGCGGTGAGCATGGTGCGATGAGGGACGCCTCTTGTAGATACCGTGCTTCGGTTGCGTACTTCCAATAGGGATCCTGGACAGCCCCCTTTCGTCAGCGCCTATTTGAAACGGTCGCGTAGAAAGATCGCGGCATCTCGGGCTTCTTCCGAAGAAATCGTGTGACCGACGCCAGGATAGATTTTTGACGTCACGGCGAACCCCGCTGCTTTGAGCTGGTTCGCCGCAGTCGTCGTCGCAGCGGATGGTATGGTCCTGTCCGCAGAACCATGCATCATAAAGATATTCGTCCCGGCAGAAGACGAAGTCGGCGGTAACGGCAACAGTCCGGCGAAGGTGACGAGGGATCCGACCTTCCAACGACCCGAGGCAACCGCATCCAGCGCCATGATGGCGCCTTGCGAGACCCCGACGAAGGCCACCCTGTCGAGCGCGTTTTCGAAACCTTCCCGTTTGATGATCTCGGAGACCACGCCGTCGAACGCTCGACGTGCTGCGTCGATCCGCTCAGGACGCATGATCTGGTCATCGACGGCAAACCACTGACGACCACCTGACCTATGTGGAAACGGCGCGTCCGGCGCGACGAATGCCGTGTCCGGAAGCGTCGCCTGCCAGGAATTTCCCACCGCTTGCATAACGGAGCCACGTCCTCGGATCCCATGGAACAGGATCACCAGATGATCGGCGCGAACCATTCCTTTTTGAGAAGCTGTTTGTTTCTGGGTGCGTTCCGCCTGCAAAATTTGCAAAGGCTTCCCAGCAGGGTCGACCGCCTGGGACATGAGTTTGATTCCGCTGTCCGCAGCCAATACTCGGTCCGGCTTCGCGAGGAGGTAGATCGCGCCGACAAGGATGATGAAGAGAGAGACTAGGGTCGAGAGATGTGACGACGTCATGGGGCGTTCCTGTTGGATCCAATCAACCTGCATTCCAAATGTTCGTTCCGCTTCGCTGCCAGACCGGCGCTGACATTCTCGTTACGGTCATGGTGTCCCTCGAAACGGCCGAGCCCCTGGATCGGGAACAACCCCGCATATCTCCCGTTCGAGCGGATGCACCACTGCGCACTCAAGGAGATTTCAATGCAGCGATTTGCAGACAAGGTCGTCGTCGTGACTGGCGCAGGCTCAGGAATAGGTAAGGCGACAGCGGAGCGTTTTCTCGACGAAGGCGCTATCGTTACACTGGTCGGCCGCACGAAATCGAAGCTCGAAGACGTCGCCAAGCCTTTCCGTGATGATCAATTTATGATCGCTGAGGCGGACGTTTCGAATGAGGACGAGGTAAAGGACCTGATTTCTCGCACCGTCGAGAAGTTTGGACGCTTGGACGTTCTCGTCAACAATGCTGGTGTCGTCGCCGAGGGCGATGTCGGCACCCTGACCACAGACGATTGGCGTACAGTGATGGCAACGGATGTCGATGGCGTCTTCTACGCCAGCCGTGCGGCGCTCCCGCATCTGAAGGCGTCGCGCGGCTCGATCGTCAACGTCAGCTCGGTGTCCGGCATGGGCGGCGACTGGGGCATGGCCTCATCCAACGCCGCCAAGGGTGCGGTGACCAATCTTACGCGGGCTATGGCCATGGACCACGGGAAAGACGGCGTCAGGGTGAATGCGGTGTGTCCAAGCCTGACACGAACAGGCATGACCGAAGACATGATGGACGACGACAAGCTGATTGCGAAGTTCAACGAACGGTTCGCACTTGAGGGACCCGGCGAGCCCGAAGACGTTGCGGCCGTAATCGCATTTCTTGCAAGCGACGATGCGCGCTTCGTGACGGGGGTCAACCTGCCTGTGGATGGCGGGATGTCAGCGTCGGACGGTCAGCCGCCCCAGTAAGCTTCGAGCGGCCCCTCAAGGAGATTGGTGAGGGGTCGCGTCACGTTCTATTCGACAGATCGTCCTTCTTCCGCCGCCGGCCAGTCATTGGCCGGCTCATCAACGGCTTCATCGTCAGCGGGATCCGGATCGTGCTCACGGGCCACCATGAGGGCGTTGACCTCCACGACAATCATACTGCAGGCGTCCTTGTAACTGACGCCGTTCACGACGAGGCCATCAACCAATTCCTCCAGCCTGGTGCGGACCTCGCGCTTCCAATCGTCGATCATTTCTCTCTCCTTTGTTTTGCTGTTTTCTCAATCAGTTCTATCCAAACCGGCGCATGATCGCTGGCGTGCCCCCAGCCCCGGACATGCTTGTCGACCTGGGCTCTTACGAGTTTGTCGGCGAGATCCGGGCTGAGCAAAAAGTGGTCGATCCGGAGGCCGGCGTCGCGTGCGAACGCATTTCGGAAGTATGCCCAGAACGTATAGATGTGGTCGTCTGGATGGAGGTGCCGCAGTGCATCCGTCCAGCCTTGGTCCACCAGGTCGGCGTAGGCTTTCTTCACCTCCGGCCGAAACAGTGCGTCGTCGATCCAGCGCTCCGGTTTGTACACGTCGAGGTCGGTTGGCATGACGTTGAAATCGCCCACGAGCGCGACTGGGACACCGAGTTCCAAAAGTTCGGCCGAGTAGGAATGCAGCCGCCGAAACCAATCCAACTTGTACTGAAACTTCGGCCCAGGAACGGGGTTGCCGTTTGGCAAGTAGAGGCAGCAGAAGACAATCCCGTCGATGACGGCCTCAATGAAGCGGCTTTGGTCGTCATCCCGATCGCCGGGGAGCCCTCGTCTTGTCTCAAGCGGCTCCTGACCTCGTGCGAGAATGGCAACGCCGTTCCACGACTTCTGTCCTTGCCATACCGCGCCGTAGCCAGCGCGCTCCAACTCCTTGCGGGGAAACTTGGTGGAGGACGCTTTTAGTTCTTGAAGGCAGACCGCGTCCGGTCTCGCCTCGTCGAGCCATCGCAGGAGGACGTCAAGGCGGCCGTTGATGCCATTGACGTTGAACGTGGCGATCTTCATCCAAGTGGTCAGCGTTTGCGGTCGCCCTTGTCGCCCTCGCCCGATTTCGTATCGTGCTTTGCGTCATGGCGTGCGTCGGCCGAGAGCGAGCGGGAGACATCGACGCTCTCCTTGAACTTCCCGTCTTCGTCGCGGCGGACATAACGCTTGTCAGTGCAAGTATCGATTAGTTCACGCTTGGTCATCACAGACCTCCTTTTTCGAACAGGTTGCAGAGACAAACGCGCTGCGTCGGCGAAGATGCATTCGAATCAGCACCATAGAAGAGATTCGCGTAACGGGCGCGCGCATCTGGCTAAGTAATTGAAAAACGATTCATTTTGCCAGGAACGATTCGCATGTTGTTTCGGTTTAAATCGCATCGGTTGTGTCAGGAGTACCTCTTCCACCTGCGCAACATTCTGATCCAGTGCGCCTTCGACGGTCGCGCTGGACAGACGATATACATGATGAGTGGATGCGCAATTTCGCCGCCAACAAACCCGGTTTGTCCATCGACCGCCTGGAAGCTACGCGCGACCGGATGAACGCGGTCCTCCCAGAGACAGTGGTGGGGGACCATCGCCCGCTTATTGCGGATCTCACGCTACCTGATCCCGATGATTAGTATCCTCGGTCTTTATTAGTTGCCGAGTCATGCGCCAGTGGTGATCACAGCTATCACTGCGACGACGAACATGACGAGCGAGACATGGTGATGACAGCCATGCCACAGGCGGACTCGTTACGATCGCGGCCGGGTTCGTTCTCGTCTGTCTCGAAGGTGTCGTCGAGTGCATAACGATGACCTTCGACGGATACGAGCGTGCCTGTTGCGGCAGCATCATATGGAAGACATTTTGGCTAGCGCAGCCGAGAAACCTCCGAGGGAAAGCATAATAGGGATTTGGCTGCCTTCCGGTGTTGTAACAGTAAACTTCACTTCTGCCCCCTTTTTCATGGCTTCCAGAAGCGGCGTGTCCAGCTTGCCTTCCAGCAAGCATCCCTGCTGCGTGCAGCGACTGATTGCAATCTCGCTCTTGTAATCCTCGCCTACTGAAATTTGAACCTTCTTCTGCACCGCGATGCCTAAAGGTAAAGCCGCTTGGTAAAGCGTGGTTTTCATATCCGGGGATGAGGCGATGCTGAGCACGAGAATGGTCTGTTTCTGATCTGCCGACGCCGTTTTTCCAGTAATCTGGCATCGCCGCGCGTCCTGTGCCGGGTCTGCGCACTCCACGGCCCAGTTGCCGAATACTTCTTGTTTCGCAGCGATCTGCGGGGCGGTTGGTTGCTGCGCCTGTTGTGGAGGCGGAGGTGTAGTCGCGCGCGTCTGTGTCGCGTTCCCGCCGCCCGCAGAGTTTAAGATTGTATCTGTATCGGCGCGGGGATCATTGAGGATCGGCGCGCCCGTTGTCGAACGAGATGCCGGTGTCGAAAACATTGGGCCGGAAGACTGTGTCTGTGCTGTCACAATCTGAGGAAGCGCGAGAAATGTACTGATAATTATCGTAAAAACATGAGCTCTTCCGAGAGCGGACATCTTAAATCCTCCGAATGCATAAGATAAACATAGTTTAAATCAAATTACGCTCGTGGCAATTGCATAAGTTCTCTTAATTTGCTTATGTTTGACCGGAGTTTACAGTTCGCAGGGGAAAAGGTTGGTAACGATGTCGAAAAGCTTGGCACTTCTGGGTTTGCTTGCTCTCGCGGCATCGTTCACATCCAGTCCTTCTTATTCACAGGCCTACGTCAATCAAGCCAGCCCCGGCGTGAATTCTGTTTATCTCAATCAAATTCCACCGGAAGCGAAGCCCCGGCCACCGGCGATCAATAAACCTGCAAAACGTCATGTTGTGCAAAGATCACCAGCTATGGCTGCGGCGGCGGTTGCCAGCAACACCGCCGTACCGCGATATCCCGACGTAGCCTCCGGCTCGTCTGCAGCTGTACGAGGCAGCGCAACAGAGTGGCCTTCGGTGGGTCGCGGTTCCGTAAAGCGCTGAGAGTTATACTGTTGCATAATTAACCAATGCTCTCGATATTCGGCCTGAACGCTTCACTTAGAGAGATATACCCAAAAATGGGACTGCGCGCGCGAGTTGCTTAGTGGTAGTGAGCAACTGCCTCAAAGGCGCAAGTATTGTGCTTTCGTGTAACTTTAAGGGGTCGTGGGTTTAATCGCCTATTAACCAGAACCACTGGGTTCTGCTGTTAATGTGTTTGATTATGGCTGCGGCAGGGATTGTGGGGACAGAATGAAGCTTCAGTTTGCGGCTCTTTGCGTGGTGAGCCTCGGCATTGCAGGATGCCAAAGCGGCCAGCAACTCGAAACACCCGCCGCGACGCTTACCGCTCCGACCAAGACATCCGCAAAGGTAGAGAATGTTCCTCTGCCAGCGGTGCCGGTTGATGTTGCGGTTTATGATTTTCCTGATCTGACTGGCCAGGCAAAGCCAAATGAGAGCTTTGCAGAGTACAGCCGTGCCGTGACCCAGGGCGGTAGCGCCATCCTGATCGACGTATTGAAAAAATCCGGAAGCGGGCGGTGGTTCCGCGTGGTTGAGCGTGGCGGGTTAAAGAACCTCGTTCAGGAACGCACCCTCATCGAGAATACCCAACGCTCTTTCGGTCGGCCCAGCGGCCTGCCAGCCGTAAGATTTGCAGGCCTACTTTTGGAAGGCGGGATCATTGGATATGATTCCAATGAACTCACAGGCGGCGCTGGCGCAAAGTACCTCGGTATTGGCGGCGATGTGCAGTATCGTTCCGATGTCGTGACGGTTAACCTTCGTGCTGTCAGCGTACAGACTGGAGAAATCCTTGCGTCCACGACGACGACGAAACAGATTTATTCTATCGGGGTTCGCGGCGGCGCTTACAAGTTTGTGAAAGTCGGCGAACTTCTCGAAGTCGAATTGGGCCAATCCAGGAACGACCCAGGATCGCTCGCAGTTCGCGAAGGAATAGAGTTGGCGGTGTACTCGCTTATGGTCGATGGCGTTCGTCAGGGGCTATGGCACCTGCAAGATCGCTCGCAGGAAGCGGCGTTCATCAGCGGATTTCACAGGCGTTACAAAGAAAAAGTTAGTGAAAAGTGAATTGTCGGCGAACTAGCCATTAATATATTAAGGTTGAATGGGGTCGGATTTCCATTTCCGACCCCATTTTTTTTGCGAAGATCGATCTAATATGTCCCATTTTTGGGTTTATTCTTTTTCGTAATTAACTATTACTTAATAAGCATTTAAATGTGTCTTGCTAAGAGACAAAAAACAGTGGCATTAAGCTGTTGTTAACGAACCACTAGCCGAGGCACGAAAGCTCAGTAAGGGCCGCCTCACGGGGAGAAACCAATGAAAATTCCTAGCAGACGCACACTGCTTCTCGCAGGTGTTGCTGTCGTTGCGCTGAATGGCCAGGTTCTGGCTCAGGACGCCAACTTCGGTTACATCGGCCAACGTGATGACAGCAACTTCGCTTATCTTTCGCAGGCTGGCGTCAACGGCGCCGCCGGAAGCAACAACGGCTTCATTTACCAGTACGGTTACAACAATGCTTTTCTGCCGTTCGGAAACGGTGCTGGCGGTGACGCCCAGCTCGGTAATAACGATCTTGGTGTAGAGCAGCTTGGCCGCAACAACTTCATCGGTGGCGACTTCCTGCAGGTTGGCGATAACACTGCGGGCCTCGCCCAGTTCGGCGAAAACAACATCGTTGACAAATTCCGCCAGTCCGGTTTCAACAGCGCCGCCGTCTTCCAGGGTGGCCATGAGAACCTTGCCCGCAACGTTCAGACCGGCGGCACCGCCCAGACCGGCAATGAAACGGGGATCATTCAGTTGAACGGCGACTATTCCGTCGCCGGCAACATCGCTTCCAGCGAACAGATCGAGGGCACCGACACCTCGTTCTCCGGCACGTTCCAGGCTGGTTCTGCCAACGTAGCGATCACATCGCAGAAATCTTCGACCGATGCACGCGGTAATATCGTTCAAATCGGCGATAACAATGGCGCGACCAACGCGCAGATCGGCGTAGAAAACTCGTCAGCTTCTATCGGCCAGTTCGGCAATATCAACGTTGCGATCAACACGCAGGATGGAGCGGATCGCTCTGCCGCCGGTATTCTTCAGACCGGAAACGGTAACACCGCAGCAAACGTTCAGGACATCTACACAGGTGTTGGTGGACCGATTTCCGGCGAGGACCTCACTGCCAACATAGGCCAGTTTGGTAACCGCAACGCTGCTACCAACGCTCAGCAGGGCGCTCGTAACGACGCTGGCATCCTTCAGTTCGGTAACGCCAACACCGGTGCGAATGCGCAGGTGGGTGCAGACTTAGACGCAGATATTCTGCAGGTCGGCAACCGCAACGATGCAACCAACGTGCAGAACGCCGGTGGGTCTTCGGCGGCAATCGCTCAGTTCGGCAACCGCAATACGGCTCTTAACGGCCAGACCGGCGCCAATGAAGCTGGCATCCTACAGATCGGTGACCGCAACGAAGCAACCAACTCGCAGACGCGTGGCGGTGCGGCGGGTAACCTCAACCGCGCCGGTATCGTTCAGGGCGGAAACGCGAATGTCGCAAACAATGCCCAGGTCGATGGCCTGAATGAGGCGGGCATCGCCCAGTTTGGCAACCGCAATACCGCGACCAATGGTCAGGTCGGCGGTGTGGAGAGCCAGTCAGGCATCCTCCAGGTTGGCAATCGCAACGTGGCGACCAATTCGCAGGCTGCGACAGCCAACACAAGCGGCGATGCTAACACGGCGCTTATCGGGCAGGTCGGTGACGGAAACACGGCAACCAACGTACAGTTCGGAACCAGCGGCGCAGTCCGCACCGGCCGCATTCTGCAAGTTGGCTCCTCCAACGAAGCCACGAATGCACAGCTTGGCGGAAATGCCAACAATGCTGGCGTTGCACAGTTCGGTGATACCAATGCCGCAACTAATGCCCAGACTGGTGGCAACACCAACACCGCGGCTATTTTGCAGGCTGGCGTAACCAATGAAGCCACGAACCTTCAGTCAAATGGTCTCGGCAATGTGGCCAATGCCTTGCAGGTTGGTGCGGAAAACGTTGCAACCAACGTCCAGTCCGGCGGTGCTAAAGCAACGGCGACCATCGCTCAGTTCGGCGTAGGCAATAGCGGCATGAACGCTCAGGTCAATGTCGATCCAACCTCTGCTCTGATCGTTCAGGGCGGTGTGGACAACACGGCTGCCAACGGCCAGACCAACGTTATCAACTCGAGTGCTACTATCGTGCAGCTCGGCGCCGATAACGATGCGGTCAACAGCCAGACGGGCGGGACGGGCCTCACAGCTGCAACTCTCCAGGGCGGCTTCGGCAACACCGCGATCAACCTGCAGGACGGCGGTACCGGTAATACCGGCCTGATCGCTCAATTCGGTTCGGACAACACAGCAACCAACCTTCAGCATGAAAAGAGCTCCCGTGTCACGGCTTCGGTCGTTCAGATTGGTAGCAACAACACTGCACTAAACACGCAGGGTGCGCGCCAGACGGTGAGCTATGTTGTACCGGGTTATAATCTGTCCACGCTGGTTAAAACTCCTAAGTACATCTCTGAAGCATTTTCGCCGACGTTGGGTCCTTACACCACTGGTCTGATCGCTAACGATGGCTTGGCTACCGGTAGTGGCTCTGCTCCGGCAGTAGACTCGGTCGCTGCCGTAGCTCAGTTCGGTAACAACAACGTCGGCGTGAACAATCAGGTGGGTCAATTGCTCGTACCTGAAACAGTTCATGTCACTCAGACGGGCACGCTGTATGCTCCGAAATTCGAAGGTGGCGCGGGCACGAAGTTGCGTAAGGTGCTTGGTGTCACAGTTACTCGTGAAGATCCTTTCCGGTGGTCGCAAGGGCAGGAAGATGTAACAGTCGTAGACGCTGACATAGATACTCCGACTGGCGAAATATCGCTGCCAACCGTCGCTTCCGCTGCTGGCGTCGTTCAGGCTGGTGATAACAATACTGCCTTCAACTTCCAGACTGTCGCTGCGGGTTCGCTTGCTGCCACGGTTCAGCTAGGAAACGGTAACTTCTCCATCAACAGCCAGACGGCCACCGTTGGTGTAATTGCCGCAACCGTACAGAGCGGAACCGGCAACATCTCGAACACTACGCAGGAGCTCGCTCTGGCATCGGCTGCCGGTGTCCTTCAGTCCGGCAGCGGCAACTACGCAGAGACCACACAGGTGGGTAGCCTTCTGGCTCCATCCACCGGCAATCTTTCGCTGACCATGCAAGATGGTAACGGTAATGCCGCCATCGTCAAGCAGCCGGGATTCGCCAACAAGTCGCTGGTCGTCCAGTCGGCCGATCACAGCTTTGCTCTAGTCAACCAGACCGGAAGCACCAACAACTCTGCTGTCATGCAGGCTGGTGCCTACTCGAATGCTTGGGTTTCCCAGCAGGGTAGCGCTTCCAACTCTGTCGTCCTGCAGTACGGCACCGGTGGTGCTGGCCAGGAAAACATTGCTGTCGTGACACAGCAGAACGGCGGTCAAAACTCCCTGGTCAGCCAGATTGGACGCGCTAACGTTGCTTACGTTTCGCAGCGTTAATCAATGGTCGGGGCGCTCCTGGGCGCCCCGTTCCCACTGGCGAGGCTCAAATGGCGCGTCCTTTGATGAGCGGAACGACTATTCCAATATGTGTTTTAGCGACGCTGCTGACGAGCGGTGCAAGCGCCGGAAACGGTGAGATGTATCGAGGGGCGGTGGCCGACGATAGGGTCGCGGAATGCGGGATTATAGTGAGTAGAGACGAGACCACGCGGATTGAACCTTTTCTGGTGGGCCACGATGATCTCGAAGGCAGGCTGGTTCTGAATGTGCAAAAGAAGGGCATCTCCGGAACAAGCCAGTTAAGTCAGACAAGCATGTTTGCCAACGGGACCCTCGGGCGGGTCAGTTCCGCTTTCGAACGATCCTCTGATGTGACGGTCGAGATGATCGTCACCGACCGGTCCGGCAAAATCCTGTGCGAAATGCCCCGCTCGATGGTGGCTGGCAGCGCAGCAAAGAAGATTTGAGTGGGAGTTGTGACGATGAAATATGCAGGCAGGGTTTTCGGAAAAATGAGAAGCGTGCTTCTGGCCGCCAGCATCGCCGTAGTCGGCACGGCAGCAGTCGCATCGGAAAATCTTCTCGTCCAAAACTACGAGACCAGTACCGCCAGCGTTCAGGCGCTCATGGAGCCGATCCAGCAGTTTGTCGGTGGCGGGCAATCCAACACTGGCATTATCCAGCTCGGCCAGGATAACTATGCCAATTCCGGTATTGAGGGCAGAGGCAGCCTGTCGCTGATCCAGCAGTCAGGAAACAGCAATCGCGCGGTGCAGGCCATAGAAGGCTCGAACTCGGCCCTTCTTCTTGTTCAGGGCGGCTCCAATAACTCGGTTTTACAAGCGAGCCAGGGAGACAATAATTTCCAGCTGGTCGGCGTTTCCGGGAAAAACAACCAGATCGCCTACATTCAGAAGGGCGATAACCTCGCAGGCGCGCTCGATGTGCGCGATTCCGTAAACTCGACAGTACTAGCAATCCAGACGCCGCAAAGCGGCAACTATATGATGCCCGCCGGTTTACGTGGCCTCGAAAACAAGACTGTTATCGTCGTGCCGGGACGGATGTACGTTCTTCCTAAGCGCTAACTATCCAAGGTAAGGAGTTTGATATGAAAGCCATAAATGTTTTTCTTTTCGCCGCCGCTCTCATCGTAAGCGGTAGCGCGCAGGCATCGCAGATCGTCTATCGTCCTGTGAACCCATCGCTCGGTGGCGACCCGCTGAACGGCAACTGGCTGCTCTCTCAGGCCAGCGCACAGGGTGAAGGAGCAGCCCAGAGCCCCGGCTTCTCCATCGATTTCCCTGATTTCGGTGGCGTTACGCAGCCTGATCCAGATCCGAGCACGCTGCCACCGGTAAACCCAACGCCTTAATTGCGTTTGTCATTTTATCAAAGGCTGCTTTATCCAGCCTTTGATAATTTGCCTAGCGCTGCCGGATGATCGCGAGGTTATTGCGACCTTCTTGGCGGACGAAAGCCTGATGACCTACGCCGGTTTGCGTGATTGAGGCTGAATTTGTATAGCCGATTTGCTGGATAACGCCAATGTTGCGGCTGCCCGTCTGCTCGATTGATGCCGTGTTGAAATCACCGGCCTGGTAAATAAGCGAAAGGTTGCCGACCAGATCGGACGTATCCATTGCCTTGACGGATGTAAGCACTTCCATCGATGGTTTGAAAATCGAAGCAGTGTCCATCAGTCCAGCGCTGCCGCCGCCAGCGCTCCCACCAGTTGCCTGCTGAACGAAAGCCGGCGACGGTGTTGCAGGGCCCGCGACAGCAGAGGACGCGCCAAGAAGTGCGATTAACGAAACGACAATCATTACTGGGTTGTTACGCATACCATTCTCCCTGTTTCTTTAATGTCGAGAGAATGAATTGCGTAATTTAAGATATGACCCAATAAAAATGGTTATTTTTCTAGAAAACTCTTCTCTATAATTAACAATAAATATTTCTTTTATTTTTAACCAATCGAATTAAGATTCAACAGTAATATAATACGCCTTATTAACCTGTAACCGCCCAGGCACTTTTGATTGCTGCATATTTGTAAGCTTGCCAGAGACGATAAGCATCGATCAACTCACGCGATATCCACATCGATCCGCCGTTTCCTGGTCTTTCCCAACCAAGAAGTTCCAGCTCACGGGCTCTTGCAATTAGACGCTGACCATGACTGCGCGAGATAATATAATTGCTTGTTATATTCGAAGCTGTAACGGGGCCAACCCATATCCGCTCCGGCAAATCAAGAGTAGGTGGAACCCTCAGGAACAAGTCATGCAGAATGTTGCTGCCGGATTCAACCCACACAAATGTTGCAATGCTTTCAGGTGGCTCTGACCACGCCCGCTCCCTCAATAGCGTTCTGATCGCCAAGGGGTGACTGCGATGCAGTAGCTCCGGCTTTTCCGACAGAGTGGCAAAGCGATCGCCGCCGTCCAGATGATCGAGCGAGTGCAGGTGCCCTTCAAACCACTTTCGAACTAGGGTCTCACCAACGTCCGCCAAGATCAGTGGTCGGGAACGTTTGCTCTGTGATGTCATGTCATCGCCGAGAAGGCCGTACATTCGCATCTCGACCAAATGCGAAACTGCAGTATTCTTACTAACCGCTTTTACGTTATAGCTCTTCAGCAGATTTAGAAGGCTCGCGATTGTCAACGGGGGAGCGGAGTTATCAAGCAGCCGCTCAAAATGAAGCAATACAATGCCCTGCGTCAGCAGCCATTTAGGAATATTTGCTACGTAACGTGCCGTGCGCGGGGCAACGGCGTGCAAATTCAGTAATCTTTTAGATGACTCGTGAAGGGCGGTTGGAAACATATGGTTTCTAGAAATATAGCACGCAGTAGATAAAGTGTCCAAAATACCACCTTGGAATACGCTCACCTATTCACAGCCGTGAAATGTGATTTCTCATCATGTATTTATAATGGTGCAATCTAGGGTAATCCGCAAATGAAACTTTAGCGGTTCGTTAAGTAAATTGGTTAAAAAGCAGCAATCGCTAGCAAGGAGGTATACGTTATGCAGATACGGCCGAAAAAAGAGTAATTGAGCGGCATTGGCATTATAGAAATTGGTGATTTTCGCTGACAAATGACCCAGCGGTGGTGCGGATAAAGAGATGGACTGTGTCATTGTTGAAGGCCGAGGATTCCTCAGGTTTCAATAGGCAATTTTGAAAATCTGTTTCCATAAGTCACGGACCGCTACCTCCCAGTCAACAAGGTGAATTCGGCCCCCCCCCGGCTGTGGCAACGGCCCATATAAGCCACACGCCTTGATGGGGATCGAACCGTCGGCCCCTACATAAACGTGGTCGATCAGCTTAGCGGCAAATTTTCTGGCCATTCTTGCGCACCATGGAGTACGCGAAGAATTCGAACTGTCGTCTCGGCAACGACGTAGGCGGCGATGTAAGGTGTGCCATTTATGGCGAGTTCGCGCGTCCCGGCAATCCGACCCAGGCGCCCACTGGCAGGAAAATCGAGCAAGCGACGGGCGCCAGCGGCTATCCGTTCATCGATCAAGACGGCGGCGGCTGGATTATCTGCCTCGATGTATGTGAAGATGGCGTCACGATCCGATAACGCAAAAGCGGACCAAGTAAGTTTCACGATTCTGGCACACCCGCTTTAAGGCGGGCCGCCACTCGACGTTTGGCAAAGTGCGCCTCTGCCTCGTCGTCCGATAAATCCGGTCGAGTATCGTTCAACGCTTCAAGCACCTTCGTCCGAAACCAAGCGTCATGCGCCTCACTGCCGGATAAAAGTTCAAGAGGCAGAGCGCCCTCGTTAGCGGTCCGGGTGAGCATGATACGAACCGCATCAGATACCGTGAGGCCCATGCTTTCAAGGACGGCAGAAGCACGATCCCGGACTTCGGAATCAATACGTGTTTGTACAAGAGCGTTTGCGGCCATGGCTGTCTCCATATTGAAGGAGAATGTAATGCAATTGAATGACGTTTTCTAGCTGAAATTTTACGCCGTCCCGTTCACGGCTCTCTTAAATGCTCTTGAAACAATTCGAACCTTCAACCTTCGGATCTTAAGCTCCAAGTCACTGAAAATTCCGGTTCTTCACTTCTAACGTAGCATATTGAAAAAATTAGGCACTTATCCGGAGCGGGATACTATTTTCTAAAACATGGCATTTCAGGTGAAGCTGCTCCGCAAACTCCGCATATTGTCAAAACAATCAAACGCAGGATTACGTATAATCCTACTGACTGCAGCGCATGTCGCTCAGCGGATACCCGAGACGACGCTGCGGCTCGTGACGCCATTGAGCGTTCAGGATTAGGTCACAGCCCTCTGAGCACCGCGTAGATTTTGCCCTCTTGCTACACAAAGAACGCCACTTGGCGAGCTTGGACACTCACACTTGTCCGCATCAATCAAATCAACTCGATCATGTCGATCGAGTTGATCGCGTTACAACCACCGATTAAGGCGTTCCAAACGGCGTCAATCGGCGCCGAGCTGCCGCCGCCGAATAGCTACGCTTGGGGCTGGTCGTCTGTCTAATTGGATACCTGTTGGGCGAGTAGAGTTGTCCGGTAACGCTGATCTGGCGCTTCTAAACCGGACTGGCACTTTCTCCTCCGACCTGAAAACGGCTGGTACGAATTGTCCTCAGCCTGGTAAGAGCGATACCGGCTCATACACCACGCAACGTGGTTCTCGTTTAGCGAAGCGATTTGTGGTCGCGTGTCTGTCTTGACCACATCCAGCGGTGGGACGCAGCGCCTGCGCGGCCCACCACTGAAGGGTTGGTAACTTTTATCGGCCTTCACATACGATCGGTATTTGCGGGAGCACCATTCATCTGATTTGTGCTCCGCAACATCAATCTCAGTCGTTTTTCCAAGCGGTAGACCGCTGGCTTGTATGAATGGCTTGCTTCGCGGGATATCATTGGAAGCGAGTAGTGCAGACGGTAAACGCTCATAGGCTTGCTGGTTTGGATCAACACGCTTGACTTGAGTGGACCACAAGGGCTCCTCATTTATATCCAGAATGACAGGTGGCTGGTGCTGCGACCTGAGATCGGACGCAATCCTCATTCCGCCACCAACAACGGGTAATGCACAGAGGAGCAGTAGAGAGCCGACGATAACGTTTTGCATGGCGCATCACAAAAGAGCATCGAAATATCGCCAGAGCAGCAAGACGGAAAATTTCGTGCCGCTCGGCACACGGGTAGCCGATCAACTAGTTGGTCGCGCCACCGCGACCAACGCCGAGTGGCCAGGTCGTAAGAACGTAAATGATCTTACAGCTTGCAGGATCGATGTTAGGCGACGTGACATCTCGCATCCATCGATCGCGCGGTTACCGGCTTAGTTCATGATCCTGATGATCTTGCCGGTGCCGGGATCGACTATCGCTGTCTTTCCGTTAACGACGACGTAGCTATAGGTGAGATCCGGTGCGTCAATCCTGTGCAGCTCGACCGTCTCCGGAAGGGCAGTGCCAACCACGACATCGACATTTGGCGCATCCACTGAGGTAACCGTGTGCGCAGTCACGTACTTCTGGATTACAACTTCCTGTTCCGGGCTGATCACGACGGTCTGCGCGTGCAGAACGCTCGACGTGCCCATAACGATAATTGCAGCCGACATTGCGAGGACTCGGTTTTTCATATCATTCCACCTTGGCAAGTGTTGTTTTTTGCCTGCGGTTGCAGGTGGGATTTCAAGCAAATTGGACGGAAAGTGTTCCAGGACAGGGCACAAAGTCCTATGCCCGGAACTGATCCAGATCGAAAAATATTGTTTGGCTGTGGAAATTCTGCCCTAAGGAGGAACACCCATGCAGATGAAACAGCTTTCTTTCCTGACGTTAGCAATACTGGTCGCCGGCGGAGCTCAGGCTCAGGAATCGACTGTGACCGGCGCCGCTGGCGGCGCGATTACCGGTGCAATCGTCGGCGGGCCGGTGGGCGCAGCCGTTGGTGGCGTCGTGGGAGCCGTCGCAGGCACAGCTATCGATCCGCCGCCACCGCGCGTTGTTACTTATGTTCGGGAGGCCCCGATGCCGACTGAGACAGTTGTCGTAAAGGAAAAGGTCGTTGTCGGCGAGCCGCTTCCCTCGACTGTGGTCATTCATCAGGTCCCGGACGAACCGAAATATTCGTACGCCATCGTCAACAAGCAGCGAGTAATCGTTGAACCGACCACGCGCAAAGTCGTGCAGGTTATCAACTGATGGCGTTGCCTGCCGGGCTTTCTTCCCGGCAGGCCTTTTCCTGGGGAATAAATTAGTATTTTCAGAAATAAAAACCTTCATGCTTTCAGGCTTCGCTTTCCGTCCTCAAGATCCTAATTTACAGTTGTCTGAAGTTCGCTGGGCTGACCCTCGGCGGCAAAGTTACAGGCACGCGTGTCACAATGTCAGGTCGCACAAACACTCGTCTTTCATCGAAGACCTTGGGCGCATTGTCACTCGCCCAACAGTTCTTCCTCGCCGGCGGTCTTGTTACGTTGGGTGCGACGGTTTTGATTGGATTGCTGGTGACAAACCAAATTGTTGACACTGTAACAAGGAATGCAGGCTCTACAACCGCGCTTTACGTCGACAGCATCATTGCGCCTATCCTGCCGGATCTCACCCGCGCGACAAAACTCGACGATTCCATCGAACGAACGCTGGATGAAACTCTGGGACAGGGTGCACTGGGCAGACGACTCGTTTCCTTCCGACTGTGGACAAAAGACGGGACCATTATCTATTCGAACGACAAGCGGCTGATGAACATGGTCGTGCCGCCTGGCGAAAACAGGACAAAAGCGTTCGCTGGCGAGCTCGTCGCAAATTTCGAAGAGGCAGGAGACCCAGAGAGCGACGCGGAGCGAGCGCTCGGGGAACCCCTCCTGGAGATATATAATCCGGTCTTGCAGCCATGGTCCGGAGAGGTGGTTGCCGTCGCAGAGTTTTATGAGCGGGCAACGGATCTTGAGAAAAGCCTGGCGCGAGCGCGCTGGAAGAGCTGGATCGTCGTCATCGCGGTTGCCTCTGCATTTTTCGCCGTACTTTCCACAATTGTGCTCAAGGGCAGCAGGATGATCCGGCATCAACTGCGTGAGATCGAGGAGCTTGCGCGTCGCGTGCAAAAAGGATCGCGGCGCACGGTGGCCTTGAACGAGCGGCTGTTGCGCAAGATCGGTGCCGATCTGCACGATGGGCCTGCACAGCTCATCGCCTACGCAGCACTGCGGGTGGACAGCGAGAAGCTCGTCAGCGACCAGACAAGTCGGAATGAACGAGAATCCGAGACGACATCGATCAAGGCCAGTCTGGATGAAGCTATCCGCGATATCCGCAACATCTGCCGCGGCCTTGTTTTGCCGGATATAGAAAATCTGCCCATCGAAGACGTTGTTGGTCGGGCAGTTGAACATCATCAGTCCCGTGCTGGTACGCGAATAACGACCTCAATTGAGGATGTGAACGCGCAAGTCGGAGTTCCCCTTAAAATCTGCGCTTACCGGTTCGTCCAGGAGGGTCTGAACAACGGTTGGCGCCACGCAGCATCAACAAATCAATGCGTGTCACTCCGACAGGAAGGCACAGAGATCGTCGCTACTGTTTCAGACGGCGGCAGTGGTTTTTCGTTCGACGAGATTGAACCCGATTGCATCGGGTTGTCAGGCCTTAAAGAAAGAATTGAAAGTCTGGGGGGCCGTTTCGAAGTGCAGACATCGGCACGCGGAACGCACCTCACCATGAGACTGAACACCGTCGATGTGAGCGATCCATGACAGAAAATATAAAGGTCGTCATCGTTGATGATCACCCGATGTTTCGCTCGGGTGTATCGCTGAGCCTGAAAGAGTGTGGCTTCGACGTCCTGGGTGAAGGAGAAAACGCTGACGACGCACTAGCCCTTGCGACCAGATTAGCGCCGGACATCATCCTCCTGGATATCTCGATGCCCGGCAACGGCCTAGCGGCGATCAAATCCATATTGAGCCTGTCTCCGTCCATTCGAATTCTCATTCTCACAGCATCTGAGAGCGTGGATGATCTTCAGACAGCAATCCAGTCGGGCGCGGCGGGATACGCCTTGAAAGGCGTCGGCTCTCGTGAGCTGGTACAGATGCTGCGGACCATCGCAGACGGCGGGCGTTCCATTCCTGCCGAACTGGGCGCGAAACTGCTGGCTGAACGAAAGGCGGCGTCGGAACTGATCGAGCAGCGTCAGGATTTAAGCAACCGAGAACGGCAGGTCATGGATCTTATTGCCATCGGAATGAGCAACAAGCTTGTCGCGCGCAAACTGGGGCTTCATGAGAAAACGGTGAAGCACCACGTGACAAGGATTTTTGCCAAGTTAAACGTCAGCAATCGCACGGAGGCGGCACTTCTTTGGAGAGATCGCATCCCTGCTCAGCGTGAGCCCTGAAACCTTGAACGATCCTTGGCAGTCGCAGGCCGTTCAACGATGACACGGCCCTTATTGTCGCGCATCGAATACCGGCCTTTACGTAAAGTCTCGGTGATGCCATTGGCGTGGCGCACTTCGAGGGTCTGGCCAGACTGCTGAACGCCAGCCCGGTTCTGGCTGGAATTTCCGGCTGCTTCAGGATCTGGTGCTTTCCCGCTTCCGCTCTCGTTTCCGTTCCCTTTGCCACCTCCATTTCCATGTCCGCCATCATTGCTGCCGCCGTTGCCGTTGCCGCCACTATTTGCGCTTCCGTTTCCGCCGCTGTTACTACCGCCATTTCCGTTTCCATTGCCGCCGCCGTTGTTTCCTCCGCCATTACCGCCGTTATTCCCGTTACCGTTGCCGCCGCCATTACCTTGAGCGACAGCAACCCGAACACCGGCGGCCTGCAAGAGTTGGACAGCGATCAACGCAACCACTGGCCGTCCGACCATGGGAAAGGTGAAGAGGTACTTAAGCATGTTTCTTCTCGTACGCACTCCATTCTCCATATCTGGCATCCTGCTGGAATGGACGCGAACCAATTACTTCTGCACAGGCTGCCAGAGTTTGGCTCGGTTGAGAACTGACTTGGGGTAGTCTTGGCCCCGCTTTTTCTGAAATACCCGCCTTCCGAAAGCTAAAGACGTGATGGTTGCACAAGAGCCGCGCATAAACAGAAACCCGCACCTTCCCGCCGGTGCAGCGCGACCAAAAAAGTAACGTTGTCCCAAAAACAAGCGTCAGCAGCTCCCGTCCGTATCGCTTTTTGGATGAGCATCAAGCTGCTTCTGGAGGCATCTCTTCAACATTTTGTCGATCAGGGCCCTGTCTCCGTTACAGTGATCCAGAACGTCGACTGCCCTCGAAATGCTCAAAGAATATCTTTGTTGAAGTTGCTCAACGGTGTAAGGCTCGGGTCGTAAGCTCTGGTCCATCTCATCCTCTTTACGTTCTGCAATCAGATGCTGTCCGATCGATTGCGCTTGCTAGACGCCGGCATGGCTTGTGTCGAACGGTACAGATCATCTCTCGTTGGGATCCCCTCAAGATTAGGTTCCTGACAAAGAACACCCATCATGCGGAGGGGTTCATCTATTAGGACTTAGTGCCCATAAACGCGTGCGACGCGTTAGCCTCGAACGGGTTTGGCCATGCCTGACAGGTAGTCGCCGTTGTAAGCCGTCTGAACGCCAAGCCCCGCAATCGCATCTCGTATGTCAGCATCTCTAAAACCCGTCACGACGATCACGGAATGGCTTTGGCATGCAAGCGCAGCGTAGGCAGATCGGCGAACGAGCGGCATGGCATGCCGCCGAATTCCGTGAAGAGCCTGTGGCATCCACTTGAGCCCATTGGGCTTGATCGCCCCGCTGCCAGAATGACGATCGCGACTGTCGGCTCTCCTCCACCACCCATCAGCGCTTCCTAACCGAAGACAGCAAGGCGTGTGGCCGCAACGTCGGCCAGGACAGAGAGCGCAAGCGATGCAGAATCCCGTGCGGGCCCGAAGATTCCGATTGGCGCCTTGAGTCGGCGAATGTCCTGCGGCTCAAAGCATCGCTCGATCAGGCGCTCGACGCGTCTTTTATGCGTGCGACTGCTTCCCAGTGCCCCAATGTAGAAGGCAGGCGATTTAAGCGCCTCGTCCAGCGCCGCCGCTTCAGCGTCGAGATCATGATGAAGAAGTATGACTGCCGTGAAAGGGTCAATTGTCCACGGATCACTCAGGTTCCGGCCGGGCGCTGGTATCCTTACAACATCATATGAAGACGCTTCGGCCACTTCGGCAATGGCCTGCGCCTCACACGTCTGTCCCGAGATAACAATGAGCGTCTGTGGGCGGTAAACACTCACAAATTCCTCCCCAGTCCAGCCGGACCGCCCTGGCGCATCCGTTAAGCGCACGCGCTGTTGCCGTGGCAAATAACTGAGGCCGACGGCGCGCCTGGCGTTGAGGCGATCCAACACCATTTGCAGCGGCTGCGGATCGCGCAAGAGATGGATGGCGACCGAGATGCCCCCACCACAGGGGAGAGCGATGTCGAAAAACGGCGAGCCTTCTCCAAATTTCACAATCCGATCACACCCCTCGGCCATGGCAAGCAATGCTTCGGCCGCAACGGCAGCTTCCACGCACCCCCCAGAGACATAGCCGCAATAGCGTCCGTCCGAAGCGACAACGACATGCGAACCAAGAGCTCGCGCCGCGCCGCCGCGGATTTCAACCAAGGTGGCGAGCGCGACCAGCCCCATGCCAAACGCCTCGACCGTGAAGCGAAGCAGCTTTGCCGGATCATCGGTTGTCGACACGCGCAAAGGTATCGGTTGCAAGAGAGAATCGGTTATTTCAAGCATCTACAAACCTCTTTGGGGAAGGCTGGCCTACGGATTGCGAAACCAATGCATACGGGCCGAAGATGGTGGGATGCCCGCTCCGCAGCGAGACCACCAGTGAAACCGGCGCTCAGTGCACTTATGGCCTTTGACTGATAAGCTTCCGTTCCGCCGGTCCCGCCCACATTTTCTCAGCTAACTGACAAATTGCAGGGCGTCTTTGATGATCCAGCTTTTGTTAAATATCGGCAGAACACATCCGACGAATGCAGCCGGATCGTGCAATCGACCGGCCCGTCGCCGCTATACACAAGACAGCTGCCTCTCGACTGCTTCTAACCTTGTGGCATCAGCTTAATCGTTTTAGATAAGGACGGGTCTACCATGCGGGTTCTGGTCCTGCTTGCGCACCCTGCGCAACGGAAGAAAAGCATTAATCTCGCGATGGCGCATTTGGCGCGCCGGATCGAGGGGATTACATTCGTAGATCTCTATGCGGAGTATCCCCGCTTTTCCATCGACGTGGATCGCGAGCAGCAAAGACTCTTGAATCATGACGTCATCGTTTTTCAGTTTCCGCTTTTCTGGTACTCTTTCCCGGCCCTTCTAAAGCAGTGGCAGGATCTCGTCCTGGAATATGGCTTTGCCTACGGCCCGTCAGGCCAGAAGCTTTCCGGCAAACTTGTGCTGGCCTGCGTCACCACGGGCGGCAGCCGCCACGACTATTCACCGGATGGCGGTAATGAACATCTCTTTGAGCACTTTTTGCTTCCTCTGCGCCAAACGGCCATCTTGTGTGGGATGGAGTTTCTGCCGCCCTTCCTGCTTCATGCAGCAAATCATATCGAAGCGGAAATCTCCCGGTCTCACGTAGACGCCTATCCCAGGCTGCTGACGGCGCTGTGGGATGGCAAGCTCGATCTGCAAACAGCGCGGACACATGCCAGTCTATCCACGGGCGATCTCGCCCACCTGATCGGAGGCTGAACCATGCATGGGCTTGCCTCTTACGCATTCGCGTATCTCGCGACCGCGGTGATTGCAGTGATCATTTCCCGGCGCATAGGCCTTGGGACGGTGGTCGGATATGTCGCCGCGGGCGTCATCATCGGCCCGATTCTGCAGGTTTCGACTGCTGGCTCCGAATACCTAGAACAGTTCTCGGAGTTCGGCATTGTAATGATGCTCTTCCTGATTGGGCTCGAGATCGATCCGCAAAGGGTGTGGAGACTGAGAGCCAAGCTGCTGGGTCTTGGAGGGTTGCAGGTCATTGGGACCCTTGGCGTGATCACCGCTATAGGAACTGTCGTCGGTTTCACCTGGCAGCAGAGCCTATTTTTTGGATTCGTCGCCGCCTTGTCCTCCACAGCGATTGTACTTCAGACGCTGGAAGAAACAGGGCTGCTGGAATCGGATGGTGGACAGGCAGGTTTCGCCGTTCTGCTGTTTCAGGACTTTGCCGTCATTCCGATGCTGGCCTGCATCCCATTGATTGCCGGCACCAGCACGGCGACATCGGCCGGTCACGACACTACCCTGCTCCAAAGTCTTCCTGGATGGGCGGCCGCTCTCCTGACACTGAGCGCTGTGGCACTCGTCGGGATCTCTGGGCAGTACCTGTCGCGGCCCATCTTTCGGTTGATTGCCCTCTTGCGTTTGAGGGAAATCTTCACGGCGATGGCACTTCTCGTGGTCGTCGCGATTGCTCTCCTGATGTCTGCGGTCGGTCTATCGCCCGCCCTTGGCGCCTTTTTGGCGGGGATCATGCTCGCCAACAGCGAGTTCAAGCATGAACTACAGAACGACGTAGAACCATTCAAGGGACTTTTGCTCGGTCTATTTTTCATGACCATCGGTGCCAAGGTAGATCTGGCAGTTTTGCGTGACAATTGGCAAGTTATTCTTGCCGCAACTCTTGCGCTCATCGCGATCAAGATAGCCGTTCTCTTGCCGCTGGGCTGGCTTTTCCGGGTTCGCGGGACAGCAGGCTGGTTGTTTGCGCTCGGCCTTGCACAGGCAGGGGAATTCGGCTTCGTCCTTCTCTCGATTGGTAGAGAACGTCAACTGTTGACAGAGCAGATGACGTCTGTGGCCATCCTCGTCATTACGATGGGGATGATCCTGACGCCGGTCCTATTTGCGTTGTATGACCGCATCGCCATGCTGATCGAGACCCAACAGGACGAGGGCGAAGCCGACAGGCCCGATGAAGGAACGATCATCATTGCTGGCGTCGGGCGCTTTGGCCAAATCGTTAACCGAATGCTGCTCGCAAACGGCCATAAAACCGTCATCCTGGATTACCGAGCCGATGTGGTGGACGACATCCGCAGGTTTGGCGTCAAATCGTTTTTCGGCGACGCAAGCCGGCCGGATCTCTTGACATCTGCGGGCCTGGAAAAGGCACATCTTCTGCTGGTTGCAATTGATGATCGTCATCGGGCTACCGCAATCGTCGCACATGCACGACAGCACAATCCCACCATCCGGATCATTGCCAGAGCCTATGACCGGCTCCACCACTACGAGCTCGCCGAAGCCGGCGCAGATCACATCGTGCGTGAGCTTTTCGGTAGCTCTGTAGAGGCGGCGGGTTTGGCCCTACAGTCGCTCGGAATGCATCCCTATGAGGTCGAGAAGCGAAAGAACATTTTCGTTGAGGAGGATGTGGCGGGGCTCGTTCGCATGGCTCCCCTTGTGGGCGAGGTATACCGCGCGCACGAAAATCCAATGTTTGTCAACAGTTTCAACAATATTGCTGGCATTATCGAAAACGCTATGCGCGGCGAAAGAGCGGGTTATGAGGAGATCGTGCGACGCGGGTGGAGCCCACCGAATCTTGGCAAAAGCGACGCCACGGACTCGGCGTCAGATCAGAGACCTGAGGCAGAGGTGAACGCCTGACCAAGAACAAAGGCGATCGGTATAGCTCTTTGATGAAGGGAAGCCACTATACACGTCGACACGACAGGGGATTATCGCGACCGACCTGTTATAGAAACAGAAAACTGAAAGGCATTCGCCCTTCCGCAGTGGTTTGCACTTCGGTGCACGAACGATGTGCAGGCCTTCAGACGAACTTTCCTTCCCAATCACGCTGTATAGCCGCCGTCAACATTCAGAACCGTTCCGGTGATGAATGAGGCAGAGGGACTGGCGAGAAATGCAACGGCAGCAGCGGCCTCTTCTGCGGAGCCTAGTCTTTCCATGGCATTGGCTGCAATTTCGGCTTCCAATTGCGCAGACGGAACGCCTCGCAGTGCGGCGTCGATGGCGCCAAGTTGGACTACATTCACGGTAATACCGCGCGCACCCACGTCGTGAGCAGCACCTTTGCAGAAAGCGACCAAAGCCGCGCGGGTAGCCGCATAATCAGCCAGCCCGGGCGTACCGACGCGATCAGCCACACTGGCGCCTACCGCGATGACGCGACCTCGATCATTCATACCTTTGATTGCTGTGCGAATTACAGATATGGTGGCAGTGACATTGACGGCGAACTGCGTCGCAAGCGCATCTTCGTCCTGATCCAGGTCGTCGACCTGCCATTGCAGTTTGTGTTCGCAATTCACAACCAGGACATCCAGCTTGCCGACCGTAGCGATCACGCGCCGGACAAGTCGAATACACTCTTCGCAATTGAATGGGTCAGGGATCTGAAAAACGGAAATCTTGGCCCCTGCAGATCGAAGCGCTTGGACGAATGCGGGTTCCGGTTTCGAACTGCTAACAGAAATTGCAAGGTCTGCGCCACCCTTGGCAAGAGCCCACGCGGTCGCTGGTCCGATACTAACGTCGGCACTCGTCAGAAACGCAGTCTTGCCGGCCAGCGGCCTTTCCCCTTGTCGGTCCATCGTGATCTGCGCCTCCCGTTTTGTCGTTGAGCAGGGCGCTCAACCTCCAACGGTTGTAGATTGACGCCTTGGGGTTTGCGTCTATTGTCGATTCGTGCGCAAAGGAACGCGGAGCTAGATCAACAACGACAGCTCGTGATGTCTTGCCGAGCCGCTCTTCGGCGTATAGCGATCAGGCGACATCTTCCAGTTGTCGTTCCTGGCTCGCTTTAACGCTACTTGGACCCCGGCTCTTCTCACGCCATTCCTGAGGTGTCATACCAGCAGCTCGGCGAAATGACTTGCACAAATGCGCCTGATCACACATGCCACACGCGCATGCGATCTGGCTGAGTGGTTCGTCGGTCATCTGGATAAGCGCCATGGCGAGGGCAACGCGCCTTGAAAGAACATAGGCGTAGGGAGACGCGCCGAAGGACACCTTGAAGTTTCGCGAGAAGTGGCTCGCACTCAGGTGAACAAGCGCACCAAGATCGACAATCCTCAAGCTCGTCCGGATGTTTTGATCAATGTGACGGACGATCTTCTTTTTCTGCCACTCCGAGAGCCCTTTGGCGCTGGTACGATCTGATGAGAGACGATGTACAGCTTGATTTGAAGCGCTTGTGACACGGGCGACCTTCACTTCGATGTCGTTGTAATAATCGGCGAAGTGGTGGGCTATCGCAGAAATTGAGGCTGTCGTTGCTTTCATAAGGTTCACCTCGCTGTACGGCTTACAGCATGGTGCAGGAGGGCCGCACCAACAGCGAGTTATTGGATGTTAAGAGATGTTGCCTTTAGCGGTAACAACTGTTTTGGATGTCAGACCAAGACGGTTCAGAAGACATATTTCGTCCATCGCTTTGAGGGGGGCATCTCTCTGATGGAGCAGCGAAGTTAAGCCTTCGCCAATTGATCCAGCATATGCCGCACTTCAACCAGATCAGGGCTATCGAGCCCTTCGGTGAACCGCCCGAAGGTCTCCCGAAGTGCCGCTAGGGCATGGCTCGATGAAACGGGATCCTCGGCGATCTTGGCAAGCCTTGCGAGAATCCTCAGCTCGACGGACAAGATGCCATCAGACCGCGCCTGCATGAGTGCCTGCTGTAAACCAGCCACATAGGCTTCGCGGTCGCCGAGCTCATGCCATAAAAACACGGCCCGCATTCTCATGAGATCTGCGAGATAAATTTTGGTTCCCGTTTCGCGAATTCGCATCAGTGTTTTATCCACGAGTTCCCTAGCATCGCGGTAGCGACCCGCTTCGGCATAGGCCTGTGCCAGTTGGCCCAGCATGAGGATTTCCTGGAGCCGGCTGTTGGTATCTAGCAACTTGCTGACACTCCGCTCGAGCAGTTCGATGCCCCTATTCACGTTTCCTTTCAACACTGAGAGGGTCCCGCTGTGCCCATCGGCAACGAACCGGAACGGTAACAGCGCGCTCCGGGTGGAACATTCCAAGAGCCGCTGGTTTCGCTGTTCGGCGAGGTCTAGGTCGCCAGCCCACAGCGCCAGCACGGTGCCCCAGACCAAACCGGTTGCCAGTGGAACCGGGCTGCCGAGCATTTCAGCCTCCTCCAGGCTTTGACGCGCCATTTCCTTTGCCTGATCGCGAAAACCTTGGATCCACAGCGCCAGACTACAGGAACTGTAACACCAGATGCGGTAGTCGACACCAATCCGAAAAAGATTGTTCGAACGTTTGACGGGAAGCACAGCGAGTGCACGGGCTGCATGAAAACGGTTCTTTGACAGGTCCCCCGCGAAGAAGGCTGCGACACATTTCATCCCCTCCAAGATGCCCCTTTCCTGCAATCCCTCAGTCATGTTTTCGGCGCGAAGGATGGTCTCTAGCATTCCCTCGATATTTCCCGCTCGCAGATGAAAAGCGAACAGGGCTGAGACCGTACTAGGCCAAAAGACGTTGTCTTCCAATTTTTGCGCAAGGGTCAGGGCGCGGTCTATCGCCTGCCGTACATCCTGAGAGTTACCGCGCATGAAAAGAAGCGGCATTGCGAAATGGGTCGAGAGAGCCATTTCGGTATGCGTGCCAAGTTGCGCATCCGAAAGGCGCTCGAGCGCAGCAGCAGCCCATTTGGTGCATTCGCCCAGTAGCGACAGGTCCGTCATCAGATCGGCGGCAGCAATTGTGAGCGCTATGCCTATCTCTTCATCACCACCCTGTGAGAAACACCAATCGAGAGCCACGCGCACATTGTCGATATCAGGGCGTAGGCGCGCCATGGATTGCTGCGGTCGCTGTTGCGCTTCTTTCTTCAGCAGGGAAAGATAATAGTCGGCATGACGTCGGCAAAAATGTGAGGTTTCGGTCGCGCCCCTCAACCGCTCGGATGCATAGTCGCGGGTCGTATCCAAAAGCCTGAAACGAACCTGATCATGCGTGACATCGGCCGAGACAAGTGACTTATCGACCAGATTGGAAAGGAATTCCGCCACCTCATGGCCTGTTATGTTATCATCGCTGGCAATGTTCTCTGCGGCTTCCAAAGAAAACGTGCCGGCAAAGACGCTGAGGCGGCGCAAAACAATCTTCTCGGTGTCTTCCAGAAGATCGTGACTCCAGTCCAGCGTTAGACGAAGCGCCTGGTGGCGCGGCTGGGCGGTGCGTCTTCCACGATTGAGAATGCGAAAACGCTGGCTGAGGTAGCTGGCTAGACCTTGCAATCCGAGACTCGAAACGCGCCCGGCAGCAAGTTCGATAGCCAGTGCAAGACCATCCAGTCCCCGGCAGACCTGGGCGACCAAGGCTGCGTTCTCGTCTGTTAGCTGGAAGTCATCCATCTGCGAGCGCGCGCGTTCCACGAATAGCGATACGGCAGGATAAGCGCGCGCCGTCCCCGCGGTCATCACCTCATCCTCCGGAGGGAAAGCGAGACCCTGTAGACGATAGATCTTCTCTCCGCGGACGCGCAGCGGTTCCCGCGTCGTGGCCAGCAAATGGACACGCGGTGCCGCGTCGAAAATCTTTTCGGTCAGCTCGGCGACGGCGCCGATGACATGTTCGCAATTGTCAATGATGAGCAGTATCTTCGCCGCATCGAGCGTGGCGATGATGCTGGCTGTTTCGTTCTCGCCCCGTACCGGCAGTCCGAGTGCCGTCGCAAAGGCGCTCGTGACCATTCGCTGATTGCGCAAGGGTGCCAGATCAATGAAGACAACGGACTCGGCGAACTCCGCCAACAAGCTTTCGGCAACAGCCAGGGCTACAGTCGTCTTACCGATACCGCCAGTACCGAGGATCGACACGAAACGGTTTGCAAGCAACTCCTGCCGAATACGCTGAACCGCATCATCTCGTCCGACGAGTTTTGGAGGCCGCATGGGCAGCCGATCGACCTGCGCAACAGGCCGCACGGCCGCCGCCGGGAAAGCGGGAGCGTTCTCGTGACACTGTTTTACTGGGACCGCAAAGCTGTAGCCACGGCCAGGCACGTTGACGATATAGCGATCGGCATCCGCAGCTTGGCTCAGAACCTTTCGCAGCTCCGAAATATGCACCCGCAGACTGACGCCTTCGACGTGCAGACCTCCCCATACATCCAGCATCAAATCTTCATTGCTGACGATGTTGCCCGAGTTTCGAACGAGACAAAGCAGAATATCAAGCGCCCGACTGCCGAGACGAATGGCGCGCCCATCAACGCTCAGTTGTCTTTCACCCGCCGACAGGCGAAAGGAACCGAATTCAAAAACACTTCCGCTCGACAACGACTACTCCTTTTCGCCACACGCAACAGAACGGCAGCGCCGGAAAGCATGGCCTTTAACTGACGAATAATAAGTCTTCATGGACTGTTCAACCGGTCGATGGAACGCAAGAACAAAATATAAGAAGAAAATTCGCCATCCATTTTTTCTGTGAAGACAAGCTCCAAGACGCGCCAGGTCACATGTATTTTCGTGCCAGCAATGGCCCGGCTTCTTGGGCCAGCCGTTTGTTCACCGGGATTGCAGGATAATACAAGCCACGCATCGGTCGCGCTCCTATTCTCGGGAAATTATTCGAGAAACGGAGACAAACTTTGACCAACCATTCTCTCGCAGCCTATGCAGACCCAGAAACTCCCGCCCTGCCGAAGGTGGGAATGGGGATCGAGCCCGGTCGAACAGCTCTGTTGATCACGGACCCGCAGATCGATTTCCTTAGTCCCAAAGGGTGCCGCTTGGGGCGCATTTGGAGAGAGCATCACAGAACACAACACGGTCGAAAACATTGGCAGACTTATGCAGGCTTCCAAATCTGCTGGCATCGAACTGATCATCTCTCCCCACTATTACTATCCCTTCGACCATCGCTGGGATTTCGCTGCCACGGGCGAAACCCTCATGCATAAACTACGTATGTTTGATCGTAGGGATCCGTTGTCGCTGAATGGTTTTGACGGATCTGGCGCCGACTGGATGCCGGAATACAAGGAGTTCATTGAGGACGGAAAGACTATAGTATGTTCTCCCCACAAGATCGCCGGTCCGCAGACCAACGACGTTGTCTTACAGTTGCGTAAAAAAGAATCGACAAGGTCATTCTTGGAGGAATGGCCGCAAACTTCTGCGTCGAGTCCCATCTGCGCGACCTCGTGGAGAAAGGTTTCGAGGTTGCCGTGGTGCGTGATGCCACCGCAGGCAGCAAGCTGCCGGAAGGAGACGCCTATCTCGCTGCCCTGATAAATTTCCGTTGGTTTGCCAACGATCTCTGGACGGCGTCTCAGGCACTGGAGAAACTGGCCAGCGCCAGGTAACCCCCTGCAGCAGCTCGCCAAGAATTCGACCGGATATCTTGCCAGGTTTCCGGGTGTAAAATTTGCTCGCCCGGCGTTAGCCGCTGTGTGCCTTGTTCCGCCGTCAATGGTAAGGACCTGCCACGAGGCACCCCTTGAGAGGGCACTGCGGCCAGACGGATGTGATGAGAGTTAAAAGACCAAGTCATAAACCTCGCACGACGGTTGCTGGAACATGAGCAAAAAAAGATGTCCCTACCCATAGCGTGGACAGGGGCCAAAATGCTCGTTCGTCAGGTTTCGATCGGCGAGTCCGAAACCGATGAGTGCTGTGACTCCATTTGATCGTCCCGTCCCGGATCGCCGGAAGCATCGTGCTTGGCCTTAAACCTTGGTGACGAAGAACGTTGCCGGAGGCAGCGTCTGCCGTTTGGTACCGCGAGTGTTCGAAATGGGCGGAAACGTACAAGCTTGTTTCCAGGCGTTGCCCTAGCAATCAGACATATCGTCAACAGAACGGCGGAAAAGCTTCTTCGAGCCAACGGAGCGTGACAATGAGCGACGAATTTGGATCTCACTCACGCGACGGCAGACGTTGATCGCCGGAGCATCCCATTCATTTGCAATAGCCAAACCGGCTCTTTCTGCCTTCCATAAGAAGCTACAAGGATTTGATCCCATGACCGAGAATTTCATCAAGACAAAGGACGGCGTCAACCTCTTCTACAAGGACTGGGGTAAAGGACAGCCGGTCGTTTTCCACCATGGCTGGCCGCTCTCCTCGGACGAGTGGGACGCCCAGATGTTGTTCTTTGTCCAGCAGGGTTTTCGCGTCATAGCCCATGACCGCCGTGGTCACGGCCGATCCACTCAAGTCAGCGATGGCCATGACATCGCTCATTATGCTGCCGACGTCGCCGCTCTGACGGAGCACCTGAACCTGAAGGACGCCGTCCATATCGGACATTCCACCGGCGGCGGTGAAGCGGCAGCCTATGTCGCTCGCCATGGCAAGGGGCGGGTCGCCAAGCTCATCATGGTCGGTGCGATTCCTCCCATGATGGTCAAGACGGCATCCAACCCTCGTGGCACGCCGATCGAGGTGTTCGATGGGTTCCGTGCTGCCCTGGCGGCGAACCGCGCCCAGTTCTATCTGGACGTTGCATCTGGGCCGTTCTACGGCTTCAATCGGCCTGACGTGAAGGTCTCTCAAGGTTCAATCCAGAACTGGTGGCGTCAGGGCATGATCGGAAGTGCCAAGGCCCACTATGACGGCATCAAGGCATTTTCCGAGACCGATCAGACCGAGGACCTGAAGTACATCGACGTGCCAACCCTCGTCATGCATGGCGATGACGACCAGATCGTTCCGATCGCCGATTCCGCCGAACTCTCGGTGAAGCTTCTCAAGAGGGGCACACTCAAGGTCTACCAGGGCTACCCGCACGGTATGCTCACCACCTATGCCGACGTGCTGAACGCAGACATGCTGGATTTCATCAAATCCTGATCCACCTCCGGACGTCCCACCACGCCTAACCAGTCCTCAACCTGCGGGAACGGCGCGGAGGATGTTTCCTCGTCTGCCTCCCTTCGGGAGATCTGCCAATTGCGCTGCTGTCACGAGCCGGCGCTCAACCTAACCAGAGGTCTACCATGCCAACGATATTGCGCGCTGCCGCTGCTACTGCACTTGTACTGACATTCTTCTCCAACCCCGCTCTCGCTGATGGAAATGCCGAAAACGGCAAGAAACTTTTCAGTCGATGCAGTGCCTGTCACGCCATCACCGACCAGAACAAGTCTGGGCCCGGCTTGCTCAACGTTGTTGGACGAGCCGCCGCGTCTCTGCCGCAGTACAAATATTCCCCGGCGCTTGCTGCATCTGGCCTGACCTGGGACCAGCCTACCCTTGACGCTTTCCTTAAGGCACCGACCAAAGTCGTGAAGGGCACGCGCATGGTTCTCGCCGTGCCGAAGGATGAGGATCGTGCCGATATCATTGCCTATCTGCAAACACTGTCGGGAAACTGAACCTGCGTCCTGTCGAAGAGGATAACAATCATGAAAACGCTCGTCATCAACGGTGTTTCGCATCAAGTGGATGCCCCCGACGATATGCCGCTGCTTTGGGTATTGCGAGACATTCTGGGAATGACCGGTACGAAATATGGCTGCGGCATCGCACAATGCGGTGCCTGTACCGTTCATCTTGATGATGAGGCCGTACGCGCCTGTCAGACCACGATGGATATGATTGAGGACCAGGCCATCACCACGATCGAAGGAGCGTCCAAAAATCCCGTCGGTGCAAAGGTGCAGGCGGCTTGGCTTGAGAAGGAAGTGGTCCAGTGCGGCTATTGCCAGTCTGGCCAGATCATGTCCGCGATCGCGTTGCTTTCAAAAATTCCGAAACCGACCGACACAGACATCGATGAGGTGATGGCCGGTAATATCTGTCGATGCGGCACCTATGTTCGCATTCGCGAAGCCATTCACGCTGCGGCATCGGCTTGAAGGAGGCCGCCATGATCAAGAACCTTCACTCACGCCGCAGTTTCCTGAAGGGAACGGTGCTTGCGACCGGCGGCATTCTCCTGTCTCTCCCGTTGCCTGATTCAACCCGCACCCGTGCAGCACTTGCCGCGGATCGTCCTGTGCGCTTCGTCCCGAATGCGTTCGTTAAAATTGACGAACACGGCGTGACGCTGATCATGCCGCATACGGAAGTCGGCCAGGGAATTTACACGTCGAGCGCGATGATGATGGCGGAAGAGCTAGAACTTGATTTGGACCAGGTAAAGGTAGAAGCCGCACCTCCGGACCTGTCGAGATACATGGACCCCAACCTTTATGATCAGGCTACCGGCGGCTCTATGTCGACCCGCTCAGACTGGATGCGTTTGCGCGAGGCAGCAGCAGCAGCACGCATCATGATGGTTTTCGCTGCAGCGGCTCGGTGGCAGGTCGAAGCTTCCACGCTGAAAGTGGATCGCGGCGTGATCCACAATCCCGCGACCAGGCAGCAGTTAACTTATGCCGAGATTGCCCCGGAGGCCGCCAGCCAACCTGTGCCAACCGACATCAGGCTGAAGGAGCCAACGCAGTTTCGACTGATCGGCACCAGCGCCAAGCGCGTGGATACCGCTGCTAAGGTCGACGGCTCGCTGATCTACGGCATAGATAATCGTCAGCCGGGCATGAAGATCGCCACCTTGGCCATGGCTCCGGTCAAAGGCGGGAAGATTGCATCGCTTGATGAGGCATCCTGCAGGTCCGTACCGGGTGTCCTTGACATTGTACGCGACGGCAATGATGCGGTCGCCGTGATCGGCGAGCACATGTGGGCGGTCAAGCAGGGGCTAGAGGCCCTCACCGTGGTCTGGGACAATGGCACCAACGCCGCCGTGACGGTGGACAGCATCATAGAGGCTATGGATGTAGCCTCGAAACATGAGGGCGTCGTGATCCGGAACGAGAAGAATGCGCAAGCTTCCATCGATGCCGCGACGACCAAGCTTTCCGCCATCTACCAGTCTCCCTTCCTCTCGCATTCGCCTCTGGAGCCGCTGAACTGCACGCTTCATATCCGCGACGATGGCGCAGAGCTTTGGGTGGGCACGCAGGTTCCGGTAAGGGCGCAAAAAGCCGTTGCCGATGCAACCGGCCTGTCACCAGAGAAGGTGACTGTCTACAACCAACCGATGGGCGGCGCGTTCGGGCGCAGGCTCGACGTGGACAGTATCGAGATTGCCGCAAGGCTGCTCAAGGAGATCCGATATCCGGTCAAGATGGTTTGGACCCGCGAGCAGGACATGACCCACGATTATTATCGGCCTTACTACTACGATAGGGTCGCTGCTGGTCTCGATGCTGAAGGCAAGCTCGTAGGGCGCACCCATCGCGTCACGGGTTCTTCCATCTACGCCCGGTGGGCTCCCGCCGCCTTCATCAACGGCGTGGACCCCGATGCCGTCGACGGTGCGGCCGAAACGCCCTATGACGAAGATGCCGTTCTGGCGGATTACGTCCGTCAGGAGCCGGATGGAATGAATACGAGCTGGTGGCGCGGTGTCGGCCCGACCCACAATGTTTTCGTGGTCGAAAGCTTCGTGGACGAAATGGCAGCGGCCACCAATCAAAATCCGCTACAGTTCCGGCGCCGCATGTTGACGCGCAATCCAAGAGCACTTGCCGTCCTCAATCTCGCTGCGGAGAGAGCAGGCTGGGATGGGAAGCTTCCGGCTGGCCGGGGGCGTGGCATTAGCTTGCAATTCGCCTTCGGAACCTATCTGGCGCACGTTCTGGAGATCGAAGCGGTTCCCTCCGCCGAGATCCGCCTGATCCGTTCGGTTATTGCAGTGGACTGTGGCATCACCATCAATCCGGATACGGTGCTTGCACAGATGCAGGGCGGCATGATCTTCGGCTTGAGTGCTGCCATGTTCAACCAGATTACGCTGACGGATGGTGCCGTGGACCAGACGAATTTCGATACCTACCGCGTCATGCGGATCAACGAGGTACCGAAGATCGAGGTCCACCAGATTGAGAACAACGAGGCTCCCGGAGGGGTCGGTGAGGCCGCAACAGCCGCCGCCGCCGCCGCCCTTGCAAACGCGATCTTTGCCGCCACAGGAAAGCGCCTGCGGAGCCTCCCACTGAGCGCTTGACCTTTGCCAACAGGCATAACAGGAAAAAGCCGTCGCGTAACGCGGCGGCTTTTTACGTTTTAAGTCGATTGTTTCTGGCACCGTGACCCACAACCTCGGAGCCATTGCCAAATGTCATAATCACTTGTGAGACCGATAAGGGTCAGGATTGGCGGCCGGCCTCATCCAGATCGCGGAACTCCTGATCGCTCAATTCCACACCGGCAGCCGCGACATTCTCCTCAAGATGCGCCACTCGAGACGTGCCCGGGATGGGCAGGATGACGGGGCTTCGTTTCAGAATCCAGGCAAGTGCCATTTGACTGGGTGAGGCACCCTTATGCGCAGCCAGGCGGGTCAGGATGGAACCGCTTTCAAGCAGGCGGCCCGCTGCAAGTGGATACCAGGGAATGAAACCAATGCCATTGGCCTCACAGTAGTCGAGAACGTCTTCACTGCCACGATCTGTCAAGTTGAACCGATTCTGCACGGTTGCGACCGGGAAGAAGGCCCGCGCGGCCTCTATCTCCTCAACGTTGACCTGGCTGAGACCGGCGTGACGGATGACGCCGGAGGAGAGCAGCTGCCTGATGGCATCGAACTGCTCGTCGCGCGGAACACGCGGGTCGATCCTGTGCAATTGCCAAAGATCGATGCGATCGACTCCGAGCTTCCATACGCTGCGATAGGCTTCCTGGATAAGATATTCCGGCCTGCCCAAAGGGTGCCATACATCCGGACCCGTCCGCACGAGACCCGCCTTCGTCGCGACGACAACATTGTTGTAGGGATGTAGCGCCTCGCGGATCAATTGTTCGGAAATGTCGGGTCCATAAGAATTGGCCGTATCGACAAAGGTGACACCGAGCTGCGGAAGCTGACGCAAGGTTTCCAGCGCACTCCCCCTATCGTCAGGTTCGCCCCAAATTCCACGTCCGGTAACCCGCATGGCGCCGAAACCAAGGCGGTTCACCTCCAAGTCTCCGCCTATGAGAAAGGTTCCAGATCGGCCGGCGTCGATGTGCAACATGATAATTCTCCTGTAGTGAATGGCTGCAATCAGCATGCAGCAGGACCGGCTGTCTTGATTGTCGAATGCTGTCTATTGCGGTCAGTGCTTGCGCCGATTGTATGGCGGGATCGTCCAATACCAGCGGGCAGCCTATGGACAATCCTTTTTCGCCAGACTTGGAGACTGCCATGAACGCCCTTCCATCGAACCTCACCGATACTCCCGGAGGCCTTTTGAGGCGACGACTGCCGGTCATTCCTGCCGCGTCCTTCGGCATTGTGCTAGGTCTCAGCGGCTTGGCAAATGCCTGGAAGGCGGCCGAGGCACTCTGGGGATTGCCACTCTGGCCTAGCCAGATCATCGGCCTGTTCACCATCTTCATCTGGTGCCTGCTGCTGGCCGGCTATGTCCTCAAGTGGGTCTTTTCCAGCGCCAAGGCGATCGAGGAACTGTCGCACCCGGTACAGTGCTGTTTCGTCGGCCTTATCGGCGTGTCCACGATGCTTGTTTGTGCACTGGCGTTGCCCTATTCGACGATTTCGGCAAACGTGCTCTTTTGGTCCGGCGCATCGTGGACGGTTGCGTTTGCTGTCTGGCGCACGGGTGCTCTATGGACAGGTGGGCGCGAGCCCACCACAACGACGGCAGTCCTATACCTTCCGACGGTTGCAGGCTCCTATGTCCTGGGTATCGTGGGCGCAACCCTTGGCTATGTAGACATGGCCCAACTAGCTTTTGGTGCCGGCTTCTTTTCCTGGCTCGCCATCGAGTCGGTTTTGCTGAACCGGCTGCTTACCGCACCAACGATGTCCGAGCCGCTTCGTCCGACTATCGGCATTCAGCTTGCGCCACCGGCGGTTGGCTGCCTTGCCTATCTGAGCGCCACCACAGGCCCGCCGGATATGCTCGCACATGCCATGCTGGGTTACGCGCTTCTTCAGTTGTTGCTGATTCTGAGAACGCTGCCATGGGTGATGAAGCTACCCTTCACCGCCGCCTATTGGGCCTATTCCTTCGGACTGACGGCGTCGGCGACGGCGATCATTCGTACGGTCGAACGCGGAGATACAGGGATAGTTGCAAGCCTCGCCCTACCCGTCTTCATGCTGGTCAACGCCGCTATCGCACTTCTTGTGATGCGTAGTCTAACCGCCGCTGCGCGCGGCAAGCTGTTCCCGCAGTGACGCAGGTCCCGGTCGTCTGCTCGTGGTCAGGATTTGAAGCCATCTCACCTTGGACAGTCCCCATTCCTGCTCTGGCCGACGTCACCAAGTGGGATGCCCGGCAAACCACGCAAGGAGCTGATCCCGGTTTCCGAGCGGTCGGAAACGGCTTCGCGATACAGGAGTTGACCGGGACTATCCAAACCAATTAAACGAGACGAAAGGAAGCTCAATGATCTTCAAGGCGCTGCTGACCTCCAAGGAAAGCGACAAGACGTTGACGAGCCTCGTCGATTTCAAGGATGAGGACCTAATGCTCGGAGACGTGATCGTGGCAGTGGACTACTCTGCTCTGAACTACAAGGACGCGGGCGCCATCACCGGCCGGATGGATGTCATTAACGCTCGCGGGGATTGACACTGTAAACGCTCCCAAAGCCGTGCGGGCGAGGCATGGTCGCGACTTGCCCGGAATCTCGACTTAAAAAGCTGGCGCGCACAACATCAGTAATCAATCTTGGCAATGTGCTGGATGCAGCAGTCCGATTGTTAAAGGGAGGTATCCAGGGCCGTACTGTCGTCGATGTCAACGCCTGACAACGCAGGATACGAGGCTTTGCGTTGGCTGGCACGGAGCAGCCAGAAACGTGCTGCGGCTAGCCTTCAAGGCGGCGGAAAATTATCCATTCGCGCTGCCGTCCAACAAACGACATTTCTTGTCTTCGATGTGAATAGCGTTTGTTCGATGAATGCGGTCGAATTAGTCTGAACCGTCAATTCGGGAAGGAAAGAAAATGCGACAGGTCGGTCTGGTCCTTGAAGACGGGTTCCAGCTCATGGGACTGGCAGCCCTTGCGGCTTTCGAACTCGCCAATGCCCAACTCGGGGAGGAAGGCTATCAGTTGACCGTCCTGTCGGAGAATGGCGGTACGGTCAGGTCCTCAATGAATACGGGCATCGAGACGGTGGCCCTTGGTGTGATGCCCGACACGCTGATGGTCGCGGGCGAACTCGTTCCTTCTCCCGTTTCTCCTGGGCTGCGTGGCTACTTGGCGCTAGCCGGAAGGGAAGCTCGCCGTGTCGCCGGAGTCTGCACGGGCGCATTCGTCCTCGCCGAGGCCGGTCTGCTGGACGGGCGCATGGCCACCACCCATTGGGCACACGCATCCACCCTCAGGTCTCGATTTCCAAGGGTCAACGTGGACGAGGATCGGATTTTTATCCGCGATGGCAATATATGGACCTCAGCCGGAATGTCCTCGGCCATCGACCTGACACTGGCGCTGATCGAGGACGATCATGGCCCGGCACTGTCGCGATCCATCGCCCGCAAGCTGGTCGTATATCATCGCCGCCCCGGCGGCCAGTCGCAATTCTCGGCGCTTCTGGAACTGGAGCCGCGCTCCGACAGGGTAAAGCGCGCCCTGTCCTATGCCCGTGAAAACTTGCGAAATGCACTGTCGGTCGAGGAACTGGCAGAAGCCGCCAGCCTGTCACCCCGGCAGTTCAGCCGGGTTTTTCGTGAGGAAACCGGTCAGTCGCCCGCGAAGGCCATCGAGATGCTTCGCTTGGAGGCCGCGCGCGTGATGCTTGAAGAGGGCCGACATCCGATGGACATCGTTGCCCGCGACACCGGATTTGCCGACCGTGACCGAATGCGCCGTGCTTTCCTTCGCAGCTACGGGCAGCCGCCAGCGAGCTTGAAGCGCAGCCTCAAACTGATGGAAGACAGCACGGCAGCGTGACTGCATTCACCGCCTCTATGTCATTTCAGCCAACCATAGCCCACGCTAACCTGCCGCCATTCCCACGGAATGGAGAAGCAACATGGAGAAGATTTCACGTAACGGCTGGCTGGATACAAGCCACGGCCGCCTTGCCATCAGGCAGGACGGACCCTATGGCGGCATCCCCTTAATCCTGCTGCAGCGGTTTCGCGGCACAATGGACGATTGGGATCCGGCATTCATCAGGTCCATATCCGCCGATCGGCGCGTCATCCGCTTTGACAGCGCAGGTATTGGCCGATCCGAAGGACGCGTGCCCGAGACGATTGCGGGAATGGCTGCGGTTGCGGCTGAGGTGATCGTCCGGCTGGGATTCAACCAAGCAGATGTTCTTGGTTGGTCGCTCGGCGGTGTCGTGGCGCAGCAACTGGCTCTTGATGCCCCTCACCTCATCCGCCGACTGATCGTAGCCGGGTCCAGCCCGGGCGGCATCACCGATGGACCCCAGCCACATCCGCGCGTGCCACAGGTCATGACACGTAGCGTCAACGACGAACCGGATTTCCTCTTCCTTTTCTATCCCGAAACGGAAACCGCCGTTTCCTGTGGTAAGGCGTCGATCGCCCGGATTGCGGCGCAGCTCGACCCCGGGCCGGCAGTTACCGCCGAGGCCTTCATGGCGCAGATCAAGGCGATCTCCAGTTGGCCGGGGACCCTGGCCCGCGCGAAGGATCTACGCATGCCGATCCTGGTCGCCAACGGTGCCCATGATGTGATGCTCCCCGCCTACCGCTCCTTCGTTCTTTCACAGCAGGCGCCTGACGCCAGGCTGATCCTTTATCCGGATGCAGGCCATGCCTTCCTGTTTCAGGAGATCGATGATTTCGCGACACAGATCGATCTATTCCTCGCCTGAAGCCACAGCAACGTGAGAGCAGATTTAGACAATACCCGGCCACCGCGCCGGGTCTTTTATGTCCTCATTAAAGTCCATGTCCTGAATTGCCGTTTATACGACATTTGAGACTAGAGATCTGGCAAGCATATTGGGCTCACCGAAAGCGCCACGGTGGCGCAGCAGAAAGGACGATCCCATGCAAATGACCGGCAACACAATCTTCATTACCGGCGGGACCTCAGGCATTGGCCGGGCGCTCGCCGAGGCCTTCCATCGGCTCGGCAACAAGGTCATCATCGCCGGCCGGCGAAAGGCGTTGCTTGACGAGGTGAGCTCCGCCCATCCCGGCATTGACGGTGTGAAGCTCGATATCTCTGATGCGGCCGACATCGACCGTGTCGCCGCGCAACTGATCCGCGACTACCCCACCTTGAACGTCCTGATCAACAATGCCGGTATCATGCCGTTCGACGATCCTGCGAACCGCATTGATGATGCCACATCGCGCCGCATTCTGGACACAAACCTGCTCGGCCCGATCCGCTTGACGTCCGCGTTGATCGAGCATCTCAAGGCTCAGCCGCGAGCGACGATCATCTACAACACCTCGGTCCTCGCCTATGTGCCGATCGCCACCAATGCAGTCTATTCGGCATCGAAAGCCGCACTGCATTCCTACGCCCTGTCGCAGCGCTTCATGCTGAGGGATACAAGTGTGACGGTGCAGGAAATCGCGCCGCCGTGGGTGGATACCGATCTTATCAAGAAGAGCGGCGATCCGCGCGCCATGCCGTTGGATGCCTTCATAGCAGAAACCATGAATGGTCTTGCGACCGAAGCGCCGGAAGTCTTCGTGGAGGGTATCCGCGCCCTGCGAGACAATCCCGGCCTTAATGAACATGCGCTGGTTAACGGCTTCAACGCCCAGATTGCCGCAAACCCGATCCCCGTTTGACATCTGTCGTAGCACCGGAGCCTGAGCGAGTTTTAGGCTCCGCGTCAGAAAGATTTCCCTCATGTCCCTGTCGCCCACCCAAACATCCCATGCCGCACTGGTTCCGGCAGGGTTCCTTGCACTTGGGACCTTTGCCATCGGTACCGAGGGCTTCATGATTGCGCCCCTGCTCCCGGTCATGGCTGAAGATTTCCGGATGGCTGTACCGACGGTGGCCCTCCTGGTTGTCGTGTTCACCTTGGTGCTGGCCGTATCCTCACCGATCACCACCGTTGCAACCGGCAGGCTGCGGCGGCGAAAGGTACTGCTGATCGCTATGCCGATCTTTGCCATCGGCAACCTCGTTGCGGCGATCTCGTCTTCCTTCGCCGTGCTGATGGGCGCGCGGGTTCTTATGGCCATCGGTGCGGGCCTCTATGTGCCAGCCGCAAATGGTCTTGCCGGCGTCATCGTGGCCCCGGAAATGCGCGGTCGGGCGCTCGCCATCGTCAGTGCTGGCCAGACCTTGGCCATCGCAATTGGCTTGCCGCTGGGCGGTCTGATCGGCCATGCTTTTGGATGGCGGGCAACCTTCCTGCTGGTGGGCGCCATGAGCGTCACCGCGATTGCCGGCATCCTTGGAGGGATTTCGCGCGATGCCGGCCAAGGAATAGGGGTTGCAAGCCTGAGGGATCGTGTCCTCGTGACCCGTCAGCGTCCGGTTCTGCGACTGCTGGCCATCAGTCTCTTCTGGTCAATCGGTGCTTTTGCCGCCTATCCCTATATCGCCGAATATCTCATCGCCGTGCTCTCCTTCGGGCCGATGGCAATTACCGCGACTGTTTCACTCTGGGGACTGTCAGCCGCAGCCGGCGTGATGACCGGAGGGATCCTGAACGACCGCTTCGGCGCGGACCGTGTTGTGCACTGGTCGCTCGGTCTGTTGGGACTGTCCTTCTTGGTACTCGCAATAGCTTCTGGCCTGCCGCCAACATTCTCGCTGATCCCCGTGCTCAGTGCCGTTGTTCTCTGGGGCTTTACCGTCTGGTCGTTCTTTCCGGCACAAATGTCGCGGCTGATCGGAGCCGGACCACCATCTCAAGCGCCCGTCGCCTTGGCACTCAATACATCTACAATGTACTTCGGGTTCTCCGTCGGAAGCGCGCTCGGCGCGACCGTACTCGGCATGGGCGCCATCTGGAGCATCGGCGCGCTGGCTGCGGCAGCAGAACTGATCGCTGCAGCCCTGAACGCCTCGGCCTCCAAAAAAACCAATCCGCAATAGGCGCTACCGCTCCGGCCACGCCCAATTCACTGAATCATCCTCTTCCAACCGCGATTGATCGCCTCGGAAACCAACTCAATAGGAGCAACCAAATGACCTCTCGTATCGATACACCCGCCGCCGCCGCTGCCTCCGGCGAAACGGCCGAAGTCTTTGCGGCGATCCGCAAATCCGTCGGCACGGTGCCTAATGCCTATGCCGCCATCGGCGCCCTGAATACGCCAGCCCTGCAGGCAATACTCTCAGCCGACGCTGCACTTGCCCGCGGCGCGCTGTCAGCCCAGGACCGCGAAACTGTCAAGCTCGTGGTCAGCACGATTGCCGGCTGCGATTATTGCGTGGCGGCCCATAGCCTTGCCGGGAAGGCGTCCGGCATTCCCGCTGACACGGTGCGCGCAATCCGGGCGCTGGAACCGACGGGTGATGCACGCCGCGATGCACTGGTCCGGTTTGTCCGTGTCGTTCAGGAGAGCAGCGGAACAATCGATCAGGCTGAGCTCCATGCGTTACGCGCCGCTGGCTTTCCGGACGAGGCCGTTGTCGATATCGCCCTGGCGATTGCCATCATCACTTTCACCAACGTCTTCAACCGCGTCAACGACACCACCGTGGATTTTCCGGCCCTCAAGTGATGCTCCCTGCCCCTCCACATGGCACCGTCATATCGAGGGGCGTCCCGAACGCCGTCTTCTCATTTCGAACGGCTCTGCCCACGCTATCGTCCCCCCAACCATCCACGCCTCGGTCGCGGATGACCGCAGAAGGACCAGATCATGAGCACAACCCTCCAGACCGCGCCGACCTTCTATGTTGAAACAGGCGGCATCCGTTTCGCCTATCGCAAGCTCGGACCCGAAAGCGGTATCCCGCTGGTCTTCCTCCAGCATTTTACCGGCACCATGGACGCCTGGGATCCACGCGTCGTCAATGCACTGGCCGCGGACCGCCCGGTCATTCTATTCAACAATGCGGGCGTCGGTACATCGACTGGCACCGTGCCCGATACCATCGAGCAGATGTCCGCCGATGCGGAGAACTTCATGGTGGAGCTTGGCCTGAGCGAAGTCGATCTTCTCGGGTTCTCGCTCGGCGGCTTTCTCGCTCAGGTGATCGCCACCCGTTCGGTGGTCAAGGTCCGCAAGCTCATCGTCGCCGGCTCTGCCCCCAGAGGCGGAGAGGAACATCTCCTTGAGGTGGTGGGAGAGGCATTCTCGAAGAACGCCCGCGACGTGCGCCTTCCTCTCTTCTTCACGCCAAGCGAGGCAAGTCAGGAAGCCGGGGCAGCCTTTGTCGACCGGACAATCGCGCGAACAAAAAATCGGGACCGGGAAAGCGGTGAAGCCGTCAGCAATCCGCAGGCGGCTGCGATCATCGCATGGTGCGCAAACAAGGATGACGGACATGCAACACTGAGGGCAATTCGTCAGCCCACCCTCATCGTTCATGGCAGCGACGACACCATGTTTCCCTCAATCAACGCCTACGAGATGTTCAAGCATATGAGCAGCGGTACGCTGATCATCTATCCCGACTCCGGCCATGGCGCCCTGTTCCAGTATGCCGACACCTTCGTTGCTCACGTCCGGACCTTCCTCGACGCTTGAACGGACGCCCGCACCAGATTCGAAAGGACCTCGTCTATGATTACCCTCGCGCAGAAAATCATCGATGCCCATGGCGGCCTTGACACATGGAAGACATTCTCCAGCCTGACCGCTCATCTAAAGCAGGGTGGTGCGCTCTGGCACCTCAAGGGCCAGGGCGGCAAGCTCGACGAGACCGATGTCACGGTCGGGCTCGGCGATGAATGGGCTTCACACCATCCATTCGGCGCCGACGGCAACGTCACCCTTTTCCGGCCCGACAAGGTCGAGATCAAGGACAGCACGGGCCGGGTGCTTGAGGAACTCGATGCGCCGCGTGACTCCTTCGCCGGCCACACGCTCGAGACGCCGTGGACGGAGCCGCAGCTTGCCTATTTTGCCGGGATTGCGATGTGGACCTATCTTAACATGCCGTTCCTGCTGGCCGCACCCGGCGTCGTTAGCGAGCAGCTGGCAGACTGGAACGAAAATGGCGAGACCTGGCAGCGCCTGAAGGTGACCTTCCCGAAGGAGATCGCGACCCACAGCGCCCTACAGACACTTTATGTCGATGTGGACGGCTTGCTGAAGCGCCACGACTATGATGTCGAAATCGCCGGTAATACGCCCGGCGCCCACTACATCGCCGGCTATACGACGGTTTCGGGAATCAGATTCCCAACCGAGCGGCGCATCTTCCCGCGTCAGCCCGACGGTGAATCGCGTCCCGAGCCTCTCGTCGTGTCGATCGACCTTTCTGACATCAAGCTGCGTTGAGTGCCAGCCTACAATAGCAATGCTCTCCATCCTCTGAGAAAACCGCGATGTATGTTCCCCAAGTAAGTTTGACGCCGCCAAGGCAGCCATCATGGCAGCAGCAATCAAGACGGCCGAGATCGGCATCCGTGCGACCATCGTCGTGCTCGATCGGGGTGGAGAGCAGATCACCATGGCGCGCATGGATCAAGCCGGGCCTGGCGCCTTTGATCTGGCGCGGGGCGAGGCTGAGACGGCCCGGTCGTTTCATGCACCGCAGCATTTGTCCAGTTGATCCAACCGGACGCCAGTCTATTTGCGGTCGGGAATGTCGACGCCGGCAAGTATGCCATTCTTCCCGGCGGCCTTCCCATCGAGCGGGAAGGACACGTCACTGGAGCTGCCGGTTAAATCGGCGGCTTTGGTGAACAGGACGCACTGATAGCTGCAACTGCACTCGAAACAGCCGTCTCTGAGCAACAGGAAAAACCGTAATCAGCTGACACCGGCGACCACCACAATGATCTGGTCGTCCGCAATGACGGAAGCGACCGTATGGGGTTCGCATATCGAAAAGGGACATCCGTTATGACTACTCACATGTTGATGCCGAAAGATGCTTCGTTCACTGAGATCGATGGCTTGAAAATCCGAATGGTACGATCCGCTTCGCAGGACGGAGTACCGATACTTATGACGGCGCCCTGGCCAGAAAGCATTTATGCATTCAATGTCCTGTGGCCGCGGATCTGTGGCATAGGTCCCGTCACCGCCGTCGATCTTCCAGGCTTTGGCATGTCCGAGAGTCGTCCGGATCTTATGTCGCCCGAGGCAATGGGCCGATTCCTCATCCGGACGATGGACGAAGTGGGCATCGAGCGAGCGCATGTCATTGCGCCCGATGTCGGCACGCTTGCCGCGCTCTTCGCTGCGAGCAGCAATCCGGAACGGTTTGAAAGTATCGTCGGTGGTAGCGGCGGCATTAGTATGGATCTTCTGGGCGAGCCCTTGCGGCAGATTGTTGAGTCCTCGCGGGACGACTTCGCTGGCTCCGATGGCGGTGAACAAGTATATCAGCTTGTGAAGACCATGGCGCGGACGACAATTCCCGAGATCATTCTGGAGGATTACCGAGCGTCATCCAAAGGACAGCGCTGGAACGAGGTTGCGGATTTTGTCCGCGCCTATCCTCGCGACCTTCCCCGTCTCGCCGAGTTGCTGCCCACAATAGGGACGCCGACCCTGGTAGTTTCGGGAAAAGACGATCCATTCGTTCCACCTTCGAACGGGCAGTTTCTGGCGGAAAGCATGCCGCATTGCCGAGCCGTTGTAGTGAGGGCCGGCCACTTCGTCTGGGAAGATGCTGCTGAGACCTATGCTTCGCTGATTTCCAGTTGGATCTCCCGGGACTATCGCGATATCTGATACGGACTGGGTGACTGTGCCTTCACTACAAGCCATCCATCACTCCGGGGAGCAGCGTTAGTTGAATGCTACGCCCTATCGACAGCGCAGACGCTTTTATCCTTTGAAATGCCCGCCTAAAAAGCCAAAACCAACATAGACGAATGTTCTATTGCCTACAGGATCGGCGGCGTATTTCGGCACGATGTGACGAGGTTGCAGTCAGCTTTTCCTCAGCCGCCGCTTTCGCCGCAATCAATCTGCTGGGGGAATTTGATCGAGGCTTCTCCCTGTGACGATGGTGCGAGCCTGGTTCAGCCCATCCAGCCACCGTCGGAAAGCGAGTTCGCCATGAATAGCAATCCGGCGCGCAGTTGCTCGCGGTTGACGATGCCCCCAAGACACACTCTGACATGCTCGTCAGGTGCGCCAAGAACAGTAAATGCGTCTGACGGCATCAACCCGACATGACGACCGGCCATCCGTCCCATAAGTTCCGCTCTGCTGAAACCCTTGGGCAGCTTTAGCCATATGCTGAAAGCCTCAGGTTCGCCTCTGACATCTAAGTCAGGAAGCGCTTCGATGGCAATCTTATGTCGGGCTGAGCTTTCCGCACGGACAAACCGGCGAATGGCATCGGCCGTACCATCCTCGATCCACCGCGTCGCCAGTGCCATGCATATTGGCGACGGCATGACAGCGCTGGCCCGTAATGCCTGGGCCAGTGAATAGGCGGCTCTGGCGTTAGGAGAAACTGTGTAGGCAAGGCGCAGACCTGCTCCAAGGCATTTCGCGAGGCCCCCGATGTGCCAGGTGAAGTCGGGAGCAAGCGTAGCAAAAGGTACGGGCGCCGTTGCGGGAATGAAGCCGTATGCATCATCCTCTATCAAAGGCAGTCTATGCCGCAGGACAACCTCGGCAATCTGCATTCGCCGCTCGCGTGGAATGGTCAGCGTCGTTGGATTATGGACCGTGGGATTGAGATACAACGCTTTCGGTTGATGCAAGTGGATGGCGGCGTCAAGCGCGTCCGGCAGAATGCCGGAAGTGTCCATCGGAATTCCCACAAGTTGCAATCCCATGCGTGCTGCGATCGCCCGCAAACCGGGATACGTCACCGCCTCGCACAAGATCACATCGCCCGGTCTCGTCATCGTCGAGAAAAGCGCTGTCATCGTCGCGTGCGCTCCCGGGGTAATCGCGATCCGCTCGAGACTTGGCACCATCCCCCTCTTCGACAGCCAGGACGATGCCGCGGCTTTATCTTGTTCTCCGCCGGTCGTCGACTGGTAGCGGAGAAGGGAAATAAGGTTTGCGGAAACAGTCTGCAGTCCTTCTTGCATTCTCGCGACGAGCTCCGGATCCTGTGGCTCTGGAGGCATGTTCATCGACAGATCCTCGTCCCCGGCGCGGCGCGGATCGATACGATGCTCCTCTTTCGCGCGGCCGAGTGCAAAGGTACCTCTTCCGACGTGGCTTTCCACGAGACGTCTGGAATGCGCCTCGGCGTAGGCGCGGCTGACTGTCGTGAAGTCTATCTTGAGACGCTCGGCGAGCCTGCGTTGTGGCGGCAATCGATCACCAGCGGCAATATCGCCTCGCTTGATCGCCAGTTCGATCGCGTCAGCAATCTGGAGATAACGAGGCTTGCCGTCAGGACGAAGTTCAGGGAGCCACTTCAACATTTCATCTTGCCTCAAATATTGATTGTTTCACATTGTATGGATAGCACGAGGCGGATTCAAGTGTTGATTTCGCGACGAGCCTGAGATCATAAATTGGGCATAAACGCCGATTTTCGAGCTGTTAATTGAGCAGAGCGTATGTTCCGTATGCAGAATTACGGTTCATCAAAGAAATATTGTATGCACAATGAACTGCTTATTGATTCATACAATTTCGCTCGTATCGTTTCTGTATCAACCCCGCGTAAGGAGATGCAGACATGCCTGAAGTAACGCAGCCGCCGCATAAGGATGGTGACTTCTTTGTCGACTACGAGTCCAAGGTTTTCGAGGATGTTAAGGCCGATCCCGGTGATAAGGCACTCGTAACCTTCCATACGGTGGCGTTCGAAGGCTCCATCGGGCTCGTGAACATCCTCAATGCCATTCGCCTGCAGCGGAAAGGCTACGAGACTTCCATCCTTCTCTACGGTCCGGGCGTGACATTGGGGATCCAGCGAGGTTTTCCCAAACTCGGCGATGAAGCCTTCCCCGGTCACCTGAATTTCAACAAGAACCTTGAGCGCTTCATGAAAGAAGGCGGCAAGGTCTACGCCTGTCGCTTCGCGCTTCAGGCTCTTTATGGGCACGGCGAACCGGCTCTGATCCCCGGCATCATCCCGATCCTACCTCAGGACGTGCTGGACTGCGTGCTTCTGCACAAGAAAGCCAACGCCCTGATCATCGATACATGGACCGTCTGATTTGACCTTGGCACCCCGCTCGACAGCGAACGGGGTGCACTGTTCCAGGTTACTCAAAGGAGCCAGTCATGCCCAAAACAGTACGTGCCGCCGCCGTCCAGATAGCACCCGACCTTACGTCGCGCGCCGGCACTGTCGAGCGGGTCTTGAATGCGATCGCCGAAGCCGCTGACAAAGGCGCGGAGCTGATCGTATTTCCCGAGACGTTCGTGCCCTGGTATCCCTATTTCAGCTTCGTTTTGCCACCCGTTCAGCAAGGCCCAGAGCACCTGCGGCTTTATGAGGAGGCGGTCACGGTACCATCTGCGGAAACGCGGGCTGTCGCTGACGCCGCGCGCAAGCGCAATGCCGTCATCGTTCTTGGCGTGAACGAACGGGACCACGGCTCGCTCTACAACACCCAGCTGATCTTCGACGCGGATGGCAGCCTGAAACTCAAGCGCCGCAAGATCACGCCGACCTATCACGAGCGGATGATCTGGGGCCAGGGCGATGGCGCCGGTCTGAAGGTTGTCGACACTGCCGTCGGTCGCATGGGGGCCTTGGCATGCTGGGAGCATTACAATCCTCTGGCGCGCTATACGCTGATGGCCCAGCATGAGGAAATTCACGCCTCGCACTTTCCCGGCTCTCTGGTGGGTCCAATCTTCGGCGAACAGATCGAAGTCACCATGCGCCACCACGCGTTGGAATCGGGCTGTTTTGTAGTCAATGCCACCGGCTGGCTGAACGAGGGGCAGATCGCATCTATTCATCCAGACCCCGCCTTGCAGAAGGGGCTGCGCGATGGGTGCATGACCTGCATCATAACCCCGGAAGGCCGCCACGTCGTACCGCCCCTGACCTCGGGCGAAGGCATCTTGATCGGCGATCTGGACATGCGGCTCATTACCAAGCGCAAGCGGATGATGGATTCGGTCGGACACTATGCTCGGCCCGAACTGCTGCATCTTGTCCATGACACGACGCCCGCACGCGCACGCGAGCAGGTCGGCCTTTCAGGCGATTTTTCCGATGCGGAGCAAGACAAGCTATTTGAGGAGGTTCAAGATGCGTGAGCTGCCATCGATAGATCCGGAACTCATCAACGACCTCCAGACGCGAGGAATGCGTCTCGTCGATCCGCGGGCCGGCCACGAGAGCAGGCGCGGCGGCGCAGGCCCCTCGGACCATAAGGCCGTCAATTTCGGCGACACAACCGTCATGGTCCCGGTACATACCGCACCTGCATTCGACAGTCCCTATCTGGTGGAGGCGCCCGATGCCGACGGCCGTGCGCGCATCACCAGGGAAGGATCCGAGGTCGCCCGAATTCGATTTCCCAATCGTCCGCGATTCTATGATCTGACGACTGCAGACGGCATTCCGTACAACAAGATCGCTGTTCTCCATTCGCGCGATGTGCTCGCCACGACCATTCTGCAGACCTGCATCCGCTATGAAAGCCGCAAGAAGACCTGTCAGTTCTGTTCGATCGGCCAAAGCCTTGCAGCCGGCCGGACTGTCGCGCACAAAACCCCCGCGCAACTGGCGGAGGTCGCAAAGGCGGCCGTCGAACTCGACGGCGTGAAGCACATGGTGATGACCACCGGCACGCCTGCGGGCAAGGACCGTGGTGCTGCCGTTTTGGCAGAGAGCGCGCGCGCGGTTAAGGCCGTCGTCGACCTGCCTATCCAGGTGCAATGCGAGCCGCCGGAAGACGATATCTGGCATGAACGGATGAAGGATGCGGGCGCGGACGCGCTTGGAATGCATCTTGAAGCGGTGACACCCGAAGTCCGGGAGCTGATCATGCCGGGCAAGGCCAGCGTTCCGCTTGAAAAGTACTTTTCGAGCTTCGAGGCTGCAGTGAAAGTCTTCGGGCGAGGACAGGTCTCGACGTATATTCTCGCGGGGCTGGGCGATACGCGTCAAGCCATCCTCGATATGTCGACTCGACTGGTCGCAATGGGCGTCTACCCATTCGTCGTACCGTTCGTACCGATCTCCGGAACGCCGCTCGAAAGTCACCCCGCACCGAAATCCGATTTCATGGCATCCATCCTTGCGCCATTGTCCCAGATCGTCATCGACGGCGGGTTGAAGGCCTCGGACATCAAGGCCGGTTGCGGCAAATGCGGCGCTTGCTCGGCCCTTTCGACCTATGAAAAGCTGAGGATCCCGGCATGAGCCTCATGGATCACTCCACCTTCATCAGCCCTGAATTCATCATCCGGGCAGCAACTGAAACCTGGGAACTTCAAGGGGTATCTCGTCTCCGACACCAGGTGTTTGTAGACGAACAGCGCATCTTCGTCGGCAGTGACCATGACGAAATCGACGCTAGCGCCCTCCCCCTTGCGGCAATCGCTACGTTGGCGGCCGAACCTGCAGAAGTTGTGGGGACTGTCAGGATCCACGAGCCCACGCCCGGTATCTGGTGGGGCTCGCGCCTTGCGGTCGCTCCGGCATATCGCAGAGTTGGTCGGCTGGGACCGGAACTGATCCGGTTGGCGGTGAGTACCGCGAATGGCCTCGGGTGCAGTGAGTTTCACGCCCATGTCCAGCTTCAGAACGTACCTCTTTTTCGCCGGCTGCATTGGGAGCCGCAAGGAGAGATCGAACTGCATGGCGTGCGCCACATGCACATGCTGGCTTCACTCGATCACTATCCCCCCATATGCGACCCGACCATCGGCTGGTCCGCCAGAGCACGGAGGCCATGATGGACGTACATGCCCTGGCGGCAGCACTCGCAGCCCACCCCTCGATCCGCAGCAAACTTGGCATAGCAGGCACGACACGAGCGCTCTCGATATCAGCCGGGACGGCGGGAATGCCGGGCGACGACGCCGCCGCAATTGCGGCTCCGGATGGGACCTGGGATCTGCTGGCGGGGGAAGGTTTCATTCCGCAATTCGTGCAAGACGATCCGTGGTTCGCCGGGTGGTGCGGCGTGATGGTCAATCTCTCGGACATCGCAGCCATGGGAGGGCGTGCGACCGCGCTGCTCGATGCCGTGTGGGCACCGGACGCGGCGTCTGCCGACCCCCTTCTTACTGGCCTCCGCGACGCAGCGATGGCCTATGGTGTGCCGATCGTCGGCGGACACACGAACCTCCGCAGCAAAGATCTCAATCTTGCAGTTTCGGTGATGGGACGTGCAAAGAAGCTGATTTCCAGCTTTGCAGCCGCCCCTGGAGATCTGCTTATCGCAGCCATCGATCATCGCGGGCAGTATCGGCCAAGTTTCGACAACTGGTGCGCCGCCCTTGATGCGCCCCATGAACGGCTGCGCCGCGACTACGAGATCCTTCCGGAGCTTGCCGAGGCCGGTCTGGTGGATGCCGGAAAGGACATCAGTCAGGGCGGTATTGTCGGCACAGCGCTGATGCTAGCGGAATCGTCACGCTGCGGCTTCGATATCGCGCTGGCCGACATCCCGCTTCCGCAAGGCGTTCAACTCGAACGCTGGCTGCGCAGCTTCCCGAGCTTCGGCTTTCTCCTTTCGGTCCGCCCGGAACGGGCAGAAGAGGTCTGCGACGTGTTTGCTGCTCGGGGCATCAGCGCAGCTGCCATCGGTCATGCAACGGACAGCTCCCGGATCGATCTAACGAGCGGTGGCGCCCGGGCAACTTTCTGGGACTACGCGGCAGCCCCCTATATCGCGCTCGCAAAGGAGATCGCCCATGCCTGAAGTACGCTTTACCATTCGATGGCCTGATGGCATGGAGGAGAGCTGCTACTCGCCCTCGACCGCCATAACGCGCCATCTCGAAGCCGGATGCACCTATCCGCTGACCGAATTTGTCGAACGTGCCCGCACCGGTCTGAACGAAGCATCGGACCGCGTCACGGCGAAATTCGGCTTCGCCTGCTCCTCCGCACTCGACCAACTGGCAAAGATTGAAACGACAGCCGCCTCTCAGCCGGCTGACGCCGAAGTTACATGCCTCTCGATGTCATGAAAGGGTTCATTATGACCGACGCCACTGTACCGCACGTACCAGTTCTCATCATCGGGGGCGGCCAGGCTGGCCTTTCGGTCAGTTGGTATCTGATGAAGGAAGGAATCGAACACATCGTTCTCGAGCGCCACCGGAAGTTCGAAAGCTGGCGCAACAATCGCTGGGACAGTTTCTGTCTGGTCACACCGAATTGGCAATGCCGCCTGCCTGGCTGGCACTATAAAGGCGCGGATCCCGATGGTTTCATGCTCAGGCAAGAGATCGTAGACTATCTGGATGGCTTTGCAGAAAGCTTCAACCCGCCGGTCCGTGAAGGGGTGGACGTCACGCATGTCTCCCCTCGCGAAGGCGGCGGATACTGGATCGAGACCAGCTCTGGCACCTTGACTGCAGATCAGGTTGTGGTTGCGACAGGCGGGTATGACAATCCAATCGTGCCGTCCTACGCGGCAGATCTGGACGCCTCTATCCTACAGATGCACTCGCGCGATTACCGGCGTCCGTCGCAACTGCCAGATGGCGGAACCTTGATTGTAGGCACAGGGCAATCTGGCGTGCAGATCATGGACGACTTCCATCTGGAAGGTCGTCCGGTGCATCTTGCCGTAGGGCCGGCCCCGCGCAGCCCGCGCAAATATCGTGGGCGCGACGCGACAGATTGGCTTTACGATGCAGGAACCTATGCCGTCACGATCGATAGCCATCCCGATCCTGTAAAAGCGCTCACCCAGACGAACCATTACATGTCCGGGCGCGACGGCGGCAAGGAGATCGATCTGCGCAAATACGCCCTGGAGGGCGTGCGGCTATACGGATCTGTCGCGGGCGGCTCCGGCACAACGATGACGTTCCTGCCCGACCTTGAGAAGAACCTCGATGATGCTGACCGGAGCTACCTGGGTATACGTAAGCAGATCGATGCCTGGATCGCCGCGCAGGCAATCGATGCTCCGGAGGAACCCCCTTTCGAAAAGGTCTGGCGTCCCGCTCAAGAAATCACCGAAGTTGATCTCGCGGAGGCAGGCATAACGTCGATCATTTGGGCAATCGGTTTCCGTCCGGATTATTCGTGGTTGAAGGTCGACTGCCTGGATCAGCGAGGCAAGCCTGTGTTCCGTCGCGGCGTAACGGATGCACCGGGTCTTTATTTCATAGGTCTTGGCTGGTTGAACACTTGGGGCTCGGGCCGATTTCTTGGCATCGACGAGGACAGCCAGTATCTCGCCGAACAAATAGTGGCACTCCAAAAGGACAGGCTGGCCGCATGAGCACCTTTCAGCTCGCCAGGCATGAAGGAACGGAGCTTATCGAACGCCACGTTCTAGGCATGGCGGAAATGGGCTACAGCGGCATTTCGGAGCAATGGCTCAAGCGACGTGCCGGTGATTTGCACTGGCGGCTCATCGCGCGCGCCATGGGACAGCGGGATGCAGTTTTCACTTGCTCAGAGGGCGAGCCACTCTATGCGGCTTTTCGTGCGACCAGCTTGCAGCTCGTAAGACCCCATCTCCCCCGCCTGGGTGGGGAGATGACACTCGCCGCCGATCTCTACCGCGTCGGCCACGGGCGTCTGGCGTCACTTCTCCGCATCACCGCAGGCGGCGATACAGTAGGTCGCATGATTTTGGTCTCGACCTTTGTGGGACGCTCTGAACCCGGCGTCAACCGATCCGTCGTCCGAAGGAGCCCGCGAGCTTTGGCGATGCCGCCTGAGGCTCCCCTCGCGGTTCGTCGCGTTGCCGAGACGGCCTCGGCCGCCGCGCGAGACATTCGCAACAACCATCTTAAACTCTCCGCGATGTCACAAACCCAGATGGTCCTGCCGTGCCCGACGACAGACTTCAATGCCGCAGGACTTCTCTATTTCCCGAGCTACAGCGCATTGGCAGATCGGGGATTGTTTCAAGCAGGGGAGATGCACCCTGCAATGATCACCTCGCGGAATGTGGTTTATCTCGGCAATGCGGAGCCGGGAGAATGGATCGAGATCAGCTTCAAGAAGCTACCTTCAGGGCATGATGTCTTCCTGAAAGATTCAGACTTCAGACCGCTGGCGTTGATGCGGGTACGCTTTAATTGTGGCAGCGACAGCTCTGTAACCTCTTAACAGCGCGACGCTGTCAACAAGGAGTGCCGAGTCAAATGCGGCTACGGCAACTCACGCGATACCGCCTCATTAGTCTAGCTCTTGATGCGGATTGAACCGAAACACCTCAATAGGGGCCCGCCCAGCGGCCAAAACTGCGATATAAGCCTGCACCTCCTCCTTTACATTTCAAAAAAGAATGTTGAAGCGGTTTCATCCGCTTGGGCAGATATCATCTCCCCTACAGACTAAATAGATGCCATCGTCAAGCCGGCCCCAGCATGATAAACGTTTCGCTCTTCGAGACGCCTTCCGTCGCACGAACCGTTGAAATTAACTCGTTCAATTCGGACATCGTGGAAACCTCGATCTCGGCGATCACGTCCCACACGCCGTTGGTGTTGGAAACGGCAGCGACGCCGGGGAGCCGTTTTACTGCTGACACAGCCGGCCGCGGTGGCCCGTTGATGGTGATCAGGATAAATGCTCTGATCAAATCCTTGCTGATGTCGTCCTTTAGACGAACCGTAAATCCTCTGATGTGCCCACCCTCGATCAACCGGTCCAGCCGCTTCTGAGCCGTCGCTCTGGCGACCCCAAGAAGCTGTGCAAGTTGCGGAACCGAGGCCCGGCCATTGATGCGTAATTCGGCAATCAGCCGCCTGTCCAGATCATCCACAGCAGATCCTCCAATTTCGTCATATCTATTACTATTTCGTCAAAAAATGAGGATATCAATCAGTTTACGTTCTTTTTTGTTCTTCATAAACCACTTACGACTCCTCCCATCGTTGCTGAAGCAGTCGGAAGTCATACGGGAACAGTCAATCGGCCCCTCTCGCATTCTGCGATCGAAGCTTGAAATTTGCGTCACAAGCCCCGCGACGATCAGCGATCTCGCGTCAACTGGGAGATAAAATATATGAAGTTTAGCAAAGTCCTTGCAGCGCTTGCTGTTGCTGCAGCTGTTTGTCTGCCCCTGGCAGCTGCCCACGCTGACGATCTGCAGAAGATAGAAAAAGCCGGAAAACTATCAGTTGCGCTTTCGGGCTCGTTTCCTCCCTTCAGCTTTGTCGATGAGAGCAATAAGGTCGTCGGCTTCGACGTCGATATCGGCACAGAGATCGCGAAGCGCCTCAAGGTAGAGCCGCAGATCATCACGACCGCCTGGGACGGCATTATCGCGGGCCTCGTTACCAGTCGCTACGACACCATTATCGGCTCCATGAGCATCACCGATGAGCGGAAGAAGGCGGTCGATTTCGTCGGCCCCTATTATCGCTCCGGTCTCGCGATCTTTGTGAAAACGGGCTCTGAGATTAAGACGGTCGATGCGCTCAAGGGTAAGACGATCGGCGTGACGCTTGGCGAAGCAGCGGAAAAGTGGGCGCGCGAACAGAACATGTTCGATATCCGCACCTATAAGGGCCTGCCCGAAATGCTTCTGGATGTGAATGCAGGCCGCGTCGATGCGATCGTCGCCGACGATGTTCCCGTCTTCGTTGCGATCGCCAAGAGCAACGCCCCGATCGAACAGGTCAAGGATGACCATATGCCGCGCTACGATATCGGCATCGCCATCCGAAAGGGCAATCCCGACCTTGCCGCTGCCATGCAGAAGGCGCTCGACGATATGATGAAAGACGGCACCTACGAGGCCATCTCGAAGAAGTGGATCGGCCAGGATATCCGCTGATCCGGCAGACCGGAGGGCCAAATCCCTCCGGCATTCCTTTCCTCCTCGATAATGCAAGTCCGCTTGAGCGAGCGCCTTAGCTTGCCCGTAGAGATTTGGCCTTCTGGGCATCCTGCGCCAGTCGGATGCCTTACGTCTTCTCAATACGATCCGGAGTGCCCGGCATGGATTTTCAACTTATTGCGCGCATAGCACCCTTTATTGCCGAAGCCGCGCTGGTGACGGTCGAGCTGACCGTCTGCTCCCTGGCTCTCGGTCTCGTCGTTGCCACTGTTCTCGCCGCTGGCCGCTTTTCCAAGATTTTGCCCGTCCGTTTGCTGGCCACATTCTATGTCAGCATCATGCGCGGTACCCCGCTCCTGGTGCAGCTCTTCATCGTTTATTTTGGCGGTCCGCAGTTCGGACTTGAATTGACCCCGTTTGTCGCAGGCCTGCTCACGATGGGCTTGAATATCGGAGCCTATATGTCAGAAGGAATCAAGGGTGCGATCCTTGCCGTCGACAAGGGACAGACCGAAGCAGCGCGCTCCCTTGGCTTCGGTCGCCTCGACACGTTGCGGCTCTTCGTAATGCCGCAGGCAGCGCCGCTGATGATTCGATCGCTAGGCGTCAACACCGTGATCCTCTCGAAGAGCACGGCCCTCGTCTCGACTATTGGAGTGGTCGAGCTGACTTATGCGGCTCAGCGATTTGTCACCTCCACCTACAAACCCTTCGAGGTGTTCGCGGAAGCGGGCGCCGCTTACATCGCCATCGTTGCGGCTATCTCGCTGATCGTCCGGAGCATTGAGAACGCCTTCAGGCCCGGTCAGGAGGCACGCCCATGACACTCGATTTCAGCGTCGTTTCGTCCTACACCGACCTTCTTCTTACCGGCCTCCTCTGGACGATACTCATTACGTTCCTTGCGGGCGCCTTGAGCGTGATCCTTGGCATCCTGATTGCGATCGCAACACTGTATGGGCCAAAAATCGTCAGTCTGCCCATTCGTGCCGTGACGTTCCTCTTCATGGGAACGCCGCTCCTGCTGCAACTCTATCTGCTCTATTACGGGCTGTCGCAGGTGGGCGTGATGTTGCCCGCCTTCTGGACCGGTGTTGTCGGACTTAGCTTGCACTACGCGGCATATAATGCGGACATCTTTCGCGCCTCGATCGAAAGTGTCGATGCTGGACAGGCGGAAGCGGCAAGGTCCCTGGGCTTTGGCAGAACTGCCACCCTGCGCCACTTCATCGTCCCACAGGCGGTCCTGACTGCTCTTCCCCAGGTCGGCAACAACAGCATCATTCTCCTGAAGGACACAGCGGTCCTGTCTGTGCTCGGCATAACCGAGCTTGTGTTGAATGCGCAGCGCGCCATCAGCGAGACCTACCGTCCCTTCGAATTCTATTTCACCGCGGCCCTGCTCTATTATGTCGTCAATCTGGCGATGGAATTTTGTCTCGGCTTGGCCGCACGTAAAGCGGAAGCGATCCGATGACGTCTCAAACCCCAATGATAGAGTTGCGGAATATTCGCAAGGCCTACGGCGACCATGAAGTTCTGAAAGGCATAGACCTCAGCGTCGAGCGAGGAAAGATCGTCTCCATCATCGGTCCAAGCGGCTCCGGCAAGAGCACGCTTCTGCGGTCGATCAACATGCTTGAGGAGACATCGGGCGGCGAAATCTGGCTCGATGGCCAGCAGGTCAACCGTCCACTGAAAGGTCGCGCTTTCGAAAAGCACATCAATCAGATTCGGCAGGAAATGGGCATGGTGTTTCAGCAGTTCAATCTTTTCCCGCATCTGACGGTACTGCAAAACATCATGATCGGTCCCATGCGTCTTAAGGGTCTGTCCAAGTCGCAAGCACTGGACCGGGCAAACGCGCTGCTGGCCAAGGTCGGCCTTGCAGATAAAGGTCAAGCCTATCCAGCCCGGCTGTCAGGCGGGCAGAAGCAGCGTGTGGCGATCGCACGCGCGCTCGCCATGCAGCCGAAGGTCATGCTCTTCGACGAGGCAACCTCGGCGCTCGACCCGGAACTCGTCGATGAGGTCAACCTCGTCATGAAGCAGCTTGCGGCAGAGCACATGACAATGCTCATCGTCACGCATGAGATGCGTTTTGCGGCGGAGGTCTCCGACCACGTCATGTTCATGGATGGCGGTGTCGTCGTCGAGCAGGGCGAACCCTCCCGTGTTCTTTCGAACCCGACCGAAGAGCGCACCCGCGCATTTCTGCGCAAGCATCTCTCGAACTAAGAACGGAAAGCTATAATGACCAAGGTGCACGAAAAGATTGAGGCCGATGGCGGCAGCAAGATCGACAGCAACCGCGTCCGCGAGTTCGCCCTGCGCATCACCTCCTGGCCCAGCGAAACGGGAACTCCCGGAGAGGCATCCTTCGCTGGTCGGCTTCATGGGCTTTTGAGCGAATTTCCATATTTTCAGAAACATCCGGAAGATCTCAGGCTCGTCGAAAGCCACGGAGAGCCGCTCACTTACAATGTCGTCGCACTCGTGCGTGGAAAAGGCAGGCGTACGCTGGCGCTTGCCGGACATTACGATACGGTCGCCACCGACAACTATCATGAACTCAAACCGCTGGCCTGCGAGGCGCCTGCCCTCAAGGACGCCCTAATCGAGATGCTCTCAGGACGAGAGCACCGCTCGGAACAGGAAGAGCGCGCACTGCAGGATCTGGTGAGCGGCGAGTTCCTTCCCGGCCGCGGACTGCTTGACATGAAAAGCGGTATTGCGGTCGCGATCGCCGTCCTCGAACAGTTCACATCCGACCCTGCCCGCGAGGGCAACCTGATGCTGGTCGCCACGCCTGATGAGGAGCGGGAAAGCCGGGGCATGCGGTCTTTCCGCAATGCACTTCCGCAACTGGCGAAAGACCTTGATATCGGTGTCGTCGCCGGCATTAACCTCGACGTGACCTCCGATCAGGGAGATGGCCGCGAAGGGCGCGCAGTTTATGCAGGGACGATCGGCAAGCTCCTGCCCTTCGCGCTGGTGATCGGCTTGAGCTCTCACGCCAGCTATCCGTTTGAAGGTGTCAGCGCCCAGGCCATGGCAGCGGGAATTCTCGCGCGGCTGGAAGGCAATGCGGCTTTGGCGGACAGAGATGAAAACGACATATCTCCCCCGCCGATCTGCCTTGAAGCCAAGGACCTTCGCGATGGCTACGAGGTGACGACGCCCGAGCGATTCTGGATCGCCTTCAACTGGCTCTATCATTCCATGAGCGCGGATGAACTCTTTGACCGCTTTCGCGAAGAGGTTTTAAACGGCGCCACCAACGCTGTCGACCAGTTCACTGCTCAGTCTTCAGAATACGGCCGTTTGGTTGGGCGGAGTGCTGGCGCAACGCCAGCAAAGCCTCGCCTTCTCACTTTCCATGAGCTCCGAAAACTGGCGGCCGATGCCATAGGCGATGGTTTTGAAACGCTTTACAGGACGAAGGAGCAGGAATACCACCATATCGACAACCCCCTCGTTCTCAGCCGCCTGCTGACGGAGTGGCTGATCGGCATTGCACGCGTTTCCGGGCCCGCGGTGATCATCGGCTTTTCCGGGCTGCACTATCCATCGAGCCATCTGCGCCTTGATGAACAGGAAGATCGTAATCTGCATCACGCCATCGAGAAGGCGCGCTCGCGTCTTGGCAACGATCCGCAGCGCAGTCTGGTCTGGAAACCGCATTTCCAGGGCATCTCAGATATGAGCTTCCTTGGGATGGCGAGCAGCGCAAGCGCGGTGGTTTCGAACAATACGCCGATTTTGCGCTTGGTCGATCAGGCCCCGGAGAATGCGCTGCGCTTTCCGACGGTCAATCTTGGCCCCTGGGGGCGTGAATTCCATCAGAAATTCGAACGTGTCCACGAGCCCTATGCGTTCGGCGTACTGCCCGGCCTCGTTGCCGATATCGCGAACATGTTCCTTGCTTCCAACAATAGCGATCGATGATTCGCTGCGGAAACGAAGCTTTGGCGCACGCTCCCCACGACCGAAACCACAAAAGGAACAAGCCGCGATGACTGCTCACACCAATCTGAACACTGTCCCGTTCGTCAGCGTCGATCACATGATGAAGCTCGTGCTGAAGATCGGCGTCGAAACTTTCTTGACCGAGCTTGCTGCTGCGATCGAGGAAGATTTCCGCCGCTGGGAGCAGTTCGACAAGACACCGCGGATCGCTTCGCATTCCGAGGAAGGCGTCATCGAGCTGATGCCGACGAGCGATGGCACGCTATACGGGTTCAAGTATGTCAACGGACATCCGAAGAACACGAAGGATGGTCGCCAGACCGTCACGGCCTTTGGCGTCCTATCGAATGTCGACAACGGGTATCCCCTGCTGCTGTCGGAAATGACGATCCTGACCGCCTTGCGTACGGCAGCAATGTCGGCGGTCGCTGCCAAGAATCTTGCCCGTGCAAATTCCAGGACGATGGCAATCATCGGCAACGGTGCTCAAAGCGAATTTCAGGCACTTGCCTTCAAAGCGATCGTCGGGGTCACCGATCTCAGGCTCTACGACATAGATCCGTTGGCTTCAGAACGCTGCGCGAGAAATCTCGCCGACAAAGGTTTCAACATCAAAACGTGCTCGTCAGCCCAGGAGGCGGTGGAAGGCGCCGACATCATCACCACCGTCACGGCAGACAAACAATATGCGACCATCCTTTCGGACAACATGGTTGGACCGGGGGTGCATATCAATGCCGTCGGCGGCGATTGCCCCGGCAAGACGGAACTTCACAAAGACATTCTGCTGCGCTCCGATATCTTCGTCGAATACCCTCCGCAAACGCGCATCGAAGGCGAAATCCAGCAATTGGACGCCGATTATCCGGTCAAGGAGCTTTGGGAAGTCATTGCCGGAAGACGGGACGGTCGGGAATCCGAAAGAGCAATCACCCTCTTCGACAGCGTGGGCTTCGCCATCGAAGACTTTTCCGCGCTTCGCTATGTCCGAAGCAAGCTTGAAGAGACCGGCCTCTTCATCGATCTCGACCTGCTCGCAGACCCTGACGAGCCGCGCGACCTCTACGGCATGCTGTTGCGGAGCGATGCAGCCTACAAAGCGACCGTCGGCATAGGATAAGGGACCAGGCAAGGGCACGATGTGAAATCCGCTTATCGCCCGTCATAAAAGCTCGAGAACCCGCCTTCTTCTAACGTCAGGCTTTTTCCAGCGCGATCGCAATACCCTGGCCAACGCCGATACACATCGTCGCCAGGGCTCTCTCCTTGCCGGAAAGCGATAGCTCCAGTGCTGCCGTTCCGGCGATACGGGCGCCCGACATGCCAAGCGGATGGCCAAGAGCAATCGCGCCGCCATTGATGTTGGCGCGCGGATCGTCATCTGCCAGGCCCAGTTGACGCAGGGTGGCAAGGCCCTGAGAGGCGAAGGCCTCGTTGAGTTCGATGATGTCGAACTTCTCCTGCTTCCAACCGAGACGGTCCAGCAGTTTTTGCGAGGCCGGTGCAGGACCGATGCCCATGACCCTCGGGGGAACTCCCGCCGTTGCGCCGCCGACGATGCGGGCCAAGGGTTTTAGGCCATATTTTGCGGCAGCGGCTTCGGACGCGATGATCAGCGCCGCCGCGCCATCGTTGACACCGGATGCGTTACCCGCGGTCACCGATGCGCCTTCCATGCGATTGACCGGTTTCAGCTTGGCCAAAACGTCGAGGCTCGTTGCGCGTGGATGCTCGTCTTTCTCCACCAATATAGCATCGCCCTTTTTCTGCGGGATGCTGACAGGCGTGATCTCTTTCGCAAGTCTTCCATTGGCTTGTGCGCGGGCAGCCTTGTCTTGGCTTCGCAACGCAAAGGCATCCTGATCCTGCCGCGAGACCTTGTAGTCGAGCGCGACATTGTCTCCCGTCTCCGGCATGGAATCCACGCCATAAAGAGACTTCATCTGCGGGTTCACGAAGCGCCAGCCAATGGTGGTATCGTAGATTTCGGCATTGCGGGAAAAGGCGGTCTCAGCCTTCGGCACGACGAATGGCGCGCGGCTCATGCTTTCCACACCGCCTGCGATCATCAAATCCGCTTCGCCCGCCCTGATGGCGCGCGTCGCGGTGATCACGGCATCCATACCGGAGCCGCAGAGACGATTGATCGTCGTGCCTGTGACGGAAACGGGCAATCCCGCCAGAAGAAGCGACATGCGCGCGACGTTCCTGTTGTCCTCACCGGCCTGGTTCGCGCAGCCGAAGATCACATCATCGACCGCGTCCCAATCCACATTCGGGTTTCGCTCCTTCAGGGCCATCAAAGGAACGGCGCCCAGATCATCCGCGCGGATCGAGGAGAGTGCGCCGCCGTAACGGCCAATGGGCGTGCGGATGTAATCGCAGATATACACGTCAATCATTGATGCTCCTCCAGCTTCCGGTGTCGGCGCCTCCCAGCGGCCGACAAAAGTGATAATCGCCATAGCCGAGCCATCCGTAAGACACCTGATCTGGGGCAACAACTGACAAGAAGTCATCCACACGAGCAGAGAAACTTGGGCAATCCGCTGCCTTCGACAAGCGAGAACCACCCGCATGCGTTATTCGGCATGTATCGGGGACATGATCCCGGGCTACCTCTGCCCGGCGAGTTTTCCCCGTCGTTCAGCGCATTCTTGGCGGTCACGTGGGAAGGTTGCCAAGTCAGGAGCGCCGATCCAAGAATATTCGTACCGCTTCCAGATCGGCAGAAAATCAGACTTCACGACGTCGGGCTGCTGAAGCCTACGGCTTGAATTGGGATGAAGGGCTGGCGGTCTTTTCGCGCGACATTTGACAGAGATGTTGTTATCGCTTCGCGACATCGCTTATCCGTTGGAAACCCGTGTGGTATCGTACGAGGAATTGGCAAGATTAGCCCTTTGAACAGTGATATCGAAGTCAGGTATATGCGCCGCCATGTCTAATCCTATGCCCCCTCTCAATCCATTGCGTACCTTCGAAATCGCAGCAAGGCTCAACAGCTTCACCCTGGCTGCGGACGAATTGAACGTTTCGCAGGTCGCGGTCAGCCGACAGGTCAAGGCGCTTGAGGATTATCTGGGTGTCGCCCTTTTCAACCGCTTGCACAGGGGTCTGGTGCTGACGCGAGAAGGACAGGAACTCTACCATGGGATTACCGAAGCGTTCCAGCAGATCGGAAATGCCGCAAGGCGCGTCTCAAGACGGGGTAGACGGGATATACTGGCAGTGCAGGCCTATACCACCTTTGCGCAGAGGTGGCTGATCCCGAGGCTGGTGGCCTTTCATACGGCCCATCCACGTGTCGAGGTGCGGTTGTCGTCCTCCGCCACCGCAGCAAATTTCGATACCCAGAACCTCGATGCAGCCATTCGCTCTGGCAATGGAGAGTGGCCCGAATTGCATGCCGAACGTCTTGTCGATGTAGAGCTGATACCGGTTTGCTCGCCATCCTTCCTGGAAGAGTTCCCGCTTAAGCAGCCCAGCGACCTTTCCAATGTCCGGCTTCTATATTCGATGGCGCGCCCGCACGATTGGAGCGCCTGGGCCGAGAGCGTGAACTGCGATATCGTTTCGCATCAGGGCGTGAAGTTCGAAAATTCCGCTCTGGCATATGAGGCTGCCTCGGTAGACGTCGGTGTGGCCATTGCCGTACGTGTTTTCGTCGAGCGGCATCTTCGCAGCGGCGTTCTCGTCGCCCCTTTCGAGCAAACATGCCGAACGGGCGATGGCTATTACCTCACGTGGCCGAAAGACAAGCGTCCGTCTCAGCCACTCATGCAGTTTTTGAACTGGGTTCGAAAACAGATGGAAGAAGATTCGGCCCGCCTGCGATCATCGTAGCCGAACAAGCGCGCACAACGCAAAAAGCGCCGACGTTTGCGCCGGCGCTTTTCCAATGTCGGGATTTGCGCACCAGCTATTCGCCGATGACCACAAGAGCGTCTCCGGCCCTGACGCCCTGACCTTCAGGAAGCACGAAAACGGGGTTGATTTCGGCCTCGACAAGGCGGCCATCCAGAGAATGCGCCATATCGGCGAACGACAGGATGGTCGAGACCAGACCATCGGTATCAGCCAGCGGCTTGCCACGGAAACCTTTGAGAAGCGGCGCGCATTTGAGGCTGTCGATCATCGATACCGCCTGCTTCCTGTCGATCGGCAACAGTCGCAGAGACACGTCCTGATAAAGCTCCGTCGTGACGCCGCCTGCACCGAGCAGGATATAGGGCCCAAGCTGAGGATCGCGGTTGAAGCCAAGGATAAGCTCGACGCCGCCGGTGATATATTCCTGGACCAAAAAGCCATCGATGTGCGCGTCCGTGGCTAAACGCACCCGCGCCAGCATATCGTTGCAGACCTTCGAAACCTGATCTGGCGCAACGCCGACCACAACGCCGCCGACCTCTGATTTATGCAGGATCTCGTCCGACAATATCTTGATGACTACGGGACCGCCGAAACCCTTGGCAGCTTCCGCCGCTTCTTCAGCCGTCGCAACGGCGACTTCCTTGGTGACGGGAACGCCGAAACGTGCGTAAAGCGACTTGGCGTCGGCCTCGTTCATAGAACCGGCCACGATGTCCGAGCAGTCGATCTCCTGATGTTTGCGAGCTTCCACGCCGTCGGATTTGCCCACCTTCAACAAGGCGGTAAGCGCAGACGCACAACTTTCAGGCGCTGCGAATGCTGGCACTCCGCTGGTGTTGAGATGACGAACGATGCCCGGGGCCTCGGGGCTGACGTAAGCGATAAGTGGCTTATCTGTCATTGCCATGGACTCCAGCAGAGGTCGCGCCACGACATCCGGTTGACCGATCGAAGACGAACCGATCACAACGACAATGGCATCGAAGCTCGAGCTTTCCGCCAGTATCTTGAGGATCGACCGGAAGAGATCCGGTCGCAGGCCCGCAAGCGTGACGTCGATCGGGTTGCGATCCAGAACCGCCTCCTTCAGCTCCAAGGCCAGAAGTTTTTCGGCAGTGTCTTTGTCGGGGCTCGGCATATCAAGGCCGAGATAGCCGACATTATCGGCAACGATCGTCGCCGCGCCGCCAGTTGACGTCACGATGGCAACCCGCTTGCCCGCCAGTTTGCGACCCGACGCCAGGATCGCTGGAATGTCGAGAAGGTCTGCGAAGGTTTGGGCCCTGATGATGCCAAGCTGGCTGAACAGGGCATCGTAAACCTCATCGGCGCCGGCCAAGGCGCCGGTATGGGAGACGGCAGAATTTGCGCCGGATTCGGATTTGCCGACCTTGTAGACAACAATGCTTTTTCCCGCGTCGATGACACGTTTTGCAGCTGCCCTGAATTTGGCGGCGTTACGGATCGTTTCAAGGTACAGCGCGACGACGGACGTGGCGTCGTCCTCGGCAAAGGCATCGAGAAAATCCGATACTTCAAGGTCGCACTCGTTGCCCGTCGCCACGAGTTTGGAAAAACCGATGCCTCGGCCCGCAGCACGCGAAAGAAGCGATCCCATGATCCCGCCGCTTTGAGACAGCAGCGCGATCGAGCCCGTCGGAAAATCGTCCATCTCCATCGCGCCGGAGGCCGTAAGCAGGATCTTGTCGGTCAGGTTGACCAGGCCGATGGTGTTGGGCCCGAGGATGCGCATGTTACCCGCGGCTTCCAGAAGCTGCTGTTGACGCGCCCGGCCATCTTCGCCGCTCTCGCCAAATCCCGACGCCAGGACGACGGCGGCTTTCGTGCCCGCCTGCGCCAACTGGCGAACGGAATCGATAACGCGGTCTGCGCCAACGAGAACCAATCCGAGGTCCGGAGCAGCGGGAAGCTCGCGCGGATCGGCATACGACTTGAGGCCGGCAATGGTGTCGTAACGTGGGTTGATCGGGTAAATGTCGCCTGCAAAGCCATGCCGTTGCAGGTAAGCTACGGGTCTCCCGGTCAGCTTTGCCGGATCATTGGACGCACCGACGACGACGACGCTTTGCGGGTTAAAAATTGTCCTGACGATATTCATATCACCACACCTCACTTCGACGACTTGTTGAGGAAGTCCTCGACGGACTTGCGGTGCTCGGCCGTGGTGTAGCAGATCGCCTGCGCTTCGCGACCCAAGGCAAAAACCTGCTCATCGGTGCTTTCAAACGTCTTGTCGAGGATCGACTTCGTCAAGGCGATGGCGGCGGGCGAGCCGATGCACAATTCTTCAGCCCAGGCCTGGACGTTGTCCATCAGTATGTCCGGAGAAACCACCCGGTCCACCATGCCGATCTTCAGGGCTTCCTCGGCCTCGAGAACCTGGGCCGTCAGGATCAGCTCCTTGGCTTTGACAAGGCCGACACGGCGCGGGAGGAAGTACATGCCGCCGCCATCGGAAACGAGGCCGCGCTTGATGAAGCTCATTGAGAGCTTTGCGCCTTCCGACGCAACGATGAAATCGCAGGCCAGGGCCATGTCCAGTCCGAGGCCAAAGGCGGCACCGTTGACAGCCGCAATGACGGGTTTCGAAATGCCGTGAATCACGGCAACGCCACGGTGGGTGCTTTGCTGGCGCGTCCAGCCGTTAAACGCCACCTCTCCCGACGGTGCATCAAGTCTGGCGCGCATACCGGCAACGTCGCCTCCCGAGCAGAAGCCTTTACCCGCACCTGTCAGGATGATTCCACGCACTGTCTTGTCGGCACCTGCCGCTTCGAACGCTGCAATCAGTTCGGCACGCATCTGGTCGTTGATGGCATTACGGACATCCGGCCGGTTCAGCGTAATCGTCGCGATACCGTTTTTCTCGCTTACCAGCACGAACTCGGCTTGGCGATTGGCAATGTTCATCGTGATGTTCCTCGAATTTGGTGATGCGAACGGCTGCACTCCTCCGCGCCGCTTTGGCATTCTCCATGAATAGTGAGACAGACCGGAATGTCGCAACCGAGGATCACGTCAGCCTTGACCAACATTAGGTTGGGCAATTCAACAGGCCTGCTGCGGCAGCTCTGTTTCGGTCAAAATTCTGTTTCTAAGTGCTGCAATTTGAGTGGCGTTCAGCACTGCACCTGTCAGTTCATCGAACTTCTGGACCAGCTCTTCCAGGCTCAAGGGATCTTCCGGGTCACCTTTCCTTGTCTCCTGAAGATGCTCCACGCGACGACCGTCGTTCAGATGCACGGTCAGTTTCGCCATGCGTTGTTTCGGGTAGAGACCGGCGAGTACGGGATCCATACCGACGGCAACTTTATCCATCAGCTGTCGAATATCCGCATTTTTGAGCGCCTCGTCCTTGAAAGCACTCAACCGGACGCCTCCCAACACCATGTCGGCGGCAATGCAGTACTGCGCGCTAAAACGGGCATCTGCCGCGGTTTGAGGAGCCGGACGATCACACATGGTCTTGGTCGCACCATATCCATCAATGCGGATCGCCTTCACGTCAGACGACGTGAAGCCGTGACGTTGGCGCATCAGACGAAGACCGTCGAGAGCCGGGAAAATATGGCCACAGCAGCCGTGATTTTTGATCGTCATGTGTTCGATGGGCGCCCACTCTCCCAAGCCCTTTAATGCAGAGGCCCAGTCGCCCGTAGACGCACTTGTGGCGGCGGCGTAGCCGGTTTCCCCATGCAATGCGTCCGGCGATCCGGTCATGCCGCTGGCGGCAGAAAATGCCGCAAGCATTCCAGCTTCGGCGGCGTGCCCCGCGTGCAGGGCTTTGGCCATGCCGCCGTTCTTCAGGTTCTGCTGGTGCCCTCCGGCGAAACTGCTCGCAAGAGAGATCGCGTGTGCGATTTTCTCGGCGTCACATCCAAGAAGCATGGCGCAGGCTGTTGCGGCACCCATGGTGCCGATCGTCGCTGTGGTATGCCAGAAGGCGTAGTGGCTCGGCTGGACCGCGAGCGAAATCCGACACCCAACCTCATATCCACCGATGATCGCCCGATGAAGGTCGTTCAGGGGACGGCCCAGATGCTGGGCGAGCGCCAAAGCCGCGGCAATCGTCGGACTTCCTGGGTGATAGCCGCCGTCTTTGAAAATATCGTCGAACTCCACGATATGACTTGCCGTCGCGTTCAGCAATGCGGCGGCCCTTGGAGAACGCATCTTTCCGTCCGCGTAACACACCGATCGTCCAGGAAACTCCTCGAACTGCACGGCTTGAAGCAGAGCAAGCGATGGTTCTTCCTTGGCACCGGGAAGCGTCGTTGCGAACCAATCGAGGATCGCCCGACGCGCCGCGACCTCAAGCCCCGGAGTCAGCTGCTGAAAACGCCAGTGCTCCGCCTGTCGTGATAAGGAAACTAAAGGATTGTCCATGTAACTCTCTCGACGCCATTGCCACCTATCAGTCACTAAGACCAGCCGTCACGGACGCGTTTAATTCGCTCGCGGTAACGTCTGCGTTCAGGCGACCGTTCGGACGTGACGTGTCTCTACGCTCATCATGTGCATCGGCCCTCCCCGATGACGGGGAAAGCCGTAACCGTTGATCATCACGACATCGATGTCGTCGGCATTGTCGGCAATGCCTTCGCCCAGCACTGCCATCCCCTCTTGCTGTATCGTCTTGATAATCCGGTCCATGATGTCCGCTTCGGTGAAGGAATGACGGGTGAAGCCGCCCCGTTTGCTTTCATCGAGAATAATGCCCATCACCTCGTCATCCACAACAGGCTTGCCGGACGAATAATCGTACCATCCTTTGCCAGTTTTCCTGCCAAAGCGACCCGCTTCGCAAAGCCTGTCGGCAATGTGCGCCACGCGCTGGCCGCTTGCCTGCGACGACGCCTTTGCCTTGCGTTGTGCCCAGGCGATATCGAGGCCGCTCATATCCTGGACCTCGAAAATGCCCATGGCGAAACCGAAGTTGCGCATTGCGGCGTCGATCTGCGAAGGTGTGGCTCCTTCCTCCAGCATGAACTCGCAGTCGCGCCGATAGGCAGCCATGATCCTGTTCCCGATAAACCCGTCGCACACGCCCGAGACGATGGGAATCTTGCGCAATCGCTTCGCCAGCGCATGAGCCGTTGCCAAGGCTACCGGCCCGGTTTTGGCACCACGCACGATCTCAAGCAGTTTCATGATATGAGCGGGGGAAAAGAAGTGCAGGCCGAGAATACGCTCGGGGTGCTTCGTCGACGCGGCCAGCGCGTCCACGTCCAGATAGGATGTGTTGGTGGCCAAAATCGCGGCGTGCGGCATGATGGCGTCGAGCTTGGAGAAGACCTCGCGCTTGACCGCCATATCCTCGAACACCGCCTCAATGACCAGCGAGCATTCCTTTAAAGCGTCGTAATCGGCCAAAGCGAGCAAACGCTGCAGCGCCTCTCCCGCGCTTTCGGCAGTTATGACTTTTCGCTCCGCGCTCTGTTGGAGCGTCGCGCTCACCCGTTCCCGCGCCTTCTGTGCGGCCTCGGAAGTTTGCTCAACCAACGTGACTGACGATCCAGCGAGCAGAAGTGCAGTGGCAATCCCCGCGCCCATCGTTCCGCCGCCGATGACGCCGACACGCGATAAATCGACCGGATCAGCATCGGGTGTCTTGAGACTTTGTCCTGCACTGCGCTCGGCAAAGAAGATGTGCTTCAAGGCCCGGGATTCGTCCGAAACCGCAAGCCGCAGGAAGCGTTGCCTTTCCCTGTCGAGCGCGATGTCGGCATCGAATGTTGCAGCATCTTTCAGCGCCTCGAGAGCTTCGAGCGGCGCGATGGCGCCTCGCGCTTTTTGTTGGACGGAACGTTGCATGGCTGCCCAGCCGATGGCGTGAGCATTCTTAACCTCGCGCTGAAGCAAAGGCTGTACCGGCTTCTCCAGAAGCGCGCGCGCATATTGCGCCGCCTCCTCCACAAGATCGCGATCAACGAGCCGATCAATGAGGCCGGAAACAAGCGCCGCCGCCGCCGCCATCGGTTTGCCGGACGTGACGAGGTTGATCGCTTTTTCCAACGGTATCAGGCGAGGAAGCCTGACCGTTCCGCCCGAACCGGGAATGATACCGAGGATGACTTCAGGAAGACCCAGTTTTGTACCTGCGAGCGCCACGCGGCCAGCACAGGCGATGGCAAGTTCCAGACCGCCGCCCAGGACCGTCCCATGCAGCGCCGCCACCCATGGCTTGGACGATCCATCGATCTTTTGCAGCACGTCCGGCAAATAGGGCCGCTGGGGGTTTCCGAGTTCGTTGATATCAGCCCCGGCAACAAACGTCCTGCCTGCACAGGCAAGAACGACCGCGTCCACGTCTCGATCGGCGGCGATTGCGTCTGTAACAGCCAGCAGTTCCTGCCGGACCTGTTGGCTGAGTGCGTTCACCGGCGGACTGTCGATGGTGACAATCGCGACACGATCCTGAACTTCGAAATCTACCAACGCCAATTTCGGGCCTCCTGTCATCAGCCTCTCTGTTGCCATTACGGTTCGTCGAGAGGAATAAACGCAGTGGTGAGCGGCGGGTACATCTCCACTCACAGGTGCTCTTGAAGGGCTAGATCACTTCTTCAATTCTGCGACAGCCTGTTCCACATAGCTGTTGTCGAAGTAAGTCTCGGGGGTGCCGGCGATCTTGGTTCCCTGAAGCTCGCTTAGGAACTGGATCACGCGACCGACCGTTTCAGCCATCAGGACGGGCGTGTCCGGATACGTGCCGGCATTGGACTTCCACGCTGCTTCGAACACCTCGTCGGACGTCGACGCGAACCGCTTGCGAACCGCAGCCTTCGCCTTCTCCGGATCGTTATGGATCAACTGATCAGCCCTGGTGATGGCGCGGAGAAACTTCACCGCCATGGCACGATTGTCTGCAAGCCAGCTGTCCTGCGCGGAAATTGCAATCGATGGGTATCCGGCAAGCGGCTCATATTGACCGGCGGACATATCGATCAGCATCTTGCCCTTGTGATCCAGCACCGCAATATCGGAAGTGGGGGACGACAAGGCAAAGCCGTCGATACGGCCACGGTCGAACGAAGCGAGCATTGCGCCGCTGTCGTTCATGTAAAGAAGGCTCATATCGCTCTCGGGTGAAAGCTTTGCAGCGCCCGCAAGGTGGCGAACGAGGAAGTCTGCGCTACCGCCTGCCCCGGCTGCGGCGATCTTCAAGCCCTTCAAAGCGGCAAGACGCTTTTCCATCGGCATGTCTGGCGTGAGGCCAATGCGCTCCGCCGTTTCTTCCGTAACGACGATATTGGACGCGTACTGGTCTATCATCGCGCCGATCAGCTTTACCGGCGCACCTTTTTCTGTGGCATTGATGGCGTTCTGTACCGAGCAGGAACAAATCTCCACGCTGCCGCCCACCAGGCCGGACATTGCCGCACCGCCGCCCTTGAACTTGACGAGCTCTACGTCGAGCCCCTCTTCTTTGAACAAGCCACCATCATATGCCACGAAGAGCGGCAGATGCACGAAGCCATCCGTTCCAAGCGCCACCTTCAATGAATCAGCGGCGTTGGCCGATCCGCTGACAAGGCCGACTGCGATTGTCATCGCAGCAATAAGGGACCGAGCAATCATTTTTTCCTCCCACGATTTCTCAGATTTTATGGTGATAGTTGGCGACCCTAGATCGTCAGCTCGCGGTCATTCGCCGCCGTTTTCCAAGGCATCAACTTCTTCTCGGCAAACTTGACGGCCGTCTGCAAACACAAAGCGAGGAAGATGATGGCGATCAACGCGGCAAATACGCCGCCGGTATCCAGCTGTCCGGCAGCATCCTGCAACAGGTAGCCAAGGCCGCGATTGGAGGCCATGATCTCGCCGACGATCGCACCGATGAGCGCGTAAGGCACAGAAAGTTTGAGGCCCGTGAAAACCCACTGAATAGCCGATGGCATGATGACCTTACCGACGAGATGGCGCTCCTTGGCGCCCATCAAGCGCAGGATTTCAACGAGCTCGCCACTGACGCTACGCACACCGCTATAGGTATTGAGGAAGACAAGGAAGAAAACGATGACCGCCGTCAGCATGATCTTCATCTCGATGCCGATGCCGAACCACATGATGAAAAGCGGAGCCAACGCAACTTTCGGCAAGCTATAGAGCGAGATGAGGATAGGGTCCAAGAGCTCTGCGAGCGTCTCGTTACGGCCAAGAATCAGGCCGACCGCAATACCGGCCGCGGCACCGAGAGCGAAGCCGCCGAGCGTTTCGACAAGCGTGATCCAGCCATGATCGAACAGACGGCCGCTCTTCAAAAGCACCCAGAATCGCTCGCCGACCTCCAGCGGACTGCTGATGAAAAATGGATCTGCAAATCGTCCGGATGCGAATTGCCAGATGCACAGCAGCCCAAGGATGAGTGCGATTCTTCCCAAAAATATTTTCATTTCTACCTCCCGAATTCGGTCACGGCGCCGCGATATCAGTGCGAAGCTGTCATTGAAGGTGCAAGAATGTCCCACAGATCGGAGCAAAGTTGCTGGTAGGTCTGGTCCTTGCGTAGCGCCAGGATCGAACGCTCTCTTGGAAGCGGAACCTCGATGTTCTTGACGATGGTGCCAGGCCGTCCCGAGAACACAAGGCATCGATCTCCCAAAGCCACGGCTTCATCGATGTCGTGCGTGACAAACAGGACCGTCTTTTTCAGACGACGCGACAGCTGGAAGAGTTCCGTCTGCATCTTGATCCGCAACTGCGCATCGAGTGCCGCGAAAGGCTCATCGAGAAGCAGGGTTTCAGGATCGTAAGCCAGCAATCTCGCAAGGGCGGCGCGCTTGCGCATGCCGCCCGAAAGCTGTGACGGGTAGGAGTTCAGGAACTGCGTCAAGCCGACCAATTCCGCCAGTTCTTCGACACGCGCCATGCGCGCCGGCTTCGACATGCCCCGGATCTCCAGCGGAACCGCAATATTTCCCGCAACGGTGCGCCATGGGAGAAGGTGGTCGCTTTGCGTCATATAGCCCGTGCGGCCATTGACGTCCGAAATCGGAGCATTGCGATATTTCACCGTTCCGACGGTGGGCGACAGAAGACCAGCGGTCAGATTGAGCATCGTGGATTTGCCACATCCCGAGGGGCCGACGATGGTGACGATCTCGCCTTCGCGAATGTCGACGTTGATGTCCTTCGTGGCTTGAATTTCGGCAGCGCCAGCCTTGAAGGTCTTGCCGACGCCGGCAAACGATATGACGACATCCGCCTGTGTCTGGACCGGGCTAAAGGACACGTGCTGTATGACTTTTTCGGTAGACGACATAAATCCTCCCATCTTGCTTACGGCCAGATCCCGCGCCGTTTTCGTTAGCTTCGCTGGCTTAGAGGCAGGGGAACCAATGGCAAACCTGTCACGTGCTTTTGAGCACGGTGTTCAAGGTACCGCAGAGCCTCCCAACTCTTCGTGCGTAACCTATTTCCTGAGGGTGATCCGTCCAACGCCACTCCGCAAGAAACATTCAGGCGCTCAATGCCCAACCTATTGTTGGGCAGAATGCATCGTCGGCATCGCAACGCAGATAAGGCAATCCCCATCACGGCAACGTCGAAGGCATTGGGGCAATCGATATTGATGGAGTGTCCACCCGGCAAATCCTCGATGGCGATATGCGGATGAGAGTCGTGCAGCCAGTCACGCGCGGTCTGAAACCGTTTCTCCCAAACGCCATTGACCAACAGCGTCGGCACATGCAGTTCGCCCAGACGCTCGCGAACGGATAGATGTGGTGTTGCCTGTGATAGAAGCATCCATCGAGACAGCAATCCTCCTGACTCAAAACGAACGCTACCAGAAAATCATTCGTGTTACGCCCAACTATTCACACGGTCTCTCCAAACGCCAGGTTATGGGGCGGATCGGCAGGTTTGCGCTATAAGAACCTGAGGGACGGGATATCGTGCCCGGATAGGTACCGGTTGTTTCTTGACGGCGCAGCGCCTCTGTACAATTCAGGCGCGGTTCAAGCCAAAGGACTATACGTCCAAACGCAATATCATGTAATTGTTTTGCCTTATGCCAGGGGAGTTTCAAAGGAGACAGGCTATGAGCACACTTCTCACCATACCGGGGATCATGTCCGACGTCAGGACCTGGAGCGCGGTCGTAAAAAATCTCAATCTGGGAGGCGTGACACTCCACAATGCGGATTTGCAAAGGGACGCCACGATCGAGGAGATGGCCGCCCGTGCGCTTAGCGACACCCAAGGCGACTTGATTGTCCTTGCCCATTCCATGGGCGGGCGTGTGGGCATCGAGATGGCCCGACAGGCTCCGGAGAGGATCCGCGCAATCGTATTGGCGAATACCAACACCGATGGCCTGGGCCCTGACGAGGCGGCCCACCGCGGAGCCCGCATTGCGCAAGCAAATGAGGACATGGCCGCCTATGCTCGGAACTGGGTCCCGAAAGTGATCTCGTCAAGAAGCCTGGAAGAGGCAGACCTGGTGGCTCAAATCGTGGCAATGGTGGAAGACTGCCCGCCCAAAGTCCATGAGCAACAGAACAGGGCTCTTCTTGTCCGACCGGACGCGTTGGACGGCCTGCAATATCTGGCTTCTCCGGTCTTGCTGGTAACCGGTTCCGACGATCACATGTCCACTGAGGCCTCAAACAACGATGTCGCAAGGCGAGTGCAAGACGCCGAGGTCCGTATCGTCGAAGGAGCCGGCCACCTTTTGCCTTTTGAGGAGCCGCAGCAACTTGCCAGCGTCATTCTTGACTGGTTGTCCGACAAAGGTATGGGACGAGACCTTCGGCATAGTCGCGTTAGAGGTATGTAACGAGCGATCGCGACTTACAAATTCGACGCGCATCGCCAGCCTAGCAGTGCTTCAGCGTCTTTAGCTCTTGAGCCGATCTGAACAAATGACCCTGTTATTTCAGTTTCCCCAGAACTCGTAAGGTCACCACGGACTTGCCTTGAAGCATGCCCGATGAAGCGCCGCTTATCATGAGACTGCCAGACCAGGTTTCTGTTATCGCTGCCTTGAGATGACGATCGTTAGGGCCTCCGCCACCTTTCGCGATCCGCCACTCAACGATGGCCTTCTGTCATATCTTCGATGAGGACGTCCGTGAGCGGGCAACCTGATGCCCTGGCGCAGGGCCTCGGTAAACTCGCAGATGGCAACGTTTCCTACCGGATCAATTCACCATTCGTCGCCGATCGCGACAGGCTGCGAGCCGACTTCAACAACTCCGTAAGCAAACTGCACGAGGCTTTGGTGTCCGTTGGCAAGAACGCCCGTGGCATTGATGCTGGCGCTAACGAAATCCGTTCTGCTGCGGACGACCTCTCCAGGCGCACCGAACAGCAGGCAGCATCTGTGGAAGAAACGGCAGCCGCACTAGAACAAATCGCGACGACAGTTCGCGATTCTGCCAAGCGCGCCGAAGAAGTCGGCGGACTTGTGACCAAGACGCGGCTTGGCGCCGAGCACTCCGGTCAGGTTGTCCGCAACGCCGTCGTTGCCATGCAGCAGATCGAAAAATCCTCTCGCGAAATCTCGAACATCATCGGTGTTATCGATGAGATTGCCTTCCAGACCAACCTTCTTGCGCTTAATGCGGGTGTAGAGGCGGCGCGCGCTGGCGAGGCTGGTAAAGGTTTCGCCGCAGCACCTACGGAAGGAAGAACTGGAGCCACCGAGGGAACGGTGCGCGCAGCTTTTTTGCTGCAAGCGCGCATCGTTCGAGGTGGCCATGGCCAGTCGAAGTACCTCTAGAATGTGAGTGTTCACAACTCATTCGGGAGAGACCGACCATGACCAGTCAGAATTCTATACCTGCCGATGCTGTGTTGGTAGCCATCGACATCGCCAAGGTTCGCAATGAAGTGTTGATCGAAGCACCCGGCCATAAACGCCGCCGTCGGTTATCTGTTCTCAATACGCGTGCAGAACATGACCATCTGATCGCGATTTTGCAATCATATGACCGACCGGTGGTCTGCGCCTTTGAGGCAACGGGTAACTATCATCGTCCGATCGCCTGGCGGTTGGTGGAAGCCGGCTTCGAAACGCGGTTAGTGTCGTCGCTAGCGCTTGCCCGCACGCGAGAAGCCTTGCACAACAGTTGGGACAAAAACGATCCCAAGGATGCCCAGGTGATCCTACACATGTTGAGGATCCACTCGACTCAGGTCTATCATGATCCCTTGCGTGCTGGCATCAACGACGTTCAAGAATTGTCGAAGACACACGAAGCCATTGCTAACGCCAAGACCGAGATCCAACATCGCATCCTGACGCATTACCTGCCGCTGTATTTTCCAGAGATCGAGCGTTTCCGGGGTAACAGTCGGAGCGACTGGTTCTTCGCGTTCCTCGACGCCTTCCCCACACCATCGAGCATCACGACACTGACGAAGGAGAAGTTCGTCGAAGCGGCATGGGATGTTGTCGGCAGGAAAGTGAGCAAGTCACAGATTTTAATGGATATTTATGAGACTACCCGCACCTCGATTGGCTTGCCATTGCCGCTGGATGCGCCTGCAATTCGCATGTTTCGGATGGTTGTCGCCGAAGCCCGCAGCCTGATCCGCCAACGCAACGAGATCGAAGCACAGGCCGATGATTTGCTGCGAAACAGCCGTGATTATCAGATCCTGCGGCAGATTCCTGGGATCGGTCCGATCAACGCGCTAACGATCATTGCGGAGGCTGGGGACCTGCGCCGCTTTCATCATCACCGTCAGTTTCTCAAATTCTGGGGGCTGGATCTGTCGACACAGCAATCGGGCCAGTATCGCGGCCAAACCCGACTTTCCAAATTCGGCAACGCGCGGCTGCGACGAACCCTGTGGATTGCTGGGCAAGTTGCAATCCGCCAGCGTGAGAACGGCTTCCGACATAAATTCGAACGCTACATCGCGAGAGATCGTGACAATCCCGATCTCCGCCGCAAGGCAATGACCGCTATTACCGCCAAGATGGCGCGTGTCGTACACGCCGTCGTCAAAAGCGGTTCAGATTACCGGCCCTTCGTTGAAGGGCGGGTACCAGGTGGAAGAACCTCTGTCAGTTAGAGCCGTGAGGGCATCCTTCGAATGACCCTGTAGACAATGCTTGGGTCTTCCACCTGGAACAGAAGCTCGTGTTAAGGACGGTGAGGGCCAAAATGATGGACCCTGTGTTTGCTATGGACGAGACCTTTTCCCTTGCCAGTGGAAGCCGCCTGGTTCGACGATGTGACTTGACGAGCGTCATGCAGCGTGAGCATGCTGACGGACAGAGAAACTTTGCCTGCCAAGCCCATTTTCTTCCGCACTTAGGACGTTGTCGCGCAGGAAGTTCGCGAACTCGCCCAGCGCTCCGCGACTGCGGCAAAAGAAATCAAGACGCTGATTGTCACCTCGGGCGATCAGGTTCGTTCGGGCGTCGAACTCGTTGGCAACACTGGCAAGGCACTTGAGGTGATTGTTTCTGAGGTTCAGCATATTAACCAGCATGTGAAGTCACGGACCGCTACCTCCCAGTCAACAAGGTGAATTCGGCCCCCCGGCTGTGGCAACGGCTCATATAAGCCACACGCCTTGAACGGAATCGAACCAGCGTCCGGTCATCCTAACCGACTATTTGCATGTGACTGAACCACTTGAGCACGTGGGAAGTAAGGGACTCAGCCTAAAAGTAAACTCCCGTCTGCCCCATCAGACCCACTGCCTTGCACTGCAGTTGCTCGGGATAGGGTGGCCGCTTGGCGCTGGGCCGCTGGCTGAACCTATCGAACCACATCTGGAGCTTAACGCACCCGGGCGGGATCGGAACGGCATAGAAATCGCTCGTATACTGCAGCGTCGCCATCGCCACGCAGTCAGCCAGCGTGACGTGCTCACCGGCAATGAATGGGTCTTCGCTCATCAACCTTTCGATGAGCCGCAGCTGCCCGAAATACCGGTCGGAGCAGATGTCCGCGACTTCGCGGCTTGATCGCACCACGCCTTGTCCGAGCGCACTGCCGTGGCGCGCCCAGAGGCCGAAAAAGGTAAGGGCCTCATCGACAACATGAACGATTTGGCGAACCTTGGCCCGTTCCGCTGGTGTCTTCCCTCGCATATCGGGGACCGGGATCCGATCCTCAAGATATTCGAGGATCGCAAGCGACTGGGCAACTAAGGTACCATCGGCGTCCCTGAGGATGGGGAGAGATCCCGTGGGAGTGAGAGCCCTGATTTCAGGCGTCGGCGTCTGCTCACGCTCATTTGGCTCCGCATACAATGTCACCGCGACGCTCTCAGGCTGCTTTTCTGCCAGGTAGATATTCACCCTTTGCGGATAAGGCCCAAAGGCGAAATTGAAAATTTCAATCAAGCTGATCCCTCCTTATCGACAGGGCGTTGTGCGCAGCGTCAGGCGGTCATGACCCAGCCGCGGAACGAAAAAGCGGCGTAGAACAGGCTTGGTTGCTGGAAGCCGGCTTCGCGAAAGCACGCTTCTTCCCGGTCCTGCGAAAGCAGCGGCAACCGCTCGGCCATCGCCTCGGCCGAGGCTGCTGCCTGTCCAGGCGCCGAGGTCGGACCCGCGGCAAATGCCGCAGATCTCGCCAACCAAATTTGCGCTTGTCCTTCGATCTCAGTGTGATGGGCGGCAACGAAAACGCCGCCCGGCTTCAGACGCCTGCAGATCTCCTGTAGAGTCTCCAGCCGCTCGTGCCAATCGAGGAAATGCAGTGTCAGGAGGCAAACCGCGCCATCGAAAGGACCGGCTGGTGCATCGATCGCCGTTCCATGATTAAGTTGCGTTCGCTCGGCGCAAAATGACGTCGTTTGGCGGGCGATGTCCAGCATGGCAGGCGAGGGATCGACGCCATTAAATCGCCAGTCCGGCCGCATCTCCGCCATAGCCCTGATTTCCAGGCCGCCGCCGGCACCCACGACGAGTATGTCGGCAGCACCCGGCGCCTGTTCGGCAAGAAGCAGCGCTGCCATTTTGTGGAGGTCTGCAAGCCCTGGCACCTTGCGCGGCGTCTCAAGGACATAGTCGCTGACGGCCGCCAGATTCTGGAATGGATTGGGATTGCCGTTCATGACGAACCTCTTTATGTATCAGTCGAAGATACATAATACGCTTTCGCTTCTTGTATCAAGTGATGCTACATGATTCGCCAGGATGATGCTCGCACGAGTGGGGCGGCCGATGAACAAGGATACGAGACTATCTGATGTGTTGCATGTGCTCTTGCACATGGCGCAAGTGAAGGAGTGCCTGACATCGGAGGTTCTGGCACGAAGCATGGGTACCAACCCAGCCGTATTCCGTAGGACAATGGCGGGGTTGCGTCGCGCGGGCCACGTCATCTCGGGCAAGGGCCACGGCGGGGGCTGGCAACTTGCGCGACCCCTTGAGGAAATCACGCTTCTAGCCGTCTATGAAGCGCTGGAGCGGCCGACACTGTTTGCTATTGGCTCACGCGGCAGGCATCCGGGATGCAGGATTGAAGAGGGCGTCAACTCAACCCTGGCGGAGACGATGCGGCAGGCGGAAAGCCTGCTGTTGCAGCGATTTGGCCAGGTGACGTTGGATCAACTGATGCCGTCGCAGGCAAAGGCATCAATGCAGACTTGCCGCAGTGCCTTACCCGCCACGCCGCGTGGGGACTGAGTTGACCCCCAAGGCATGGCGTCGCAACGCGGGCGCTGCCGCAGAACCGCAGCAGCGCCGGATGAAGTGCCGGGTTTCAGTCACCCGCCGTAGGTCGAACGACGATATCGCTCGTGTCCACCCCGTCAGGCTGGCCTATGACATGCATGATGGCCGCTGCAATCGCCTCGGGCTTCAAAGCGATCTGGCGATAACTCTCCATGGCCTGCGCCGCCACCGGATCGGTGATCGTGTTGGCCAGTTCAGATTCCACCACACCCGGATAGATGCAGGTGACGCGGAGCTTGTCGTTCTCTTGGCGCAGCCCGTCCGAGATCGCGCGAACCGCATATTTGGTTGCGCAGTAAACGGCGGCCGTCGGCGAGACGGCAAGGCCGCCGATCGACGAGATATTGATAATCTGACCGGATCCCTGCCTGTTCATCACTGGCAGAACCGCTGCAATGCCATGCAGGACGCCCTTAATGTTGACGTCGATCATAAGGTCCCACTCGTCCACCCTCAGGGACGCCATGGGTGACAGCGGCATGATGCCAGCATTGTTGATGATCACATCAATCCGACCGAACTCCCGGACAGCCGCATCCGCAAAGGACTGGACGCTGTCACGGGACGTCACGTCAAGGCTTCTATAGATCGCCTTGCCGCCGGCGGCATTCAATTCGCCGGCAAGCTCTTCCAGCCGATCCGTTCGCCGCGCACCAAGCACGACCGTGGCGCCGGCGCCGGCAAGTGCCCGCGCGGTCGCTTCGCCGATCCCGCTGCTCGCTCCGGTAATCAGGATGATCTTGTTTTCGATGTTCGTCATCTGAGTATTCCTTCCTTGGTGGTTTCAAATGGGGCAACGGCCTGCGCATGGTGCTCACGGCAGGTGACGCCACTTGACCATGCGGTGCTTCAGGTCGAGCGTGCCGTTGTCGACGGTGAAGGTCCCATCCCCGCGATGGTGCAGGGTTCGCCGTTCCGTGCGGCTTTCATTGAGCCAGATCCTCTTCGCCTCGAGGATGAAGAGGTTGTAGGGGTCGCGCAGCCTGTCATCGATGACGACACATTCGATGTTGGCCAAGCAATCCGCGAGAAGGGGAGCCGAGACCTGCTCCGCGGGCCTGGTCCTCAGGCCAAACCGCTCAAACTTGTCGAAATCCGCGCCGGAACAGTTTCCGACATCGACAACGGTTTCGGCCAGATCGAGGCCTGGCACGGCAATCACGCATTCACCGGTCTTGCGAAGCGCGTGATAGCTATGATCCCAGGGGCCGATCACACAGCCAATGAGCGGCGGATCGTGCTGGATCATCATGTGGAAGCCCATTGTCAAGACATTGGGCTTGCCGTTGTCGTAGGTCGACACCAACACGATCGGGCCAGGTTCAAGCAGACGGTATGCCTGCAATGCGGGTAGTTCCTTCATCTGGATCTCCATTGAGGCCCCTGCGCAGCGGCAGGGGCCGAAAGGGCGGCGCCTTACCAGCCCTGTTCCACGGGCAGGACGAAGAGTTCGGCCACATCAACATGCGCCGGTGCCTGTGCGGCAAAGACGACCGTGTCGCCGATGTCCTCGCCCTTTAGGAAGGTCATCTGGCCGGCAAGGTCGTCCATCTGCTGGCGGTAGCCGGGATCGGTGATGTGATCGTAAAGCTCTGTGGCGACAGCACCCGGCTGGATGCAGGTGACCCGGATGTTGTGCTTCGGGCCCACCTCCATGCGCAGGCCATCCGAAAAGGCGGCAACGGCATGTTTGGTGGCGCAATAGACCGACAGACCCTTGAAGACCTTGCGGCCGGCAATCGAGGACATGTTGAAAACATGGCCCGAATGCTGCTTGATCATCTGCGGCAGGACGGCGGCCGTCGTATTGAACAGGCCCTTCACGTTCACATCCACCATCCGGTGCCACTCATCAACCTTGAACTGATCAATATCGGAGAGCGGCATCAGGCCGGCATTGTTGACGAGGATGTCGATCGCACCATAGGTATTGACAAGCGTCTTGACGCTAGCTTCGACGGAGGTGGGGTCAACCACGTCCATCTCGAGTACTATGGCTTCGCCACCCACAGCCTCGATCTTTGTCCTGAGTTCATATAGCTTTTCGGTGCGGCGGGCGGCAATGCCAACTCTCGCTCCGGCCTCGGCAAGCTTGAGAGCGGTTGCGGCGCCAATACCGCTGGAGGCGCCGGTCACGAGGGCGATTTTTTCGTTCAGGTTCGTCATTGTCGTCACTCCTAATCTGGGGAAGCCGCCTTGAAGACGGTTTGTCGCGTTGACGATGTGAGATTTAGGCTCGACTGGATGAGCTTCTTTGGGGGTCTTGCGCCGCATGTCGGGATCTTGCGCAAAAGTCGCGATCCGCATGCGTGTGACGCAAATGTGCAAGGCAGGAGCCTTAGATTTGCTCCCAGCAACGTCGTGGCAGAGCGCGATGAATATCAGCGGTTGCTCGGTATACGAGCGATAACCTTGATCTCGAAGTCAAACCCGGCGAGCCAGGTGACACCGATCGCAGTCCAGCTTGGATAAGGTGGTTCCGGAAATACCTCGTTTTTCACCGCCATGATGACGCCGAATTGGTTTTCGGGATCCGTGTGGAAGGTCGTCACGTCGACAACATCGTCAAAGCTGCAACCTCTAGCCGACAGGGTCGCTTCAAGGTTCGCGAAGGCCAGTCGGACCTGCGCCGCGAAGTCGGGCTCTGGTGATCCGTCGGACCGGCTTCCGACCTGGCCGGAAACGAATAGAAGGCCGCCGGAGGCTATTGCTGCCGAGTAGCCGTGCGCTTGGTAGAGGGCGTGACGATCCGTTGGAAAGATGGCGGTACGTGAATTCATTTTCTCTGCTCCTTTACTCGGCGGTCCGTAGACCGCCGTCATTGAAAGAGAAGAAGCTAGGAGCTGATGGTGGATCGTCTCGCGCGATCTTGCTTCGTGTGTTGCGCTTTTGCTGAATTCGACGGAGAAGCGCCCAGCCAGCGAGTTAGCCGCCTGAGCCTAGAGAAGAGATCTGCGGCCGGTAGCGCTACGACGACTTACGAGAACGTTGCTGAAGCAGGCCGTATAAACTGCGAAACCAGTTCCGCAATTTTCTCCGGCTGGTCCTCCGGCGAGAAGTGACCGCAATTTTCCAAGATGGTCAGGGCTGACCCAGGGATTGCATCACGGAGCTTTCGCCCCCACTCTGGGACCTGCCACTCGTCATTGGCGCCCCAGATGAGTTGCACAGGGAGGTCTTTCAACTCACCAAGCCTGTCAGCAACCTCCAATGTATGGACAGGGTCGTAGTGCTTTACCTGGTGCTCAAACAGGCTCGGCTGCCCGATCGGACCAGAAATGTAATCAAGATACGTCTCAAGAGGACCTTCTTCGAACCTATGCTTGTCGTACACAGCGCTGAGCAGCCAATCCCGGAAATGCGCCCGATGGGCGGCGTCGGGCGCTTTCATCAGCGCCTCGAGCCCCTTTTCCATTTGCTGCTTGGTCCGCCTTGAGGGATAGCTGTCGAAGCTCACGACGTCGATCATCGTTAGGGACTTCAATCGATATGGACTAAAAACGCCAAACCTTTGCGCTATTCCCCCGCCAATATCGTGCGCCACCAGATGAAAACGTTCGAGGCCCCAGTGCTCCAGCATCTTTTCGAGAATAGGCACTTGCCCAGACATGGACGTGTCCACATTTCCTGCCTGCGGGCGTTCGGAAAGACCGAAGCCTAGGAGATCGAACACGTGGATCTTGCACCCGGCTTTGATGAGGTGTGGCGTGACATTCCTCCAGATGAGCGATGAGGACGGGGTTCCATGGAGCAGAACCACGGGTTCTCCGTTGCCATGGGTGCCGGCGGCAATGCGATGGCTGTTGACGAGAACCTGCTGGTTGATCAGATCATTCCCCATTTGTATCTCCACTCCTCTCGAGGCCGGCGACAACGATGCCACCGCAACACCTTTCGGCCCGAAGACGCCGACGCGCTCGTGTCGAATGGCGTCAAGATTGCACCTGAGCCAGTGAGACTACAGCGGCACTTGCTCCTGTGCTCATGACAAATATTGAGGTTCTTCCATGCGAAATCGATTGTGCGTGACCTGCAACGAGGCAGCCGCCGGCTATCTGAAGGCGAGCCAGGTATCTATTCCAGCGAGGTCACAAATCATACCTGTGCGCAGCAGCTTCATCAGGTCTCCTGTCATTGAAGTGGATCTCGGCGACAGCGACAAACAACAGGCCCTTCCCTCTATCCACCCGGCGCTGGAACAGATCTTGCAGAATTGGCGTGACGCCGATCAGGTGGAGCTGTACATAGATCCTGACCCCAACAGCCAACTGCTGATGGTCTATCTATTGAGCCATGCCCTTGCCGCGGAAGTCGGCCACACGAATCTGTTGATCTTCCAGCGCATAACACCGTGGGGACAACAGCTCCCTCAGACGCAAAGCAGTTCGGTGGTGGCGCCGATATCGGTTGAAAATCAGCATCTGACCGCCGCCGCCGCAATATGGTCGGCCTACTCAGCTTCCACGCCCCATGCATGGCTTGGCCTTAGTTTAGACGAGCTGTCCCATTTTCCCTTCATGACCCAGACAAGAGAAGCGCTTCTTGATGATCTGCCGAGCGCCGAGACGGGCCTTGGCTCGTCCGAGCGCCTGGTACTGATGACTGTCGCCGATGAAGGATGTACCGTCGGCCAGGTTGCTAGGGCCTTTGCCAGCGACCCGTTGCATCTGCTTAGTTTGCCTTTGGTCGTTGACCTCATTACAACACTTGCGTCAGGCGTTTCGCCACTCATTGCCGGGCTGTCTGGACGCTTGAGGGCGACAGACTTTTTTGATGATGTCGACGCTTGGGACACGTATGTCGGAAGCTACCTTGGATTGACGGCTGACGGGCACAAGATCATCGCGGGCGCGATTGATTTCGTCGAGACGCAGGGCGTTGATCGCTGGTGGGGCGGCACCCGATTGATGGGACACACCTCTTGGCGATGGGATAAACAAACGCGTGTTCTGATACCACCAGAAAACTTGATGTGTGAGAACATCGGGACACCACCCTGGATCTGCGGCACATAGTATTCACGTCTTGCGATAGTGGCTGGGCAGCAGTCCCGTCTCCCGTCTGAAGACTTGCGAAAAATGGCTCGGGCTGGTGTATCCAACAGCAATGCCTACTCGGATGATGCTGAGATCTGTCTCTTGTAGAAGTTGCTGAGCGCGCGCCATCCGTTGACGGATGAAGTAGCGAGAAGGTGACAGCCCTGTCGCTTTCTTGAACAATCGGCTGAAGTGGAAAGGGCTCATCCCGGCCTTTTCCGCAAGCTCCGCCAGATTGAACGGTTCAGCCAAGTGTTCTTCCAGATGAGCGATCGCCCTTCTCAGCTTGTAGCCTGGCAATGCGGTTTGCCGATCATCATCGCCGCCGTTTGAGGCGTAGTTTCGTATTAGATGAACAGCAAGACTTTGGGCTAGCCCTTCGACATACAGCTGGCTCCCCCTACCTTGCGCCGTGAGCTCGTGGTGAATGAGAGCCAGGAAATGTGTCAGCCGTGGATCCTGACCTCCCGACACATCGCGCAATCGTGGAGGAGTGTCGCAGCCAAGAACATCGCCTGCCACCCGCTCGAACAGAGGGACAGAAATGTAGAGGTGCATCACCTGAAACGGATCAGATCCGAGAGCGCGCCATCGCATCTCATAAGGCCGGTCTGCTCGGGTCAAAAAGAAATCGCCAACGTTAACACGGGCAGTCTGCCACTCTCCATCGAGATCTCGCTCTTCGACGATGGCCTCACCCGACATAACCCAGACCACGAGCGGCTCGGCCACTGCTGGGACCAGAAACGGCTCCTGGTTCTGATGGCGTGAGTAGACTTGTACGAACAGATCACTCCAGGCCAGACCGTCTCCGCTCAACAAGGTTCGGCCTGCTATGAACTGCTCCAGCCCACGCGGTGACGTGCGATCGGGGACAGTTCGGTCCAGCATAGGTGCATCTGCGCCCGGCGGAAAATCCCCATCATCCTCTGGCGATAGAGGACCGGGATCAGGATGATCGGAGGTTGCGACTGTCTCTACCATGTGTTTCCTTGGGACTTGGTGCCTTCGCCGATAATCCGTTTCACTGACGCCCGCTATTGATGCCCGGGCAAAGGCGTGGTTCGCGGTTGCGCGACAGAGATGTCGGAAAGGGCCGGCATAGGCCGGCCCGGATAACGTGACGCTACCAACCGACAGAGCCCTCGGGGGCAACAAATCGGCCAGAAACCGCATTGTCGTCGAGCAAAGCATATTGGACCGGAAGGCGGGCCCCCTCTTCCGGTGTCATGTAGCCATTACCTCCAGTCAGGTCCGTTTTGACATAACCCGGCGCTACCGAGTTAACGACAATGGAGCTCCCCTTGAGCTCAGCGGCCAGTTGCACCGTAAGCATATTCAACGCCGCCTTCGAGGCGTTGTAGCCAATCAGGCGTGCCTCGTAGTACGGAGACGTAGGATCACCATTCACCGTGAGCGAGCCAAGCGTCGTCGCCAGATTGACGATCCGGCCAGCGCTCGACTTGTGCAAGAGCGGTAACATGACCTGTGTAACGGCCAGCGTCCCGAGAAAGTTCGTCTCCATCAACCGTCTGGCCGCACCGACCGTTGCAACCGAAGGCGGCCCGTCCTCAGCGTCGACGACACCGGCATTGTTGACAAGAATATCGAGCCTGCCGTGGCGGGCCGAGATGGCTGCAGCTGCAACTCGGACTGTCTCCTCGCGATTAAGATCCAGCTCGATGGCTTCCACAGCCAATCCGGCCTGGGTCAGTTCCTTCGCAGCCGTGTCGCCGCGGGCATAGCTGCGGGCGCCCATGATTACAGTGACACCGGCCTCCGCCAATTGCTTTGCGATCTCCAAGCCGATGCCCTTGTTAGCGCCTGTGACGAGCGCGATTTTCTTTGTATCTGTCATTCATTCACCTTTGTATTTGGGAAGGATGCAACGGTAAATATATGAAGGATAGTTCGGATTTTGGATTCGCATATGGATGTGCCTCCCCCTCGCCACCTGAAGGCCCGGAAACAGCCGCGTCAGGCCCGCTCCGCCACTACGATCGACGCTATTTTCGAGGCGACTATTCAGGTTTTGATTACGGAGGGAACGCACCGGCTGACCACCACGCGTGTGGCAGAGCGCGCCGGCGTCTCGGTCGGTACGATGTACCAGTACTTTCCCCACAAGAAGTCCTTGCTCTACGCGCTCAACGAACGCTATCTCGACAAATTGGCGGAGCGCGTGGAGATGACCTGCCGTACACACCATGCTCGGTCGACCGACGAGATGGTCGAGGCGCTTATTACCACTTACTGGGAAGCAAAGACGGAGCGTAGCGATGTCACGCGCGCACTCTACAGCTCTGCGGTAGAACTGGATAATGAGGCGCTGATTGATGCTTTCGCCAAGCGCATGGATGCAGCGACGAGGGCGATGCTGCTGAGCGCTCCTGATGCTCGCTACGAAAACATCGATCTCGTCAACCTCACGCTTCTCTCCGTCATCTTCGGAACGGTCAGGAATGTTTTCGAGCGCAACCTGCCACCTTCGGAGCAGACTTCCATACGCGATGAGTTGAAGCGCATGTGTCTCGCCTACCTCGCTATGGCATCCGGTGAGGTGTGTGCGACAATCCGGCCGCCTGAGGAACGACATAGATGCTTCGAGACATGAGCGACACGCTAGCCTTCGTTGAAGTCGTCGAGCGGGGAAGCTTCACCGCTGCAGCGGAGAGCTTCAGAACATCCAAGGCGCGGATCAGCAAGAAGGTGCAGGACCTGGAGCAGAGGCTGGGGGTGAAGCTCCTTCACAGAACCACCCGCAACATACGTCTGACGGAGGCGGGATCGATCTATTTTGATCGTTGTCGCGATCTCGCGCGGCTTATCGGTGACGCGGAGAGCGCGGTCGAGCAGGTGCATGGCAAACCCTCTGGGTGGTTGAGGGTGACGGCGCCGCACTGGCTAGTCACCAAGGCCCTCGCCCCGCTCATGGTCGGGTTTCGAGAAGCCTATCCAGAGGTCAAACTGCAACTGCTTCTCGACCACGACGTCAAGAACATCGTGCAGGAGGATATCGATGTCGCCTGCCGCTTGTGGAACGGCCCCATGCCCGATTCCAACCTCGCCGCCCGTCGCTTGGCCAACGTTCAGACAGGCCTTTACGCGTCGAGGCAATACCTTGAGCAGCACGGAGTCCCACAACATCCGTCGCAGCTGAAAGACCATGCCTGCCTGGTGACGCAATTGTTTTACGGGAAGCCTCAGCACTCATGGCCTTTGACAAGGCAGAGTGAGGTAATGGATTTCCCGATCAACCCGGCGGTTGTCGCAACAGACCCGGAGGCCTTGTTCGAATTTCTGATCCGAGGACAGGGCATACAGCTCACCAATCCCCACCTCGCCCATCAAGCGGTGGAAACCGGCGACGTCGTCCGTATTCTCCCTGAATGGTCCGGACCCAGTGCCATATTGTATGCCGTCAGGGCCGGTGGACGCGTCCAGCCTCTCAAGGTCCGGTCCTTCATCGACTATCTGAGTGAGAACCTCGAAAACGTGCTGCGGCTAACCTGAGCAGTCTATCTGCTCGATCCCTCATTGTAATCAGATCGCTGACAGCGCGATCAAGGTTCAGCGCCTAATCGCCCGAACGACCACCCCTTACTTTCATCCCGTACTCGCCGCGCGCATCGAATTGCCGCTGCTCGGTGACAATGGATGAAGGATTTATCATGAACAGCATAACACGACGAAACGTCCTCAAGGGGGCGTCCATGCTAGCCACGGTCGCGGCCATTTCGGGAGCCCCCTCCCTCACGTTCGCGGCTGCCCCCAAGCAACACTTTCAGTCGCCCGGTTTTTTCAGGATGGCTCTGGGCGATCTGGAAATCACGGCACTCTCCGACGGGACACTGCCCCTCCCTCTTCCAGAAATGTATCGTGACGTGACTGCAGAGCAAGCCGCTCGACTGCTGCACGCAGCTTACCGTGACATTCCGACTGACACATCGGTCAACGCCTTCCTCGTCAATGACGGTCAGCGTCTCGTCCTCATAGATGCCGGTAGTGGTAGCTACTTAGGCGCGGAGGCCGGGCATCTATTCGCCAACCTGGAAGCGTCCGGCTACAAGGCCTCTGAGATTGATCATGTCATTTTGACCCATGTCCACACGGATCATTCCGGTGGCCTGGTTCGGGACGGGAAGCTCGTCTTTGAAAACGCAACCCTGCATGTTCCCGCGCGTGAACTTGAATTCTGGCTGAAAACTCCGGTAGAGGCGCGACCTAAAGACTTGAACCAGCAGCTGTTCAAGGAAGCAGAGGATTGCCTTCGGCCGTATCTCGAGCGGGGCCGGGTTGAAGTGTTTCAGGATGATAAGGAGGTAATTTCGGGTTTCCAGTCGATCATGCGCCCTGGCCACACTCCGGGCCACAGTTCGATCGTGGTTCAAAGCGGCGGCAAAAAACTGGTGTTCTGGGGCGACATCACGCATGGCGATATCGTTCAGTTCGAGCAGCCTGATGTGACCATCGAGTTCGACGTCGATCGTCCGAGGGCAGTGCGATCCCGGCTTGACGCCTTCGCCGAAGCCATCGCGGAAGGTTATCTCGTCGCCGGCGCGCATATTGCCTTTCCGGGGATCGGCAATGTCCTCAAAGAAGGCGAACACTTCGACTGGATGCCGGTGAATTACTCTGATGGTGAAGCTGGCATGGTGAGATGAGAACCTGATGGCGACGATGTAGGAGCTAGATCGTTCGTCGATGGGGGAATACATAGAGGGCACAGCAATGGGTCGCTTGTTACCCGCGTCGCCACTTATTCTCTGGTCCCATCGACGACAATTCTGATCGCGGCACGGGCTGGATCATAGGGCCCGGCCCACCTTCGGGTGGCGCCTGCCTCTCGGCACGTGGACTATATGAGCGGCGTTGGCAACGATGGTGGCATCAAGCCGAACCCAGTCGAACTTAGCCCATCAACGCCAGACCTCCCTGACGCCCAACCTCGGCTTGTATTTCAGCGACGAGGCTATCAAGAGCCGGGTTCCGCGCCTTCCGTGCCCGCCGTACAACATAGGCAAGCGAAGGGGGTGCGGGTAAGCGATCGGAGATAAGGCGCATGTTGCGGCTGATATGACGATCGCTCAACAATGCGACTCCCATCCCGGCATTGACCGCAGAGACAATACCCGCCGAGCTGGAGCACTCAAAAACCGTTTCCAGAACGACATCATCCCGCCCCACATCAAGCGCCCACTTCCGGTAAAAGCAGTCATCATCGAAGGACAAGAACGGGACTGGCTCTTCGCGTCGGAGCTCTAGCTCGGGGTGGCTTACCCAGCGAAGAGCTTCATTGTAGAGAACAACATCCGTGGGCCTCACTTCATGATCAAAAATCTGAACGATTGCGGCGTCCAACTCGGCACGCTCCAGCATGCCGCGGAGGACAAGGCTCATTCGAACCTTCGTCTTAACAGCCACATTCGGGTGCAGTTTTTTGAAGCGTCCAAGTACGCGTGCAAGGTCGCTGCAAGCGGTATCCTCTGTAAAACCCAGCAGCAGTCGGCCCGCGAGTGGCGTCTTCGCGAGACTCCGCAAAGCCTCGTCGTGCAGGTCTAGTATCTTGTTCGCATAGTCCAGGAGCTCTTGACCAGCTGTGGTGAAAACTGGGCCGCCTGTTCGGCGCGAGAGCAACTCGCAGTCAAGATTCAGCTCAAGTCGCCGAATCTTGTGGCTGACGGCCGATTGCGAAAGTCCTAAGGCAGCCGCTGCCCTGGTGATTCCGCCGTGGTGCTTGATCGCGCGCATTGCCCGCAGTGCGTCAATTTCCAAACGGCGACTGTTGATCTCGATCATCCTGACATCCGCGTCAGTGTTGCAGGGCGATCCTAACAGTATGACAGATACAGAACGAATGTCATGGCATCATCGACATTTGTCATGCGGCATTGCGATGTCGGCTCGTTAATCCTGGAACGTAGCTGCATGTACGAGGCACAATGAATTTTTCGAAGGCATTAAGGGCCAACATCACCGCCTTTGTTCGTGGCCGCTATTGGCCACCCTTCTGATCGTTGGCTGGAGCTCCGGGTTCGTGGGGATCCGATATGCGAATGAGGAGGCAAGCGTCATGCTGCTGCTCTTCTGGCGCACCCTGCTGGCCGGACTGGTCTTACTTCCGTTCGCGCTGGCCTTTGGTCCCAGAATGTCGCTAGCTGCAGTCAGGTATCAAGCGTTGCTCGGGTTCATGGCGGTTTTTCTGTACCTGGGCGGTTTCGCGCTCGCCATAGAGCAGAAAGTGCCAACCGGTTTGGTAGCACTCATCGCCGACCTCCTTCCGCTTGCTGTTGCTGCCCTCTCGCAACCCGTCCTCGGTGAGCGCTTGACGACACGACAGTGGCAAGGGACCGCAATCGCAGTCTCAGGTGTGTTGATCGTATCCTTTGACAGCCTCGGTATAGGCACCGCTCCGGCCTGGGCCTATATTCTCACGGTTGGATCAATGTTGATCCTCGCTCTCGCCTCTGTTGTGAACAGGAGGAACTCGACGAGCGGCATGCCGGTCCATCAAAGTCTCTGTGTCCAAATGCTGACGGGCGCGGTTCTGTTCGGGCTTTGCGCGTCCATGCAAGGCAGCCTTGTGCCTCCTCTCACGCAGAAATTCGCGCTCGCCATGGCCTGGCTGGTGCTGATCGCGACGTTCCTAGCCTACTCGGTGTATTACACCAGCCTTCGGCTCTTCCCCGCAGCAAAGGTCAGCGCGGCCATCTACCTCAGCCCGCCAGTTACAATGCTGTGGGCATGGATGCTGTTTTCGGAGCCTCTGACGTTGATGATGCTGAGCGGGCTGGTGATAACTCTAGTCGGCGTGTGGATGACGTCTAGGCCGTAAAGGATGCGCCTTGAACAGAATTGAACCCTTGGCACCCTATTTGTCCGCGCCACTTCGAATGCAATCAGCAACCTGGCGTTCAATGGGAAGGCGGGCTATTCGCTAAACGGAAGTTCAATATTTTCGCGGTTTTTCTTTGCGCCGTCCATTAGGACCGTTTTGAACCGGTCCGCATCTGGCGCCGGCAGCATCCCCGCCCCGGTTCGAATAGCTTGTTGCCATGCCGCCCCGCGCTCCCATGCTTCGTTGTAGACGAGGGCCAAGTCGGCAGATCGCCTCGTCTGCTCCAGCGCTTCAAAAAGCAGCGCGGCTTGGCGAAGGTCCTTCTCACGCTTCGCTGGCCCCTGCCCGTCAGAGTGGCGGCGGCTGGCGACTATGAGCTTGTGGACCGCATATCTAGTTGGATCGGGGACAACGACTGGGATGCCGCTTCGGTGGAGAAGTATTGTTCTTACGGGTTCCCTGATAAGAAAATCGAGAAAGCGTAGTGGATCCGCGCTGGCGCCGCCGAGGGCGGGCATCTTCGCCGGCTGATCGATGTAGTCGTCCGAGCCGCGGTTCGATGTCAAGAATTCCACCCTGTAGCCGTCGGCATTTTGAAATGCGGACGAAGCCGCTGATCCCGATCTATGTGGAACGGGCCGGAAACTGGCGTCGACGTCCTGCAGCAATTCTACGATCGGAGGCAGACTATCTTCAACCTCTCGACTAATGGCATAATCCTGAGCGATGTCCGCATCGCCGGTTAGTATGGCGGCCATGGGAAGGCGCACGCCCAACAGCCCTGAATAGCATTGAAAGGCCACCGTGCCGATGAGAACGCCACGAAGTCGAAAGAGACCGCCATTGGCTAAAGCTTCAACGATATCGCCTGACATTGCGTCGGGGGATATCATCCCGCCTTCACGGGTCAGGGTGTTTACCAGGCGCCTGCGAGCGCGTAGATCGTCCTTGTCCCGCTTATGATCAGATACGCGCTGCGCTATATCCGGATCGTCAGCAGGTCCAACATAACGACGTTTCGTACCACCGTGTCCGTCCGGGATGTCGAAATACCAATACTTCCGTCCCTTGATGTTCGCCGGAGTGAATCGACCCTCCGGAGGGAAATCGGCCGTCCATGCAGCGTCGAGCGAGCGCTGACCTAGCTCGGCGAGCATAGTTTGATACATGAGATCAACTGACTTCATAAGCTCGATTCCGATGTTATACTGTTTTTCAAAAACAGTATAACGCTCGAGTGGAACCGTCACAATAGGGAACTCGATTCTGTCGCCTTGACATAGATATGAACCACTGACCCGTAGTGGGAACGACAGGACACTGGATGCTCGAGACCATTCATCTGATCAAAACCTGCTCCGTCACTTTCCGTAGCGAACCAGCCCGGCTTGAGATGACCTTGTGAATTGCTATCAGGTTAGGATGCTTGATTCCCTCTTCGGTAAACTTAGCAGCAAGGGCATCTGACTCGCCCGCCGGCGTTATCAAAGGGCAAGGTGTGCCGCTCAACCAACTATTTTTGGCCTGTTGATCTTCCCTGGCGTCAGGGCCATGGTCTGGGGCAATTGTCCACAATTACACGAGCTGTCCCCGTCAGGCCTCACCGCGCTCAACCTCTGCCCTATGCTTGTCCGGCCGGAAAACCGCGACGGCGAAGGTAGCCATGGTCAAGGCACCGGCAATGAGAAAGGTCAGGCGCATCCCGGATGCTATAGCCGACGCCGGCGCCTGGGTGACATCCGTTGTGCCGACACCAAGGGCGAAGAAAAGGCCCATGGCCGAAGCACCGCCAATCAGCCCGATATTACGCGACAAGCCCAAGAGCCCGGAGACGGTCCCGCGGCGGTCCTTGGCCACATCCGCTAGGGCTGCCGTATTGTTCGCCGCCTGGAACAGTTGATAACCCGGTGTAAGGACGAGAATCGACAGCACATAACCGGCGACCCCGATCACGCCCGGCACGATGGCCAGCATAAGCGCTCCAACACCCAGCAGGGCCAGGCCGATTGCCAGCATGCGGTGGCTGCCCCAGGCATCCACGAGCCGGCCGGATGGCACGCCGCTGACGATCGAAATCACCGGGCCGATCGCCATCACCGCGCCGACCTCAGAAACGGTCAATCCCAGCCCGAGGCCGAGATAGAAGGGTCCCACCACCAGCGTCGTCATCATGATGGCAGCGACCAGCAGATTCATAAGGAGATTGCCGGTCAGACTCCGGTCCATCACCGACCACAGGCTCGGCGCCTTGCTATCGGCTAAGTTCGCGTCACGCGGCAGAAACGAGACTGCCAGGATCAACGCCAAGGCTGCCAACGGCAGCTGCATCCAGAATATCGCCCGCCAGCCCGACAGCGGGATCAGCAGCCCGCCGAGAGAGGGGCCAAGGGCAGTGCCGATGGCCGAGACGGTGCCGAGCAGGCCCATGGCCCGCCCTGTCTGCATCTCGCCTGCAGTCTGGCGCATCAACGCCATGGCCAGCGTCATCAGAAATGCCGCGCCGGCGCCCTGAAACGCCCTTGCAACGATCAGCACCGACAAGGTCGGCGCGGCGGCGCACAGCCCGGTGGCCAACGCAAACAGCACCAGGCCCAGCACGAGCATCGCCTTGGCACCGAAGCGATCGGCAAGACGGCCGGCGACGACGACGCAGACCGTCAGGCTGGCGAGATAGGCCACCGTGACGGCCTGCACCTGCGGAAGCGGCGCGGCAAAGGCCTTGGCGAGATCCGGCAGGGCGATGTTGGCAATGCTAGTGCCGAGCGAGGCAAGGCCAGTGGCCAGCGAGAGGGCGATCGTGATGCCGGCTCGACCAGAAAGCGGTCGGAGTGAATCGATGGTGTCCAATGTCGTTTCCACTTGTCAAATGATCAACTGAGGGGCAAGCTGCCACTTCAAGCCAACTTGAGGTCAAGTATGAAATTCCTGGATATCGGTGAGGTCGCTGCGCGCACAGGGATCAAGCCGTCGGCCCTGCGCTATTACGAGGAGGCTGGCCTGATCGCCTCGGTATCGCGTCACGGCCTGCGCCGGCAGTTTCCGCCCGAGGTGCTGCTGCAGCTCAAGCTAATCGCCATGGCGAAATCGGCCGGCTTCTCACTACAAGAGATCGCCGGCATGTTCGGCCGCAACGGACTGCCGGATCTGCCCCGTGACCTGCTGCGTCGTAAGGCAGAGCACATTGATCAACAGGTCGCGGAGCTGACGGCGCTGCGCGAAACACTTCGTCATATCGCCGATTGTCCGGCCCCATCGCATATGGAATGCCCCACGTTTCGAAGACTGATCCATGGGGCCATCAAACGTGGAGGCCGGGCGAGCCGTCCCCTAAAAGAGTCGTTGAAAGCTGACGAAGTATAACCAGGACAGCCCGTCCCGCGACGCCCGAATGGAGCAATCTGCGCCCGACAAGCGTGCGCTTACGTCAGAGTCAATGCGGCATCAATGTCCGACACGATTTTACGCTACGTTCCGACCGAACCCTTCTGGCAGCCGACGCCGGAACAGGCGGGCAAGGCAGCGGATCTCCTCAGGGTCATGGCGCCAAAGGCTGAAACCATACAGGCCAATTTCGAGAATACTGTGCGCTTCTTTGATCCCGGCGAAAACTGGTCGGGGGTGCGATGCCCTACCTGCGATGCCGAGATCGAAGAATGGTGGGGGGACGCCATGGAAAAGGCCTATGAAACGGAGTTCAAAAACCTTTCCGCTCAGACGCCCTGGTGTGGCGCCAGCGTGTCTCTCAATACGTTGAAATATATCTGGCCTGCGGGCTTTGGCCGCTTTGCACTTGAGGCTCTCAGTCCCAACATGGATAACACGACTCGCGCGCAGGATGAGGAGCTTGCCAAAAGCATCGGTGCGCCGTTGGGAAAAATTTGGGTAAGAAATTAGTATCTTCTCACACTGGCTACAGCACTTGATGCAGCGCGGACCTTGTTTGCAGCGGACTTTGTAGCCCACAAAACCGCGGATATGTCGGATCATTATGAGCAGATTTTGGATTTCGGAAAGTCGCGGCAAAATTGCCTACCGGAGCACCGCATCGACCATACTCTCCGATCGTCCTGGGAGGGGACGGTTTAGCCCGGTGATTGCAACGGTACGTAGCAGAACGGACCTCATTACTTGCCGGTCACCGTGAACCTCACCAATCAGCTAGTAGTGCCCATCTTTCATGATCCCGCCACGCGCCAGATATTTTTAGATAGTGTGTCGAAAATCCCTCTTTCTTGAAGCCAATTCGCTTTACAAGAGCTAACGAAGCCGCGTTCTCAGGCTGAATGTTGGCCTCAAGCCTGTGAAGACCAAGATCATCGAATGCATGACGACAAGCGCTCCTGACTCCTTCAGTCATGAGGCCTTGGCGAGACCAATCTACCATGCCGTAGTAACTCAAGTACGCGCTTCTGAACACGCCCCAGACGATTTCACTGAGGTTGACGACTCCCACGATTGCGTCCGTATTCGCCTCCCTGATGATGAAGCCAAGATTGGGACCAGTAAGGGTTCTTCCGTACCAAGCATCAAAGCCTTCTTGGTCGATGAAAGGCTTAACCCAAGGTGAGTGATATTCAGCGCTTTTTCGATTTGCGTTGATAAGCGCGTCCGCGTCTGCCTTAACGGCTCTTGATAGTACAACTTTTGACATCCCCTCTGCTAACACCTTGCGGTCGCTTGGTCACCTCCTTGCCCGTGTCATGGCTTTGCTGGCGAGCGTTGGAGTATTTAGGAAGGCAGGCGCGAAGCGGCCTTACGGGTTAAGGATGCCAAAGGAGCGGTTCTAACGCGCGTCGCTCCCTTCCCTACCTCTGCTCTGCCAGTCTAGTGTTGCAAACTTATCTGTCGGGATTGGCCACGGGAATGTCACGTTAAAACGACGCTCGTTATTGGCGGGATTAAGGGGACCGCCTCGGGTCATTATTTCAGGGACGCCGCAACATCCGATATGACGTTGCGAAGCCACAGGTGAGCAGGATCGCTCGCGCGACGCTCATGCCAGACCTGCACAAACGGAAATGGCGCTATCGGAAACGGGGGCTCGAAGAAAACCAGAGAGGCATCGGTTTCATGGAGTGCGAGCGCATTGCGCGCGACCGTCAGAACGAGATCCGTTCCGTGGATCAGCCGCGGTGCGTTGCCCCAATGGGGTAGCGTGACGACGACGTGTCGCGTATAGCCTAAAGCGCGTATAGCCATGTCGATTTCGGTGTTCGTGCCGTCGTTCATCGCAACGAGAACGTGGGGCCTTGCAAGAAAGCCGTCCATATCAAGGCGGGCCTTGCCCGCCATCGAACTGCGGTCCGCCACGCAGGCGAAGTGCTCGATGGCGAGCTGCTCGGCTTGCAGCCGTTCGGGAAGATCAGGAAAGACGCCCAGGGCGAGATCGCACTCGCCGTCCAGCAGCAGCCGTAGCATGGCTTCCCGGCTCGACTGGGTCACCACAAGCTCGATCCCTGGCGCCTCGCGACGCAGCCTTCGCAAAAGACCGGGAAGTACAACGGAAGAGCCATAGTCCGACATTGCAAGGCGGAAAGCTCGTTTCTCACGCGTAGGGTCGAAGTCGTTCGGGCCGAGGACCTCCCTCATCTGTCGCAGGGCTTGCCCCAGAACCGGCGCGATCTCCATTGCCTTGGCACTTGGGACAAGCTGACCACCGCGGCGTACGAACAGGGGATCGTTGAACAGAAGACGCAGGCGCCCGAGCGCATGGCTGACTGCCGGCTGGCTCATATTGAGCCGTGTCGCTGTCCGCGACACATGCCGCTCGGCCAGAAGGGCATCAAGGACCACAAGAAGGTTGAGGTCGACGCCTCGGAGATTATTCACATCATGCATAGCGAAGATATTACATCGGAATTTCCATCAGCACATCAAATATTGCATGTGGTGGGCATCGGAGGTTATCCGCCATGCAAACCAATGCAATATTCCTTATCTTCGCTGCCGTCGTGACCGGTGCGGTCGTTCCCTTTCAGGCAGGAGCAAACGCGGCTCTCGGGCGCTCGCTTGGTCATCCGCTTTGGGGCACGCTCGTATCCCTGTGCGTCAGCCTGGCCTGCATTGTGCCCGTCATGCTTTTGACGAAGGTGCAGTTGCCTACCCTGTCGAACCTTGTCCACGCGCCGCGCTGGATATGGATCGGTGGCATTGTCGGCGTCGTCTACATCACTGGCGCGCTCATGCTTGCGCCAAAACTCGGTGCGGCCGGCTTCATCATGGCGGTCATCGCCGGGCAGATGCTCGCATCGATCATCATCGACCAATGGGGCCTCGTCGGCCTGCCGCAGCAACCCGTTTCATGGTCGCGCCTCACCGGTCTCGGCCTCATCTTTCTCGGGCTGATCGTAATGCAGTTGCAGACATTCTGGCTGAAGCCGCCTGCCGGTTCGTGATGTCAGAAGAGACAATGCTTTTCCAGAAAGGACAACTGATGAAACTGCTTCACATCGACTCCAGCATTCTCGGTGAGCAATCCGTTAGCCGCATGCTGAGCAAGACCGCTGTTGAGCGACTCAAAGGGCTCGAACCGTCGATGGAAATCATCTACCGCGATCTCGTCACCAACCCCCTACCGCATCTCATCGGTAAACATCTCGCTCGTGTTGCCGATGTCATTGATGATGTCACGCTTGGAGAACGGGCCCTCGAGGAGTTCATCGATGCCGATGTTATCGTGATTGGCGTTCCACTCTATAACCTATCCGTTTCAAGCCAGCTAAAGGCATGGATCGACCGGATCGTGGTCCCAGGTCGCACATTTCGCTATACATCCCATGGCCCCGAAGGCCTGGCGCATGACAAGCGCGTCATTCTCGCTATGGCCCGCGGTGGGCATTATCGACAGGGAAACGGCCTGGCTACGTACGAACACGCCGAGGCTTATCTTCGCTCGATATTTGCGTTCATTGGGGTAACCAGGCTTGATGTGATCGCCGCAGACGGGCTCGCTGTCGACGACACACAGAAAGAACTCAGCATCCGAGAAGCCCTCAAGTCGATATCGGCCCTTGAACCCCTCGTCGAGGTCCCAGCGATACGCATGAACCGACAGCGCAGTTGAAGGCAAATCAGCGATTTGAAACAAAAGAAGCGCTAAGGATATGGACGGCTTCTGCACCGGGGGTGAAATGCCGTAATGCCCTTCTTGGGAGCGGCAAGACCACCTCATCAAGCTTGGGCTCTTATGTCGCCATCGGCAAACGGTTGGGACACAAGCGCACCAGTTCCAGACTTTCAAACCCTATATTTGCTTTAGGAGAGCCGGAGAATGGACTTAAAGAATTTGACGTTTTCAATGACGCTGACGGCAGTCATCTCCGCTGTATCGACCCCGCTCTTTGCGAAAGACCTTCTGCCGATAGATCTCGGGACATACGTGCAAACACAGCGGGACTGCAGTGACCCGCAAAAATCCATGCCGTTCATATATGACGGAGACACAGTCAAAAGCAGCAAGACAGCTTGCTCTCTGAGGAACGTTACAAACACGGGTAACATTTATCGTTACGAGGAGAAATGCTCCTACTACCATCGTTCATGGAGCATCCTTCCGACAACTACCACGGAATTTAAGACCACCCTGGAAGTTTTGAATCGCAGAGAATTCCGGCTGAAGCGTCAACATGCAGACTCGGAGATCAATGATCACTACCGGTGGTGTGCACCACAATAGTCGGATCGTTTCTTTCGCATGATCGGTGATGGCGCGGTCATCGGCACCAGGGCGCTGGTGACAAAGGATGTTGAACCCTACGCCATCGTTGGAGGCAATCCGGCAAAAGAAATTCGAGAGTGGTTTGATGACACGGATATTGCGATGCTACTCAATGTGCGCTGTTGGGGCTGGACCGACGACAGGCTCAAAGCGATGAGCCTTTTGACGACCGGTGACGTCGCAACGATTGTCAGGCTTGCCTAAGGAAGACATTCATCCGGAACCAGGCGCTCAGTCTGAGTGCAAGCGTATTTATTGACAGCTGTACGAAGGCAAAATTGCAGATCGCTCCTCCGTCGACAATAGTTGCTTTGCACTCGCCGCGAGACACTCCGCTGAACAACTAGTGATCCTGTCTGGCAGGAGGGCAGGTTCGGGCTCATTTCACAATAGTACCACTGCGTTTTTGGCACTGTCATTGTGAAACCATCTGCGAACAAACATCTCTGAATTTGGGCTTGCTGGTTCGGAGTTTTGTCCTCTCGGGGAGGAACGCTCAGGCTGGAAATACTCGCTGATCCGCATTCAAGCAGCGCCTTGGACACCTCGGTGGAACTCGCTCCCGGTTTGGTCCATACCTGTCCCTCCGTAGGTGGGGGCTGAAACCAGTCAGGGTTCCCGCAACCTGAAAGAACCAAGGCGAGCGCAAGAAGAGTAGCAGAATTTTTCAGAAATTTTTGGCTTCTTTTTTCCATTAACTTTGCCACTTGGATCAATGAGGAGTTTTTTTTCCCGGTTAATCCGGCACTCCTTCTTCTCATTGAACAGCGTCGCCGACGGACGTCCGGGCGGCCCACCCGCAGACGCTTCTAGCACCCCGTGGTCGAAGATGGTCGCTTGGGCTCGGCCCGTCACTTCATGTTCGGTTCATCGACCACAGTATCTGCTCAACATTTCTGAGGCGCGTAAATACGTGCCTCAAAAATCAGGGATGACATGCCCCAATCCGCGACGAAACCTCGAAGCGAATCAGATCATGCCCACCGCTATGTTTCGCGGAGTATCTTACGATATTCTGCGACAGGAAGCCCTCCAACACCCCAGTCTTCCAGTTCCACCTCATCAATGACGACGAATGTGGTTGCCGGGTTTTTGTCGAGCACTTCGACCAGAAGATCGGTCACTCCTTTGATAAGCCTGGCTTTCTGTTCCGTCGTTGCGTCTTCACGTGTAATTTTGATGTTCACATATGGCATCGGTTCTGATCCCTTACTATCAACGTTCAATGATCTGGAAGACCTTGGAGATAATGCGCCACTCACCATCGCTGCGCACCAGCGTCAGAAAGTCGACGAAATCACGTTGGCCGATCGAGCAACGGACACGGGCGAAGGCGGTATTTTCCCCTGCCAGGTCGATGGCATCGATATGATCGCGACGCGTCTCATTGCGTGAAGCCGGTGACTGCCGGGCTGCGACCACCGGTACATATTCCTCCATCGTGCGATAGAGCAGCGGGGTTTCATCAGCAGTGGCATAGATCGCCCGGGGATGGAAAACGCGCTGCAAACGGTTGGTGTCGCAGAAATAGAGTGCATCAAAATAATCCTGCAGGGCAACGGTAATGTCATGGAAGGCAGACGTCACGCTACGACCTCCGCGGCCAGAAGTCCTTCTTGCCGCATGGCTTCTCGGACAGCCGGTCGGGCCGCTATCCGCACCACATAGGCCGCGACATGCGGCCACCGTTCAAGGCTGAACCCGATAAAACCGGACCAGTTCAGCACGACGAAGAGATAGGCATCGGCCACGGTGAAACGCTCGCCGAGAATAAAATCACGGCCATCAGCGAGGCCCCTCTCGACGTCGTCAACACGGCGGGCAAGTTTCCAGTCCACCTGCTTCTTCTCTTCACCTTCAAGCGGGTGTCCACGAAAGTAGGGGCCGAATGCCTTATGAAGTTCGGACGATGTAAAGCCAAGCCACTCCTGTTGTCGCGCCCGCTCCAGCGGCTCGCGTGCTGCCCCGAAACCAAAATCCGGATGGGTATCGGCAAGATACTGAAGGATAGCGGGGTTTTCTGTTAGGACGGACCCATCCGCCAGTTCAAGCGCAGGGACATACCCCTTGGGATTGATCGAACTATAATCCACGCCCGTTTCCGTCAGACCCCTGTCCGTATCGACCTTGACCGCGTCGAACGGAATACCAAGTTCAGTCAACACGATACGCGATGACATAGAGCAAGCGCCCGATTTGAAATAAAGTCTCATGCAAGTCTCCTGTTTGTGTGCAGCAGGAAGCTATGCACCGGAGTTTCTCTTGCCAACCTGGTTTCTTATGGTTACTTCACATTCGAGTTTCCTCGCAGTAACCAGGGTACGATCATGAGCCTCAAAGTTCGCAAGAACCGCAGCACGCCTCCGCCGGAACCCTGTGCATTGACCGAGTGCATGAGGATCATTGCCGGCGCATGGGCCCCAAACGTGATCTGGCACCTGCGTGCCGGGCCGCGGCGTTTCAGTGAGCTGCGGCTCGACATTCCGCCCGTTTCAGCGAAGGTTTTGTCTCAGCGCCTTCGAGAGCTTGAAAGCCGCAAGGTCGTGACCCGCACCATCCAGCCGACGACACCGCCCTCGGTGGAATACGCCCTCACGCCGCTTGGGCGGGAATTGGTGCCAGCGCTGGAAGCGATTGTCGAGATTGGTCACAAGCTCAAATCGACAAAGCGAAACTCTGAAGAGGGCAATGTTGCATCGAACTCCGAGGCGATGCTGTAAGTCTCTTTCCCTATGTCTCCCGAGCTGTCAACGCGCGATCCGAAATGGACACCTGGAAGCTCTATCCACTTGTTGATAGTCAGGCGTTGTAGCTATGACCGACGCAGCAGCACACATCTTAAGCCTGTACCTGCGCCACGCTGGCGCATGGACAAATGCTCATAACATGGAGCTACAGGAGCTCGCTTGGATCGAGCATTTTGCCGACATCCTGAGGCGAGGAGCGACGGTGCTAGACATTGGATGCGGATCAGGCGAGCCGAGTGCCCGATTTCTCTCACAGGCAGAGGTCATCTCCACCAACCGGCATCAATGCCAATGCCTCCTCGGTCCAGATGTCGGCGATGGTACCGCGCATCTGGCCGCGTGGAGCCTTTGCCCAGAACTCCTTGCACCGAATCTCCAGCCAGTTGTTCGGGGCATTCCTGATGTCGACCGCGAAGACGACTATGCACTAGGCAGCGATCTCGAGATAAATTCATCCTTGACGCCCCAGCTACGTTTAGACAACCATCAGCTCTCAGTATTCATCCTGCGCGACTCTCATTCCTTTTAGAAATGGAAATTGATTAGTATTAATCGCTTTTCTTGAACTTGCTTTCCGCCTAGCTTTTGCGAAATTAGAAAGTCAAGGCGAACAAAATGTCTCTTCAAATTTCAAATCGCGCACTCGCGTTGAAGCCGTCTGCAAGTATTGCGGCCAAGAAGATGGTCGCGGATCTGCAGGCGCAGGGACAAGAGATTTTCGATTTAACAATCGGCGAGCCGGACATTTCTACCCCCGCGCATATAGTTGAGGCGGCATACACGGCGATGAAAGCCGGCGACACACACTACACAGCATCTGCGGGTACGCCAACACTCCGCACTGCCGTTGCCGCTCAGATCAGCCGGGAAAAAGCGCTACCCGTCAAGCCCGAAAACATTGCAGTCGGGTGCGGTGCCAAACAGCTGATTTTCGAAGTTTTCTCCGCGACGCTGAACGAAGGTGATGAGGTAATAGTTCCGGCACCCTACTGGGTGTCCTATCCCGACCTGGCTACCCTGCATGGTGGAAAGCCCGTTGCTGTGGTTTGCGCAGAAGAGGCCGACTTCAAGCTGACGCCAGCGGCGCTGGAAGCGGCGATTACCGCAAAGACCCGCTGGCTCGTTCTTAACACTCCGAACAACCCGTCTGGTACGGTGTATTCTCGTGACGAACTCTTGGCTCTGGGCGAGGTGCTGCAGCGCCATCCCAATGTTTGGGTCATGACGGATGAGATTTATGAATATCTTTCTTACAACGATGAACGCGCCCTGAGCCTTATCGAAGTCGTGCCGTCACTGTTTGAGCGCGCGGTCATCATCAACGGCATGTCAAAGGCTTACGCTATGACGGGATGGCGCGTTGGCTACGCGGCCGGTCCAAAGTTCTTGATAGACGTGGTTGTCAAGATGTTGAGCCAGAGTACGACATGCGCAAGCTCGATCAGTCAGGCTGCCGCTGTTGCGGCGCTGGAAGGCGATCAGGCTTGCGTGCGTGAGGCAACTGCAATGTACCGTCGCCGTCGCGACCGTATGGTGGAAATCCTGTCAGAAGCGCCGAGCCTGTCGCCACGCGCGCCCTGGGGAGCCTTCTATCTCTTCATTTCCGTTGCCAGCTTGATTGGCAAGACCACGCCGACCGGCAAGGAATTGCGGACCGATCTCGACGTTTCACTCTACCTTCTGGAGGAGGCCAAGGTAGCCGTTCTCGACGGGTCAGCCTATGGGCTGTCGCCCTATCTTCGGCTTTCATTCGCGGCTTCCCTGGAAGTCGTCGAATCCGGGAGTCGAGCTATCGTAGAAGCGATCAACGCTCTTCAATGAGAAGCATCGCCTCGCACTCAATCCAGAGAGAATTTCAATGATCGGAAATCGGATACTTCCAAGCGCGCCCCAGGCAGATGCCGAACTCGTCTCAGCCTATGCCAGGTCCTCGACAGCAATTATAAGCGACAATCTCGCCCGTCTTCCTGGCGCGATTGGCGTTCGACCATTCCATAAGGTCAATCGCACGATGGCTGGTACAGCTCTGACAGTTCGTGTTGCTGCCGGAGACAATCTGCTGATCCATAAGGCACTTGATCTGGTTCGCCCGGGCGACGTCGTTGTCGTGGATGGTGATGGCGAGACAAACCGTGCTCTGATCGGTGAGATCATGGCAACGATTGCTCAAACTCGAGGTGCGGCCGGCATGGTGATAAACGGCGCGATCCGCGATGCCGGAGCTTTGGCGAAATCCGAGTTTCCGGTGTTTGCGCGCGCCGCCATCCATCGCGGACCTTACAAGAACGGCCCAGGCGAGATCAACGTGCCAGTGGCCATCGGCGGCTTCGTGATCGAGCCGGGAGATATCGTCGTCGGAGACGAGGACGGAATTGTTGCGTTTCCGGCAGCAATTGCTGCCGAACTACTAAACGCCGTGCATGCGCAGGAGGCGAAAGAGGAGGACATCCTGCGCAGCATTCGTCAGGGAACTTATACCGGCGCATATGGAACTCCAGCGACATCGTGATTTCGACGACTGCGGGAGTTTGCTAATCTGTAAAGAGATGTAGAATCTCTCAATCGGAAACTGGAAAACATCCGGCGTGATCACGTTCAAACAGCTTGAGGCAATTTCCTGGATCGCCGACCTTGGGAGCTTCGCAGCCGCTGCAGCGAAGCTGAACACAACGCAATCCGCCGTCTCGAAGAGGGTTCAGGAACTCGAACAACAATTTAGCGTAGAGATTTTCGACCGCAGCAAGCGTACTGCCAGATTGACCGAGAAGGGCGCGGAAGTTCTTGAATATGCCAAACGCCTACTGGAAGAGCGCGATCAATTCGTAGAGCGCGTGAGTTCCAGTCAGGTCCTCTTGAGGCGCTTCCGCATTGGCGTAACAGAACTCACGGCAATGACGTGGCTTCCCAGCCTTGTTGGCATGATCAAGAGCGAATATCCCCGCGTCAGCATCGAGCCAGAAGTTGAGCTCAGTGCCACGCTGTTTGATCGATTGATGGATGACACGATCGATGTGATTGTCATTCCTGACGTCTTCAACGACTCCCGCTGCGTCACTGTACCTCTCAAGTCGGTGGAGAACGCGTGGATGGCGGCGCCGAGCCTTTACGAAGGGGAAGCAGAGCTTTCCGTGACCGAGCTGGTCAATTTTACCATGCTTGTCCAGGGCAATAGATCAGGTACAGGGCTTGTGTATGGCCGGTGGCTGTCGAGCCATGAAGTCGCGCCTTCGAAGACAATTCATTGTGAAAGTCTCGTCGCACAAATTGGCTTTACCGTTTCCGGCCTCGGGGTTAGTTACCTCCCGGTACCAGTCACCGCGAAGCTTACGAGAGACGGTCGCCTGCGGCGCCTGCCGATGAAGACCCGGCTGCCGCACGTACGCTATGCGGTGCTGTATCGAGCCGACCGGAGATCGGACTTCAAAAAATCGGTTGCCGGCTTTGCTGAGCAATGCTGCAATTTCGAAACCTTCTTCCTGCCCTCATAGTCACATCCGGGACAGGGAGACGATCTCCGCACCCGCTTCCAGAACGGCTGAACGTATGGTTTCGCCAAGCTGAACGGCGCCCGGCGTATCACTGTGGACGAGGATAGAACTGGCCGACATCTTGATTTCCTGTCCGCCCACGGTCGCCACTGTCCCATCCTGCAACAGTTGGATGATGCGCTCGCGGATTTTTGCCGGGTCTTTTACGATCGAATTCTGCTTAGAGCGAGAAACCAGCAAACCCCTTTCGTCGTAGGCCCGGTCGGCGAGAAAAGAAGTCACAACGTTCAATCCGTGTTTGCGAGCTGCCTTTTCCGCTTCCGTATTCGGCAAGGCCACGAAAATGAGGTCGCGATTGAAGGCCCGGACGGCTTTGAGCAAAGCATCGGCGACATCGGCATCCACGAAGGATAGATTGCCAAGCGCGCCGTGGAAGTTGGCGTGGGTCAGACGATGCCCGGCGGCATCCGCGATAGCTGTTAACGCGCCAAGCTGATAGAGCGTTATCAATTCGAGCTCGCGCGGTGAGAACGCCATGTGTCGGCGGCCGAAGCCCTGCCGATCGGGATAACCAACGTGTGCGCCGACATCGACGTTGTTCTTTAGCGCCAACTGCACGGTGCGATCCATGACTACCGGATCGCCGGCGTGATAGCCACAAGCCACGTTGGCGGAGGAAACCAGAGACAGAATGCTCTCGTCGTCGGCAGCGCTGTAGATGCCGAAACCTTCACCGAGGTCGGAATTGATATCGATCTTCATCGCACACTACCTTGTTGTGGAGTGATCTGAAAAACCACGTCGCCGTAACTGACCAGTGCCTTCTCGCGGTATCCGCAGCTTTTTAGAGTTCCGCGTTGTGGAGCGCGAATGGCCTTCATAACCGGTCCGAGCCGGACAAACCCAAGAATCTGCCCCTCATTCACCACCATTCCGTCGCTGATCAACAGGTTTTCCGGTTGATGAAACTCGCCGAAACTCGGCGCTCGGACTGCTTCCGGGCGAGGCTGTTCGGTTTGAGCCCCCTTTGTCGAAGCGCCTCGGAATTTGCGGCTGGCCGGCTTGAGCTTGAGCGATATCCTCGCCTCACCATCGCACCACTCCAGCTCGGAGACGCCATGTTCTGACGCATAGCGAGCAAGTGAGACAAGCTCGGCGTTATCGAGCAGTTTCAATTCCTTGCCGTTTGCCATTACAAAGCCCTCCTGCTCTCGCCGATTTGCGAAAACACCGCCGCCATGCACGCATTCTGGTCGCCAAGTTCCCCGATTGCCTCTTGGCGGGAGACCTCGACAAAGCGCAGCTTGCCGCCCAGCCTTGCCTGACCCAAGCGCCAGAGATCAGCCGCAATGACAACGCCGATCTTTGGGTATCCGCCGCAGGTATTGGCATCACTGAGCTGGATGACGGGTTGGCCCGACGGTGGCACCTGGATCGTACCAGGCATGATGCCGTGTGAGCGCAGTTCCAGCTTGGCTTTCAGGTCCAGGACCGGTCCAGCCAGACGATAGCCGATACGGTTGCTATCCGGTTGGATGGTCCAGGCCTCGTCTCGAAACAAATCGAGCGCCGTGTCCTCGAAGGACGAGTATTCGGCCGCAGCGAGAAAGCGCACGGAAACTTCGTCAGGATAGCCGGCCTCGTAGAAGGAAGAGAGCGCGCGCGGATCGAGACCGAAATCGGAAGCCATCGGCAAGGTAGCCGGCGTCGTGAGCGGTAGCCGGTCTCCAGCTTGAAGGGCACGTCCGCCAAGACCACCGAAGCCCCCCTTCATGTCAGTGCTGCGGGAGCCGAGAACCGGCTCGACGGCGAGTCCGCCGGCGATCGCGAGATAGGTTCGCATGCCATGCCGTGGAGCGGTTGCCTTGAGGACCTGCCCCGCCTTGGCGTGAGCAGACCAGAAGGGTGGAATTTCGACAGTGTCCAGCTTTACGGCACAATCGGCACCAGCCAAAGCGAAGACGGTATCCCGCTCGAAGCGGATTTCGAACGAGCCGATCGTGAATTCGATCACAGCCGCTCCGTCGTCATTGTCGACCAGCCGATTGGCGATGATAAGCGCTAGCGGATCCATGGCGCCACAAAAGCCGACGCCGATATCATAATAGCCATGGCGACCAAGATCCTGGACCGTCGCCAGCGGGCCGGGTGTGACGATCTCGATCATGGTTCCATACTCTCAATGCGAAAGCGAATGACGTCACCCGGTGCCAGCAGCGCAGGCGGTGCGGCCGCGGGATCGAAAAATCTCAGATCCGTCTTGCCGATGATGTGCCAGCCGGAAGGCGAGGTCTTGGAAATGACCCCTGCCTGCGCGCCACCGATCACGATGGACCCTGCTTCTACCCGCGTCCGCGGCACTTCGCGGCGCGGCACGGCAAGCGACGGATCGAGCCCTCCCAGATAGCCGAAACCGGGCTGACTGCCGAGGTTGAACACAATGTAGCGGCCTTCACTGTGTCGGCGGACATAATCCTCCGGGGAAAGTCCGGTTATCTTGGCGACATGGACAAGATCAATCCCATGTTGTCCGCCGTAACGCACCGGCACCTCGATCTCCTGACCGGCGACACTATGCTCATCAAGCCCGTTCCAGCAGGTCTCGATATCCTTTAACGCCTCAGCGCCACCGATAGCGGCTGCATCGATCATGACGAGCAGGTTGTTCATGCCGGGCACGACTTCCCGCACAAAGGCGCGGCCCTTCAGTTGCTCGGCAAGCGCCCAGAACCGTTCCTGCAGTTTGAGATCGATCGCTGCATGTCCAGTGTCGCAGAGAATGGCCTGCTCGCCCATCCAGCTCAGCTTGAGGGGCTCAATCGTCATGGTGGCGCGTCTCCAGCCAATGTTCGAGGTGATGGATACCGACATTGCCGGCGACGAAATCCGGGTTGGCCATGATATCACGATGCAGCGGGAGGTTGGACGTAATGCCGTCAAGAACGGCCTCCCCCAGTGCTGCCTTCATGCGCGCAATCGCCTCCTTACGACTTTCACCATAGGCAATGATCTTTCCGATCATGCTGTCGTAATGAGGTGGAACGACGTAACCGCTTTCCACATGGGTGTCCACACGGATGCCGGGACCGCCTGGCGCGTGCCAACGCTGGATACGGCCGGGACTGGGGCGGAAAGTGTAAGGATCTTCGGCATTGATCCTGCATTCGATCGCATGTCCCTGCCGAACGATGTCCTTTTGCTCGAAGCCGAGGCGCTCGCCGCCGGCGATACGAATTTGCCAGGCGACGATATCGATGCCCGTGACGGCTTCCGTTACCGGATGCTCGACCTGAACGCGAGTGTTCATCTCAATGAAGTAGAAAGCGCCGTTTTCGTAAAGAAACTCAAAGGTCCCTGCCCCGGAGTAACCGATGCTACGGCAGGCCGCTGCGCAGCGCTCGCCGACTTCGGCAATCAAATCGCGTGAAATGCCGGGAGCGGGAGCTTCTTCTACGACCTTCTGGTGACGGCGCTGCAATGAACAATCGCGCTCACCAAGCCAGACAGCATTGCCGTGATTATCCGCCAGTACCTGAATTTCCACGTGGCGCGGGGCTTGGAGAAATTTTTCCATGTAGACGGCGGGATTACCGAATGCGCGTCCCGCTTCTTCTCGTGTGGTGACGATGGCTTCAGCGAGCTCGTTGGCGGACCGGACGATCCTCATACCGCGTCCACCACCGCCGCCAGCTGCCTTGATTATGACCGGATAACCGATCTCATCTGCCATATAAGCACAACGGATCATATCATCCGGTAGTGCTTCGTCGCCGCCGGGGACGCAAGGAACGCCCGCGGCCTTCATCGTCTGCTTGGCCGCGATCTTATCACCCATGGTTTCGATTGACGCGGCCTTAGGGCCGATGAAAGCGAGACCAGCCCCCTCCACGGCTTTCGAAAAAGCCGCGCTCTCTGAAAGAAACCCGTACCCGGGATGGACAGCATCTGCGCGCATGAGTTCAGCGGCCTGTAGTATTTTCGCGATGTTGAGATAGCTATCCCTTGCTTGCGCCGGGCCGATGCAAAGGCTCGAACTTGCGCTCTGCACATAAGGCGCATCGCGATCTGCATCGGAAAAAATCTGGACGGACTCGATGCCCAGAACCCGGCACGCGCGTTGAATACGAACGGCGATCTCACCCCGGTTCGCGATAAGAACCCTCTTCAGCATTAGCCTTATTCCCTAGCCGGCAGAGCCGTCACGATCCGATTTCGAACGATGCGGCACCAGCTTCAACTGATACGCCGTCTTCCACAAGAACAGCAGTAACTACGCCATCTTCAGCCGCCTTCACGGGCGTCAACATCTTCATTGCCTCGATTAGCGCCAATGTCTGACCTTTAGTAACCTGATTACCTACTTCCACAAAAGGCGGTTCCCCGGGACTTGCGGAGCGATAGAATATGCCGGGCAACGGCGCTTCCACCAGATTACTTTTGCCGCGACCTAGGACGTTCGGGGCAGCAGTTTCTTCTTTTTGAGCGGCCGCGGTCGTGCAACTCGTGTCCGGCGCGTCTCCATTTGAATAGGAAGCCGATGCCTTCACAATTCTTAGGCGGACGCTTTCCTCGCTGTATTCCAATTCTGAAACGGAGGCTTCGTCCATCGCCTTTATTAGGCCTCTGATCTGCTCGACGTTCATTTCAACACCTGTCAAACAGGCGCCATGTGTGTCACGGCGCCTTTATTTGAATCCCTTTTAGATGGCTTTCCGTGGGACAACAGGCTCCGCGGACGAACCATCCAGCGTATCAGCATCGATCTCCTCAAGGCTCTTGCGGTTGGTTTCCACGGCAAGCGTTGCGATCATCAAGGCCTGCACGACAAGAAGCGCTGCAACCGTGCCTACCACCGCCACGAGACCACCAGCCTGAACGAGATAGACCGACACAAACGGAATGCCGATCGAAGTTAGGCGGCCCGCTGTGACCGCCCAGCTCGTGAGACGCATGCGAACCTCTGTTGGAAACAGCTCGGGCAGATACCCGGCCTGAACGACAGAGACCAGAAAATAAACCAAACCGAACATCAGAAAACCAAGCGCGGTGGCGATTTCCTGCGATTGTACCAGGGCGAAGCAAGGACCGATGACGGCGCCAAGAAGCGAAGCTCCGATGATCGCAGGCTTCCGGCCAATACGGTCAGTCAAGAAATAGGCGGCAAGCGCACCTGCCGGGCCGCCAAAGGTCATCAGAACGGACTGACCGAGCGACTTGTTAATCGGAATGCCTTGTTGCGCGAGGAAGGTCGGCAGGAGGGCGATGAAGCCATAGATAGCTGCGCTTTGAACGATCTGAGTCACGGCGCCGATCGCAAGCGGCTTGTGGAAACGGGCAGCGAGAGGATTGTTTCTGCCCAGCGACGCAGATTGCTGAGAAGGAGCGATAGGAGCAAGTTCTCCGACATTTGTTTCGGATTCGATCTTGGTGACGATCGCATCGGCTTCAGCCTGTTTGCCGTTTCGCTCCAGCCAACGTGGAGACTCGGGAATATTCTTGCGGGCGATGAAGACGATGAGACCACCAATGCCGGCAATAATGAACATCGCACGCCAACCCAGCGATGGAATGACGATCCAGCTGGTCAATGTTGCAGCAAAGAGGCCGAATTGAGCAATGCAGGAGAGCAACGCCGCCCAGCGACCGCGATGGCTCGGCGGTACGAATTCGCTCAACAGTCCGTAACCGATTACAAGCTCCGCCCCTAAGCCGATACCGGTTACAAAGCGGGCAACGATAAGCCATTCCATCGTTGGCATAAACGCGCAGGCAATCGACGAAAGGCCAAAGACCAGAAGATTGAACTGGTAGGTAAACTTGCGACCGTAACGGTCGCCGAGGATACCGGCCATGATAGAACCCAATAGCATGCCAAATGCGGTCGCCGAAAGAAATGCGGCATTCTTATCGACCGTCGACCACCCATCCTGAACTAGGGCACCGAGTACGGAGTTCGCGAGATAGATATCGAAGGCATCGAAGAAGAGACCCGCCCCGACGAGCATAAGAATTCTTTTATGGAAGGGCAGAATTGGTAGTCTATCCAGACGCTGTGAGACTGTGGCGGTTTGCATCGACTTGTTCCCCAGTTAATAATTGGGGAAAGAATGACAAAACCCAATCGCAAGAAAAAGCGATATTAACGCATCACGATTTATCGCTTTTAGGAATACTCCTGCTCCCTTTCATCAATCTCCGGTCTATTCTGTAAATCGATTGGAATCAGCGACAGACGTGATTTCGGTGCGGCTTCCTCATTGAGATCGGCTCCGATCGTCAGCGCCGCGCATTATGGACAGTATCAGGGAAAGTTACCCTGACCGAGAAAGAGGATTAGTGTCTCCTGCGCGCCACTGCCGAAAGCGTGAACTTTTGAATCTGTCAGGCGGACTTGGTTTGATGAGTCCATCCTAGCGTTTTTGCTCTTGAGCCAATTCGAACGACAGACCGGTAGTTTTACCAAAGGCTGCTTAATGAAAATTCCGGCTCTTCACTTTCAGTGTATCGATATGAAGATCGGGCACGAACATGTCGCGCGGAACGAC
>NZ_VEIU01000011.1:0-93194 GCF_007680755.1 Agrobacterium sp. DE0009
CCGTTTTAGCGCCCCTCTGGCGCTAAAACATCTTGCGAGGGATCGCTGCCCCCGCCAAGGACGGTCATATCATCTGGCTCTTCGCCGGATCAGATCGTGGCGCTGACCGTGCCGCCTTCATGGCCACATTGATCATGACGGCAAAACTCAACAACATTGATCCGCAGGTGTGGCTTGCCGACGCCCTTGCCTGTATCGCCGACACGCCGATCACCCGTCTGGAGCAACTGCTTCCTTGGAATTGGACGTCGCCAGCGTCAGAAGCTCAAGCTGCCTGACCTGTGGCCTTCACCGGAGGCTTACGAAACAAGGTAAGCGCGTAGGCCACCCCACGTATCTTTCGGACTGCTGATAGGCGATTTTCTGCATGAGTCATGCGGAGAATCCTATGAGCGACAATGTGAATCACCCTCGGACCTTTGAGGTTTTGACTGCAGAGCCGGTGCGAAGACGACGCAAGCCGCGTGAGTGGTCAGACGACGAAAAGGCGCGAATCCTGGCCATGGCGCTGCAGCCTGGGGCGAACGTCTCGGCGGTTGCTAGATCTGAAGGCTTAGATCCGTCACAGCTTTATGGATGGCGACGCATGGCACTGGCATCGGGCGTTGTTGCACCCCTGACTGAGAGAACTGGCAAGCAGAAGTTCGCGCGCGTTGAAACGGTGAGCAGCGGCTCGGTCGATATTGCCATTGCCGATATGGTGGTGCGCGTCTGCGGCGCGTTCGATCCTGATCACCTGGTGAAGGTTCTGCGGGCGGTTCGCAAGGCATGATCGTTTCTGGTGTGGTGGTCTATGTGTCATGCCAGCCGGTCGACTTCCGCAAAGGAGCCGCCTCGTTGATGGCGCTGGTGCGCGATGGTGCTCTCGATCCCTTCAATGGCGCGCTTTACGTCTTCCGCTCGAAACGGGCCGACCGTATTCGTATTGTCTGGTGGGATGGCAGCGGTGTCTGCCTCTATTCGAAAACCTTGGAAGATCAAGGCTTCTGCTGGCCGGGTATATCGGCGGCACGGATACGTCTGGACCATTCTCAGCTGATGGCGTTGCTGGCAGGAATGGATTGGAAAAAGATCCGCCCGACGAAGGTCAGGCGACCCTTGTTGACGGGCTGACAGCGCCTGCGACAAGATGAATCATGCCGCTGTAATGGTTGGGAAAACGGCTGTTTTTGTGCTCTACTCATTGCCATGGATTTGCCCCCTCACGACCTGCCGGACGACGTTGACGCGCTGAAAGCGATGGTCCTCGCGATGGCGCGCGAGCAGGCTGCAAAAGAAGCCCGACTGAAGGCCGCTGAAGCTGAGATCGCCCGGCTGGAGGCGGTGGAGAAGAGCGCCAACGAGCGGATTGCCAACCTCACATCGATCCTGAAGGTTCTGCAGCGCACCCAACATGGCACCCGTTCCGAGCGACTGCGGCTTGGCGTCAACGACGAACAGGTGTCCTTTGCCTTCGAGGAAGTCGAGACCGGCCTTTCGGCAATCAAGAGCGAGCTTGATCACGCCGCCAAGGACAAGCCGAAACGGGGAGCACGTCCACGCAGGGGTTTTGCCGCTCATCTCGAACGCATCGAGGAAGTGATCGAGCCAGAGATTCCTGCTGAATACGTGGGCCTGGAAAAGGTCCTGATCGGTGAGGATCGCTCCGAACGGCTGGATGTCGTGCCGCCGAAGTTCCGGGTCATCGTGACGCGCCGCCCCAAATACACCTTCCGCGGCCACGATGGCGTGCTCCAGGCTTTGGCACCGGCGCACATCATCGAAAGCGGCCTGCCGACGGAGCGGCTGCTCGCCTATATCGCCGTCTCCAAATACTCAGACGGCCTTCCGCTTTACCGGCAGGAGGCAATCTATCTCCGCGACGGTGTCGAGATCAGCCGATCGTTGATGGCCCAGTGGATGGGGCATCTGGGCTTCGAACTGCAGATCTGCGCCGATTATATCCTTGAGCGCGTCAAGGAGGGTGAAAGGATCTTCGCTGACGAAACCACCTTACCCACTCTTGCCCCTGGGTCCGGGAAAACGACGAAGGCCTGGCTTTGGGCTTACGCTCGCGATGATAGACCCTATGGTGGAACCAGCCCGCCGATGGTGGCCTATCGGTTTGAGGACAGCAGGGGCGCTGACCGCGTGGTGCGTCATCTCGCCGGATTCAGCGGCATCCTGCAAGTTGACGGCTACTCAGCCTATACAAGTCTCGACAAGACGCGTGCCAAAGACGGCAGCAATGAAACGGTCCAGCTCGCAGGCTGCTGGGCGCATCTACGCCGCAAGTTTTACGACCTTCACATTAGCGGCGTCTCGAAGGCTGCAACGGACACGATCATCGCGATGACCGAGCTGTGGCGCATCGAGGATGAGGTCCGCGGTCGCAATGCCGACAGCCGTTCCGTGCTGCGTCAGGAAAAATCTGCAACCATCGTCACCCGCCTCTTTGATCTTTGGGAGAAAGAGCTGGGCAAGGTCTCTGGCAAGTCCAAGACCGCCGAAGCGATCCGTTACGCGCTCACCCGGCGCGAAACACTGGAGCGCTTCCTGACGGACGGACGCATCGAAATTGACTCCAATATCGTCGAGCGCGCTATCAGGCCCCAAACAATTACGAGAAAGAACAGTCTATTCGCCGGCAGCGAAGGCGGTGGACGGACTTGGGCGACTCTGGCCACCCTCTTGCAGACAGCCAAGATGAACAACGTCGATCCGCTCGACTGGCTCTCACAGACATTGACCCGCATTGCTCAAGGCTGGCCTGTCTCTGAAATCGAGGCGCTTATGCCCTGGAACTTCAAGCCCCACGCCCTCGGCTAACCGCTTACGAAACAAGGGATCGCATTGAACTATATCCAGCCCAGCAGGCCTCAGCAGAACGCCTATGTCGAGCGCTACAACCGAACTGTTGGGCATGAATGGCTCGATCTGTATATTTTTGACAGCATCACGGAGGTGCAGGAGATCGCCACGGAATTGCTTTGGACGTATAACCACGAACGGCCCTACATGGGCATTGGCGGCATTACACCCGCTCAGAAACTGAAAATGGCCGCGTGAGTTCTACCGCTAAACCACCTTAAAACGGGGAGGATTACCATTTTCTGCGCTTGGCGCGCTGTGAAACAAACAACGGGCAACCCCTCAGCCGATAGCGCATGGTAGAACCACGTTGAGAGCGGACCCGTCTCGAAAACCACGCGCTTCACATATGGTGCTTGTTTGCGAATAATCGCTGCCAGGACGGTGGGATCTGATACGCACTTGCCTCGCCAAATCCGCGAGCCGCCTTGCTGGATCGAAATCGCGGTCTCATTCTGCGAAACATCAAGCCCGATGTACTGTTCCATGATTGCTCTCCATTGAATGTTTGGGCCCGGTTCCAATTGAGAGCCCGTTTCTCCATCTTATCGGGGCGCAACCACCCCGCAATGGACGTTGGTTGTTGCAGGGCGCACACCGCGATTACCCCATGTTCAATAACATCTGCCTTTTGGAGCCCATCGGCAACATACCGCCAGCCGAAGCCGTAGAACGATATTACGCCATGCTGGACGCACCGGCCGTGGCCGCATAACTTAAATGAAACGGCCTCCGGCACCTGGTGCGGTTCAGTGCCGATCACACCGATGAGTCCGGAAGGGGGTGTCCAGTCAGCTTCGTTGGTATGAGCTGTGAAACTCATCCGTCCGTTGATCCGGAAATGGCGCGGTTCAAGTTCTGGTAATAACGTCAAAATAAATGTTTTTTAATGCTAGAACGTGTCCTGAAGTCCGCGATCAGAAAATTCTCTCAAGGGAGCCTCACATTTGTTTATCAGGCTGCGATAAGGGATGGAAAGTCAGATCTACCGAGTGGAGAATTAGCTTCGCATTGCAGTTGTAATGCGTCGACAATACTCCAAGTTTTGGGAGCTGCTGATAGTGTGGTTAGAGACGATCCCGATTGATATGTGTATAAGTAAAGGTGTATCGATGAAGTGTGAAGTTTGCGGAAACGACGATTTTGTCCCGACGGAAGTCCTTTGGGACGCCCTTGTTCTGGAGTGGCAAATCTCTGAGTTTGAACGGAGCTATATCGACAGACAACAGGGGACGAAGTGCAGTCGCTGCGGATCAAACATCAGGAGCCAAGCGTTGGCTCGGTCTGTGATGAACCATTGGAATTTCACCGGGACGTTTTCTGAGTTCGCAGACGAAAAAAAAGATCTCAAGATACTGGAGTTGAACGAAGCCGCGCAGTTGTCTGGAGTATTGGCGACTATGCCTAGCCGGATTCTTGCAGAATACCCGGAAATTGATATGCAGCGATTGCCCTACGCTTCAAACAGTTTTGATCTCGTAGTCCATTCAGACACGCTTGAGCATGTTCCGAACCCGGTCGAAGCCCTAACGGAATGTCAGCGCGTGCTGAAGGACGGCGGTCTTCTCGCATACACGGTTCCGGTTATCGTTGATCGAATGTCCCGCACCCGGGACGGTATGTCGCCCAGTTATCATGGCTCGCCGGGTGATAACGCAAACGACTATATTGTTATTTCAGAATACGGTGCCAACATGTGGATAGAGGTGATTAAGGCGGGATTTGATGCCGTGACAATTACAACGTTCGATTATCCGGCAGGGATTTCAATTAGCGCGTCGAAAGGACGTAGACCCCAGCCTCAACGGCGAAAGGCGCCTCAAGCCTCGAATCTTTTTCGAAGGTTCCTAGGTCTTCTCCGACCCGAGAAGTAGGCCGAATTGCCGCAACCTTGACCGTTCGCGCCAGAGATATTGGCAAGCAATCGTGCCTATTCAGTTCTAATACGCGCGATGCTGCCGGCCATTGAGTCCACTTCTTCAATGAATACATTGGGGAAAAAAGACGTTCCCCAAAGCACCGCGATTGTGACGATGGGGTCATTGTCTCGACTTGAACCTGCAAATAGTCTATCCGCCTCAATATGTTTGCGCTTTTCGCCAAGGAAAAATTATGACCGACGATTTTGATCGCGTGGGGGGAAGCATTCTCGCAACGACAGCAGAGACAATCTCCGTTGAACCTACGTACCGGTACGATATCGCGAAAAGTTTCATCATAGGCAAAGACGTTTTGGATATCGGCTGCGGAGAAGGTGAGTGGACTGCCGCCCTCGCGTCGAGTGCCAAATGCGTCATCGGTATGGATGCTTCAGAAGAGTCCGTTCACTATGCAACGGCAAAACACAAAGGCGAAAACATTTCCTTTGTAATTGGTTCAAGTAAACATATCCCGCTGCCGTCGTCATCGGTGGACGTTGTCATATGCTTTCAAGCACACGGAACGATCAGCTCTCTCGAAAGTGTTCTAAGCGAGATCAAGCGCGTTCTTCGTGCTGAAGGAGTTTTGATTATCTCGACTCCGACGCGATGCGCTGATGCTGTCAACGTGGATAAAACTAATTTTTCTCAACATGAGAAAGTGATTGAGCAATACGTCATTGAGAAACTCGGAGAATTTTTCGCACACCTATCACTTTACGACGAGAGGATTGGTTTGGCTTCGGAAATCGACTCACAAGAACGGTTCGCCGAGTTTATTTTGGCAGACGCGGAAAGCCTTACGACCAAAGCTGGTATGCCTCCAACATATTTGCTCAGCGTCGCATCGGATAGGCCGATCGGAGAAGTAATTGCAAGCGGCTTTCTCTCAGAGGGCAGCCCCGAGACAATTCTTAAGCAGGAGGTGGGAGGCAACGCTCAATGGGTCGAAATACTCATGAAGGATATCAGTCACATATCCGGAGAGGTTGATGCACTTCAGCGCAACAACTGGATGAGTCAGGCTTCCATAACGAAGATTTTGAGGCGTCTGATTTTTGCTCGGTTGTTATACGCGTTATCGCGGGTACGCGCCTTCCCCGCCCGGAGACGCGAGCGATTTTTGAAGTCCGCAGAAAAGCGTGACCCAATGCTGCTTTCACGTAAAGTCGATCAATTTTGCCTAAACTATTATCAAGTGATTGGCTCAAACAAGGCCATCGAAGCCAGTCGCTCCGCTATCTTTGCCCGAAGTGGAATGAGAGTGACGGCGATAGTTCCGAATTTCAACCACGCGCGTTACCTAGCTCAGCGTCTAGATAGCATCCTGTCGCAGACATATCCGCTTATTGATATTCTGGTTTTAGATGATTGCTCCACTGACAATAGCCGGTCCGTGATTGACTCATATGTAACGCGTTTTCCTGGACGGATCAGTGCGGTCTACAATACTGAGAATTCAGGAAATGTGTTTCGTCAGTGGCAGAAAGGCCATTCGCTCGCGGAGGGTGATCTGGTCTGGATTTGCGAAAGCGACGATTTTTGTGAGCCGACGTTCATCGAACGAATGATCAGCGCGTTCCGCGACCCGAGCGTGATGGTGGCTTTCGGGCGGATACAGTTTGCGAATAGTCGGGGAGAATATTTTGCCGGGCTCGATCATTACCGTGAAGATAGTGAGCCTGGGATTTGGGATTCCCGCCTGACGCGGCCGGCGGCCGAATGGTTTCGCGGCGGCTTTGGCGTCAAGAATGTCATTGCCAACGTTGGAGGAAGCCTGTGGCGGCGGTTTGAGATTTCGGATCGGGTCTGGGAAGAGGCCCGACATTACAAAATCATGGGTGACTGGTACCTTTATGCGGTTATCGCGGGCGGTGGACAAATCGCTTATGAGCCAAGTGCCGTCAGCTATTTCCGTATCCACGAGAGCAATACCTCTGGGAGTAGCGCGCAATCGAAACCAGAATATTACAAAGAATATGCGCAACTGATGACATCGTTGAAGAAGCGTTGGGACATCCCAGATGGTACCGTTCAGCGCTTTATCGAAGTCTGTCGTAGTGTGTCGAGCGGCGCAGGAGTGCAGGCAGAGCAATTTGAAAAACTGGTCAACTATCGAGAGCTTAGTGAGATCCCGCGGGAACACATTCATGTCCTGATCGGCATTCTCGGATTTTCTTTCGGTGGCGGAGAAATATTCCCTGTTCACCTCGCGAATGCGCTTCGTCGGCAGGGCATAATGGTGTCCATTCTTCAGATTCACGACGCAGACGATCATAATGACGTCAGGTCGATGCTTGATCCTGGAATTCCCGTTTATCTGGCAAATGCGGTTCGCGATATGGGGATCGACAATTTTATCAGGAGTGCAGGGATCTCCGTGGTCCATTCCCACGTCGCCAATGTTGAGGGCTTTCTGCTCGACCGAAGCCGCACTTCCGTGCCGTTCATTTCCACACTGCATGGCTCTTACGAGGCAATGGGGATTTCGACGAGAAGGATAGCCAGATGGAGCAAGAAAATTGACTTATTTGCCTATACGGCTGATCGAAACCTGAGGCCGTTCGCTGATCTGAAGATCGACCAGGGGAAATTCCTGAAAGTAAAAAATGCCATGCCAGTCGATAACGTGGCGTTTCCGCAGACGCGTACGCAGTTGGGAATCTCGGATGATGCGGTAGTGTTTTCGCTGGTTGCGAGAGGGGCTGAAGGCAAAGGCTGGATGGAGGCCGTCAGGGCATATCGGTTATTGCGGGAACGGAGACCTGATGTCCCAATGGCGATGCTTATGGTGGGCGAGGGGCCAGCCACAGAGGAAGCCAAGCGTCTGGCGACATCGGATTCGACCATTCATTTCCTTGGGTTCGTAAAGGAGATCTATGGTCTCTACCGAATGAGTGACGTGGCTCTGATACCGACGCGCTTCCCCGGTGAATCCTATCCTCTGTGTTTGATCCAGGCTCTTCAAGTGGGCGTTCCTTGTGTTTCCACCGATGTCGGCGAGATCAAGGCAATGTCGCAAATTGATGGCCAGCAGGCGGGAATCGTAATCAAGAACGATAGTGACAACGACCGATTTGTGACCGAACTGAGTAATGCAATGGAGAAAATCTTGGAGAAGGATGTCCGTGGCAGCTTTAAGGAGAAAGCGAAGCTTTTGGGAGAAGCGTATGATATTAATGCACTGGCTGGGGAGTACATTGTTCATTATCGGTCGGTGCTTGCAAAAAAATGATTTTGATCGCGAATAGGTTATAGGTTCTTTATGAAGATACTGGTTCTCGGGGGCGCTGGATTTATTGGTTACCACCTCGTCGAAGATTTGGTCGCTGCAGGGAATGATATAGTGGTGATGGGGAGAGGTGCCGTGGCTTCTCGTCCACTCCCTGCAGATGTGCGATATGTTTCGGGAGAGTTGGGGAATAGCCGACTCATGCGCGAGTTGCTTAGCGGCGTGGATGCTGTTGTGCATCTCGTAAGCGGAACCGTGCCTTCAACCGGCGATAAGGATCCCGGAAGGGATGTCGAACTCAATCTCCTCGGGACCCTCAGCCTCCTCGACGATATGGCCGCATGTAACGTGACACGTATCCTCTATTTGTCGTCCGGGGGGACTGTCTATGGAAAACCGCAGGAAGTCCCAATTCCGGAACGGCACATTTTAGATCCGATATGTTCATACGGCGTCGTTAAGGTTGCAATAGAGTCTTATCTCAAACTCTACGAGAATAAAGCTGGCTTAAGGCCGGTCGTAATACGCGCCTCCAATCCATACGGCCGTTACCAGGGTAAAATTGGTGTGCAGGGCGTAATAGGCACGTATCTCAACCGAGCTCTTCACAATCAGCCCATCGAGATCTGGGGCGATGGCTCCACGATCCGCGACTATATTCATGTCAAAGATTTAAGCAGCCTGTGCGTATCGGCCCTCTTAAGCGAAAAGATGGGGATATATAATGGTGGGAGCGGAACCGGTACGTCGGTTCTCGATATCGCGGAGGTTGTAAAGGAAGTAACCGGAAATCCCATTCCTATTGTTTATAAGCCTCACCGAAGCTTGGATGTGCCTGTATCCATCCTAGATATAGAGCGGGCGAAGATGGATTTTAGCTGGCGGCCAAAGATCGGTTTGAGGGAAGGGGTAGCTGGTGTCTGGGCGTCGTTGAAAGAAAAACCGTAGTATACGCGCAGGTTTTGATTCAATTTATTTCTGCCTAAATTTGACAGCACCTTCAAGAAAGCCGCTGGCCTTCGCACGCCGACGGGCAGAGAGAAGAACAGTTGGCGAAAGGATGAGTGCCAAAGCTTGAATGAGGGTCGAAAGTCTCGGAAGGGGACGTTGGTGTTTGACGCCAGTATATATTCTAGACTGAGCCATATGATAGGCCTTAAGCCTCGCGATTTCTGCAGATCGTCCCGAAGAATGTCCCGCGTCGTGGGTAACACGAGCGTCAGAGACGAAGACAAGTTGTCCCAGTTGCGCAAGGCGCAACGATAAGTCGTCATCTTCATGATAAAGAAAAATATTTGGATCAAAGCCGTTCACTGCGTCGAAATTTTGCTTCGAGACAAATAGTGCGGCACCGCTTAAGATTGGGACAATAGTATCCTTTCTTGGCCAACCCTTCTGCATGTAACGGTTACGGGGCAGTAGCCACGATCGCCTCTTGAAGTACTGGCTCCCATCTGCGTTCGAGATTTGTGGGTTGAAGGCGACGGCTGAAGGATGCCGACTGATTGCCTCAAGCAAAGCTTCAATTGCGCCGTTAGCCAATCGAGCGTCAGGGTTCAAAAAAAGTATCCAAGGTGTTTGTGCCGCCGCCGCGCCAGCATTGCAGCCACGGCCGAAGCCCTGATTTTCTTCTAAGGCAACAATCTTTATGTCCCTGTGTGGCGGGAGCGTTGGAAAGTTATTGGTCTTCCCGTTGTCCACGAGAATTATCGGTGACGGGTCGGGGACAGTCGCAATCATATCCGCTATAAGCGCATCGGTCTTATAGCAGACAGTGACAATCGTTACATCCGAGAGCGACAAACCAGGCATCCTTTAACTCCGGAACTCATACGAGCCGCCCTGCGTCGGCTCGGCAAACGTTTTGGGCTGGTGCAGCACAAGGCGTTATCGCGGGTCGCTCCAAACGAAGCCGAGCGTTGTTGGACCGTCCTTAATAGGAGGCGAGCCTTCTGAGATAAACGCCATAATCACCCTTGCCGGCATTGTCTGCGAGTGCTGCGAACTCGGACTTTGTAATGAAACCCTTAGTCAGTGCAATCTCTTCCGGACATGCGATTTTAAATCCCTGTCTTTTTTCAAGCGTGCGGACGAATTCGCCGGCTTCAAGGAGGCTGTCAGGAGTCCCCGTGTCGAGCCATGCATAGCCACGACCCATGATTGATACCTTCAGCTTGCCGCGCTCGAGATACACGCGATTAACGTCCGTAATCTCGTATTCGCCACGTGGCGAGGGTTTGAGGTCGGCTGCGATGTCGACTACATCTGCATCGTAGAAATAGAGACCGGTAACTGCCCAGCTTGATTTCGGTTTAAGCGGTTTTTCTTCGATGGAAAGAGCACGCATTTCGCTGTCAAAGTCGACCACGCCGTATCGTTCCGGGTCGTTGACGTGATAGGCAAACACGGTCGCGCCATGGATCACGCTCGTACCACTATCAAGTAGGTCGGGAAGGCCGTGGCCGTAATAAATGTTGTCACCGAGGATAAGGCAGGACGGCGAACCCGCCACGAAGTCCGCGCCGATCATATATGCCTGCGCCAACCCATCCGGGCTCGGCTGGACCGCATATTCAATGGAAAGTCCCCATTTTGAACCATCACCCAGGAGAGACTGAAAAAGTGGCATGTCATGGGGTGTCGAGATGATCAGGATTTCGCGAATGCCGGCAAGCATCAGCGTCGTCAGCGGATAATAGATCATTGGCTTGTCGTACACCGGCAGGATCTGCTTCGAGACCGCCAATGTCATCGGATGCAGCCGCGTGCCACTGCCTCCGGCCAGAATGATACCCTTCATGGCGTTTCCTTTTTGCTCTGCGCGAGAGCGGTGACCACCGCGCGCGTTGATGTTTGCCAACTCGGTAGCTTTATGCCGTAAACCTCTTCCAGCCTGCTGCAATCAAGCCGCGAGTTTGCCGGGCGCCGAGCCGGGGTAGGGTATTGCTCAGTCGTGATATCGTTGACAACAATGGTCTTCCCGCCGTTTTCCGCGGAAAGGGCGAATATCTGTTTCGCGAAATTCGCCCAGTTCGTTTCACCGGTTCCAGACAGATGAAACACCCCGCGAAGAGGGGCCGAGGCATCTTCCACGAGCTTTTTTGCGATTGTCACGACCGCGGCAGCGATATCGTTGGCCGAAGTAGGGCATCCGAACTGGTCCGCAACGACATTGATTTCGTCCCGGTTCTCGCCGAGCCGGAGCATTGTCTTCACGAAGTTGTTGCCATATTCCGAATAGACCCATGCGGTCCGCAGAACCACATAATTGTCGGTGGCCTCCGAAACGGCGCGTTCGCCTTCGAGCTTCGAGCGGCCGTAGACGGAAGTGGGGCCTGTCGGATCACTTTCGACATAAGCGATGTGCTTGGTGCCGTCGAAAACATAATCCGTAGAGAGATGAATGACGGGAATTCCGAGGTCATTTGCCGCCTGCGCGACGGCCCTTGCTCCGTCCAGATTAACGGCAAAAGCTATTTCCGGCTCGCTTTCTGCCTTGTCGACAGCGGTGTAGGCAGCAGCCGATACCACAGCATCGGGCTTTACCTCTCGCAGCGCTTTCAAAACAGTTTTAGGCTGTGCTAGGTCGAGTTCCGGTCGACCCAGAGCCACGATCTCCAGCTCGGGGCTCGTCAGTGCCTGAAGAGCGCTGACGACCTGACCATTTTTGCCTGTAACTGCTAGCCGCATTTGTTCAGCCCTTCGTCAGAACGCCAAGGCGCTCTCCGGAGTACACACCCTCGCGAAGGGGTTGCCACCACCATTCATTGTCGAGGTACCATTGCACGGTCTTGCGGATACCAGTTGCAAAGTTTTCATGTGCTTTCCAGCCGAGCTCGGTTTCGAGCTTCGTTGCATCAATGGCGTAGCGCGCATCGTGACCAGGGCGATCGGTAACGTATTTGATAAGCTCGGCATAGGGTTTGGATTGAGGGCGCAGTTCGTCGAGAATAGAGCAGATGCAGTTCACCACATCGATATTCTTCTGCTCGTTTCTGCCGCCGACATTGTACTTCTCGCCGACAAGACCCTTTTGAACGATGAGCCAGAGTGCGCGGGCATGGTCTTCCACATAAAGCCAGTCGCGAATGTTTGTGCCGTTGCCATAAACCGGCAGCGGCTTGCCTTCCAAAGCATTGAGAATGATCAGCGGAATGAGCTTTTCCGGGAAGTGGAACGGGCCGTAATTATTGGAACAGTTGGAAATGACTACCGGAAGACCGTAGGTGCGCTGCCACGCCGTGGCGAGATGATCGCTGGCTGCTTTAGAGGCGGAGTATGGCGAGGACGGGTCGTAAGGGGTCGTTTCTTCAAAAAGACCATTGTCGCCCAGAGAACCATATACCTCGTCCGTCGAAACATGCAGCATGCGGAAGTCAGACTTTGCGTCTCCCTCAAGGCCGCTCCAGTACTGCCGCGCCGCCTCCAGCATCGTAAAAGTGCCGTTGATGTTGGTCTGAATAAAATCAGCAGCGCCGGTTATGGAGCGGTCGACATGGCTCTCGGCGGCAAGATGCATCACATAGTCCGGCTGGAATGTCGCGAAGGCGTCATTCATCGCGGTCCGGTCACATATGTCGGCCTGAAGGAAGCGGTGGTTGGGTGCATTTTCGATCGGTGTGAGGGACGCCAGATTTCCTGCATATGTCAGCTTGTCGACGGTTAGAACATCCGCGCCAATCTCGCTCACGAGATAACGTACGAGGGCCGAGCCGATAAATCCGGCGCCGCCGGTAACAAGAACGCGCATCATCAGTTTCCAGTGTTTTGGTAAGTAAAATATTCAGGCAACTCCGACAGAAGCGGTTGCTTGCAGTCCTTCTCGGAGAGGACGTAGCCCTCGAGCTTCGGCCAATTGATGCCGATCGCCGGATCATCCCATTTGACGCCGCGGTCATTGGCAGCACTGTAGGGCGCCGTGACCTTGTATGAGATGACCGTGTCGTCTACGAGCGTCATGAAACCGTGGGCAAATCCCGCCGGAATCCACAGCTGCTCGCCATTTTCAGGTGAGAGCTCGACAGCCGCCCATTGCCCGAAAGTGGGTGATCCTGTCCTGATATCCACCGCAACATCCAGCAGCCGCCCACGAATACAGCGAACGAGCTTGCCCTGTGCGAAAGGCTCTGTTTGAAAATGAAGTCCTCGTACGGTCCCGGCCTGTGCGGACAGGGATTCATTATCCTGCACAAATTTCACATCAGCCACATTGTCGCGAAACCAATCCCGCTTGAAAACCTCGCTGAAGTAACCCCTGTTGTCGCCGAAACGAGCCGGAGTTATCTTTTTCAAGTCTGGTATCGTGAATGCTTCTAGTTGCACTATCCGTGTCCTGTCTGGTCTGTCTCTCAAGGTGGTATGGCTTTATCGGCAGGGACAGTCAATAACGCTTTATTGATCGCCCACACAAGAGCGACGGAATCTCCGACAAACAACACCCAGACAGCCTACTCGATCGTGGGGTGTTTTTCACGTATAACGAGTGATCTGCTGTCAGCAGAAGTTCGCCGAAGCTAGATTCGCGGATGCGGCATGAACGCTCCTCGGCTTCGTCAGCTGTTTCAGCGTCCCAAGGGTGCTATCAAGGTCGACGGCCGAGAGGAAACGGATATTTGCTTAATACCGTCTCGTCGATCGGCGCCGCGTGGAGATAAATATTGCCGGAAAAAACCACTCCTATTTCCACATCGCCCGCATCCGCGCACCCACATCGATCCGGATCTGCTGCGCGCTGCGTTCCGAAGCGGCGGCTGAAACCAGTGGCCAAGTCATAGTCTCAAAAAACTGCAGCAATGTCGCCGGTATGAAGCGGGTTCTGGCGGCGTAAACATGCCGGTCACCCTGCTGACTCTGCCCGCCTGTGAAGAAGCGTTGCGGCGTGATCAGCGACAGGCTGTCCTTGGCGCGCGTCATGGCGACGTAGAGCAGCCGGCGTTCCTCCTCCAGTTCCTGGGTGGTGCCGACGCCGAGGTCCGAGGGGATGCAGCCGTCGACCACATTGAGGATGAAGACGGAGCGCCACTCTTGGCCTTTGGCGGAATGGATGGTCGAGAGGCTGAGATAATCCTCGTCGAGTAGGGGCACGCCGGCCTGATCGCTGGTGGCGTCGGGCGGGTCGAGTGTCAGTTCGGTCAGGAAGCGTTCGCGTGAGGGATAGCCGCCGGCGATCTGCTCTAGCTGCAGCAGATCGGCCTTGCGGGTGTCCGCATCCTCATGCAGGCGTTCGAGATGCGGCTCGTACCACAGCCGAGCCTTCCCGATCTGGCCCGGCCAGTCATTCGGCGCCTGCCGCAGGCCCACAAGCATTTGTGTAAAGGCTGCCCAGTCATCGCCGGTCTTCGGCGGCGATGGAATTTCGGCGAGGGCAAGCAGCGGCTCTGGGTCTGTCGCAATCGCATCAAGAATATTGCCAGCCTTCTTCGGTCCGATGCCTGGCAGCATCTGCAGCAGCCGGAAACCGGCGACGCGGTCGCGCGGGTTCTGTGCGAAACGCAGCACGGCCAGCATGTCCTTCACATGGGCGCTGTCCAGGAATTTCAGGCCGCCGAATTTGACGAAGGGGATGTTGCGGCGGGTCAGTTCCACCTCGAGCGGGCCACTATGGCTGGAGGTGCGGAACAGCACGGCCTGCTGTTTCAAAGTCATGCCGGTTTCGCGATTGGCGAGGATCTGGTCGATGATGAAGTTCGCCTGCTCGGTCTCGTCTTTCACCGTCACGAGTTTCGGGCGCTCCAGCGACTGCCGCTCGGTCCAGAGATTCTTGGTGAAGCGCTCGCGCGCGAGATCGATGACCCCGTTGGCGGCTGCAAGGATCGGCTGCGTCGAGCGATAGTTGCGATCCAGCGTGATGATATCGGCCGCCGGGCTGAAGGAAGCCGGGAAATCGAGGATGTTGCGCACGGTCGCCGCCCGGAAAGAATAAATCGACTGCGCATCGTCGCCCACCACGGTCAAGCCGCGGCCGCCGGGCTTTAGCGCCATCAGCACCGAAGCCTGCAGCCGGTTGGTATCCTGATATTCATCGACCATCACATGGTCGAAGCGGTTGCCTATATCATCAGCCAGAACGGGGTCGCTGACCATCTGGGACCAGTAGAGCAGAAGATCGTCGTAATCGAGCACGTTCTGGACCTGTTTGGCCTCGACATAGGCCGCGAACAGTTCCCTGAGTTCGCTTTCCCAGTTGGCAACCCAGGGATAATGCTGGCGCAAGATGTCCTTGAGCGGCGTCTGGGAATTTACGACGCGCGAATAGATCGCAAGACAGGTGCCCTTTGTCGGAAAGCGGCTTTCGGTTTTGGAAAACCCCAGCTCGTGCCGGGAAAGATTCATCAGGTCGGCGCTGTCTTCGCGGTCGTGGATGGTGAAATCGATGTTGAGGCCGATCTGCTCAGCGTAGATGCGCAACAGCCGTGCACCAATGCCGTGAAACGTGCCGGACCACGCCAATGCATCTGTCATGATGGCCGAATTTGCCCCGAGGACCTGCTTGCATATCCGTTCGACACGGCGCGCCATCTCGGAGGCTGCGCGCCTTGAGAACGTCATCAGCAGGATGCGGCGGGGATCGGCTCCATTCACGATCAGATGCGCAACACGGTGAGCCAGCGTATTGGTCTTTCCCGAGCCGGCGCCGGCGATGATCAAAAGCGGACCGGCGACATGTCCGTCCACCAGTCCAACCCCATGTTCCACGGCCTTGCGTTGCTGCTCGTTCAGTTTTTCCAGATAGGCAACCGCCATCCTGCACTAATCCTCGATATTTGCCCCAGGCGAAGTTGCCTGCCCGAAAACGGCGGGCGACTGAGCCTGCGCCGCCATGTCGCCTTCGTGCCGCAATGATTAGCAAAGACTCAAACAGCAAGCCAGAACAAATGCTGAACGCAAAAGCCTTGCTGCGCAAGTCCGGTTGGCGCCATCACCTGACAGCTCGATTTCCGAAGTCTCTTCCGCGAATGTTGCCTCAGGAGCGGAAGCGGATATGCTGGCGTCGCATCGCCGGAAATCAGATGAGGCAGTTGTCTCATTGGCCTGAAATGATGAGATATTTCATGTTTTCCGACGCGCTTTTCCTGCTTTTTCCGGGAGCGTTGAACCCGATCGGATTTAACGGTCATTACCCCCGAAGAGGCTTATTCACTGGGAGGAAAAAATCATGAGACGACTTAAATTCTGCCTGATCGCTCTGGCCGCAATCGCTGCCTCGACATTCGCACAGGCCGAACAGAAAGCGATGAAATCCGATGTCACCATCGCTTCTGACCTCAACTACCTGCTTTATACGCCCAAGGATTACGCCGGCTCGAACAAGACCTATCCTCTTGTCGTCTGGCTGCATGGCGGCGATCAGGGCGGCAGCGACGTCGAAAAGCTACGGTCGAGCGGCTTGCCAAAAATGATAGAGGACGGACGTGAGTTTCCCTTCCTGGTGTTTTCACCCCAAAATCCGAGTGAGGAACTACTTTATCCGATCGAGCGTGTTGCAAGCGTTCTTGAGGCGGTGGTGGCCAACCATCGGGTCGACCGGGAACGGATCTATCTGATCGGCTACAGCCGGGGAGGGTTCGGCGCATGGTCCATGGCAGAGCAGTTTCCTCAAACTTTCGCCGCGGTGGTTCCGATTGCCGGCGGCGGCATTCGGCACTACCTCAATCGAACGAACGAGAAGGCGGCTTTCTGGGCCTTTCATGGTGCAGATGACGAGGTGATCCCGCTGTCCGATACGGTGGTGCTTGTGCAACGTCTTAAGGAGCTGAAACGCAATGTTCGGCTTACGGTGTTTGAGGACACGGACCATCAGGCGGTCGAGGGAAAGGTGCTGAACGACGAGGCGATGTGGACTTGGTTGCTTGAGCAGAAGCTTGCGGGCGAAAAAGCATCCTCGAATCCGTAAATCCGAGCCAACCGCTGTTTCTTACAGCTGACATTGCCGCTTCTGCCGCGTTTTGCCATTGCAGCGCAGGCTGCGATAATCCGCTACCCCTCAGCGAATGCACTTTATCGCTTGACTCCCTACGCGGAGATGGTGCTAATACGCATTAGCTGCTAATACGTATTAGCAAATATCGGATGTCGGGGAGGGCATCGGTTGACTACTCACAGACGTCTCACGCAGAACGATATTGCCAAGCTTGCCGGTGTCAGCCAGGCAACGGTGTCGCTTGTTCTGAACGGCGCGCCGGCAGCGGTCGCGCGCATCCCGGACGAAACCCGGGAAAGGGTGCAGGCCGTCATTCGCCAGACCGGTTATGTTGCCGATCCGATTGCGCGGCGCATGGCCAAGGGGCTGAACCGGATCCTCGGCGTTTTCACCTATGAGCCAGCATTCCCGAGCGCCCAGGCTGACTTCTTCACGCCCTTTCTGCTGGGCATCGAAGAAGAGGCGCAGCAGCAGGCTTATGATCTTCTGCTGCTGACGAGCGCCGGTGTCGGCGATAACCGCAAGATTTTCTCGGAAGGCAACAGGCTTCGGATTGCGGACGGCTGTCTGGTTCTCGGCCGCGAGTTCGATCGCAAGGAACTCGCCCGGCTGGTTTCGGAAGACTATCCCTTCGTCGCGATCGGCCGCCGTGAAGATGCCGGTGGTCCGGTTCCCTATGTCGGCGGTGACTACGCCGCGGGAACGCGTCAGCTCGTCGAAGACGCCATCGCGCTGGGACACACCAGGCTCGCCTATATCGGACCTCATGGTCCGGCAGAATCGATTGCCGATCGCTGGCAAGGTTTCAGCGCGGCGCTCGCAGATGCGGCCACGATTGCCCTGCATATCAAGGCGGTCAACCGGCCGGCCGAGAAAATACTCGATGCCATCATTGAGAGCGGGGCAACAGTCGCCTTCTTCATAGAATTGGCCGATGCCGTGCGCGTAGAGGCGCTGGCGCGGGCGAGGGGGCTTGTCGTGCCGGACGCATTTTCGATGATCGTGCTTGGCAGCCATATCAGGGCCGCACGCAGTCCCGTGCGTTTCACCTCCTATGAAATTCCGCGCGAGGAGATGGGGCGGCAGGCAACCGCCATGCTGGTCAACCGCATCGAGACCGGCAGCGCCGGTGGGCAGATCCTTCTCAAATGTGAACCCGTCAAGGGAGAGACGTTGGGGCCGGCCCCGACCGGCTCGGCAAACAAGTCCTCAGTCAACAAAACGGATGTGACGTCGTGAAAGACATGAAAGCAGATATTCTCGTGGTCGGTGGCGGCCTTGGCGGCGTAGCGGCGGCACTGGCGGCCGCACGAGCGGGCAAACGCGTGATCATGACCGAAGAATACGACTGGATCGGCGGCCAATTGACCAGTCAGGCCGTTCCCTCGGACGAGCATACATGGGTCGAACAGTTCGGCATCACCCGTTCCTACCGGGCGCTGCGCAACGGTGTGCGGCAATATTATCGAGACCATTATCCGCTGACGGAAGGCGCGCGCGCGTGGGGCGACCTTAATCCGGGCGGCGGATGGGTGAGCCGCATCTGCGCCGAGCCGCGTGTCAGCCTCGCGGTCATGGAAAGCATGCTGATGCCCTACATTGGCGCAGGTCGCCTGACTATACTCAAGCCCTGGCGTCCTGTCGCGGCCGATGTGGACGGCGACCGGGTTCGCTCCGTGACCCTCCGCCGTCGCGACAGCGGCGCTGAAATCGTCATATCGGCCGATTACGTACTCGACGCCACCGAACTTGGCGATCTGTTGCCGATGACCGGCACGGAATATGCCAAGGGTTTTGAGGCGCAGTCGGACACGGAAGAACCGAGCGCGCCAGAGCACGCTCAACCGGACAATGTGCAGGCTGTCTCAATCTGCTTTGCCATTGACCACGTCGATGGCGATCAGACGATCGACAAGCCTGAGAACTACGACTATTGGCGCTCTTATCAGCCGCATTTCTGGGGTGGTCCGCTCCTCGGCTTCACTGCGCCGCATCCGCGCACGCTGGAGCATACCACCCGCACCTTCACGCCAAATCCCGATGATAATCCCCTGCTGGTCGATGCCGACCAGCGCAAGGGCGGCGGTGATGAGAATCTCTGGATTTTCCGGCGCATCGCGGCGCGAAAAAACTTTGCGCCCGGCTTCTACCAATCGGATATCTGCCTCGTGAATTGGCCGATGATCGATTACATGGATGGCACGATCATCGATGTGACCGAGGCAGAAAAGGCGCGCCACCTGAAGGCGGCGGCAGATCTTTCTTATTCGGTCTTTTACTGGCTGCAGACGGAAGCGCCGCGCCTTGATGGCGGACATGGGTTCCGCGGGCTTCGGCTGCGTGGCGATATCACCGGCACCGACCACGGGCTCGCCATGGCTCCCTATATTCGCGAAAGCCGCCGTATCAAGTCGGTGACGCGCATCGTCGAGCAGGATCTTTCCTACACGGTTCGCGGCGAAAGAGGCGCGGTCCGCTATCGCGACAGCATCGGTATCGGCATGTACCGCATCGACCTGCATCCATCGACAGGCGGCGACAACTATATCGACGTGCCATCTTGCCCGTTTGAAATACCGCTCGGTGCGCTGATCCCGCAGCGGGTGAGAAACCTGATCCCGGCCGGCAAGAACATCGGCACGACGCATATTACCAATGGTTGCTACCGCCTGCATCCAGTCGAATGGAACATCGGCGAAGTGGCCGGGATGCTTGCGGCGCACTGCCTGGAAAATGGCCTCACGCCGCATCAGGTGCAGGAAGACGATGATCGCCTGGAAGCGTTTCAGACGCAGCTGACCCGTCAGGGCATCGAAATACGCTGGCCTGATATCGCGGCCTATTAGGACGGCGGTTTGTCGTCTCATCGAACCCATCTTTGGAGGAGGACCGGGAATGAACAATCATTTTAAACTGAAATCCACGGCCTGTGCGCTTGCCCTGGTCGGCTCGCTTGCGTTTGCGGGCGGAGCGATTGCGCAGGATGCGGTTAATCTGCGCATGACGATCTGGAGCGCCAACGAGGCGCATCTCAAGCTCTTCAACGAGATCGCAGCCGGTTTCAAGAAGGATCATCCAAATGTCAGCGTGACTTATGAGTCCCTGCCTTTCGATACCTACACGACTGCACTCACCACACAGATCGCGGGCGGCAACGCACCTGACATGGCCTGGATTTTCGAGACGTCGGCTTATGATTTTGTCAAGTCCGGGGCGCTCTACCCGCTGACGGACACACTGAAGGCTGCGCCGGGATATAATCTTGAGGAGGTCGGTGCCGGCGCCACGGAACGCTGGTCGCAGGACGGTACGCTTTACGCCTATCCGTTTTCGACCTCGCCCTTCGCCGTCTTCGTCAATAACGATCTTATCAAGGCTGCCGGTGCCAAGACCCCTGCCGACATGATCGCTGCCGACGAATGGACGTGGGACAACGCCATCGCAACCGCGTCGGCTGTCGCCAAGACCGGAAAGGGCGGGCTTGTCGTCCGCGATTTCAATTACCAGAGCTGGCAATACCTCACCTCCGTCTGGAATGGCTGGGGGGCTTCACCCTGGAGCGCTGACGGCGCCACCTGCACCATGGCGGAAAAGCCGATGGCGGATGCTATTTCGTTCATCCACGACGCCATCTTCGACAAGAAGGCCATTCCGGGCCCCGGCGAGACGGTCGATTTCTTCGCTGGCAATGCGGCGATGACGATTACGCAGATCAGCCGCGCCTCGCTTCTGCCGAAGGACAAGCCATTTGCCTGGGACCTCGTGCCTCTTCCGAAGGGCCCTGCCGGCGATTATGCGCTGATCGGCCAGGCGGGTATCGGCGTCATGCAATCAGGCAAGAATGCCGAGACCGCGGCGCAATTCGTGGCTTACATGACCAATCCGGAAAATTCCGCCAAACTCAGCCAGTTCTTCCCTTCAGCGCGCAAGTCTTTGCTGAATGCGCAGGTGCTGAAAAAGACGAACCCGCTGCTCAGCGAGGAGCAGATCGAAAAGGTTGTCATCTCCGGCATCTCGACCGGCAAGGTCATGCCCGGCCACACCGGTTTCGCGCAGATCCAGCAGATCGTGCGTTCGAACCTCGACGCCGTCTGGCGGCCGCAGGCTGATGTGGCCGGTGCGCTTCAAAAAATCTGCGGCCAGATCGGGCCGCTCTTGAAGCGCTGAGGAGAAAACCATGGCTGTCGCGCAGGATATTGCCCGTACTCAGGAGCGTCCGGCCCCGGCGTTCTGGACCATCGCGCGGCGCGACAGTCTTGCGGGCTTCCTGTTCATCGCCCCGCAGCTGATCGGTATCGTCATCTTCGTTCTGATCCCGCTCGGGCTGGTGTTCTGGTATTCGCTGCATGAATGGAATGTGCTCGCCAACACCTTCACCTATACGGGTGCGCAGAACTACCGGATGTTGGTCGAGGACGACAATCTTCGCGACGTCCTTGGCGCGACGGCGATTTTTTCGGCCGGGCTCGTCGTGTTCAACCTGTCACTGGCGCTGCTTCTGGCCGTATTGCTGAACCAGAAACTGGCTGGCATCGCGATATTCCGGACGCTGTTTTTCTCGCCTGTCGTCGTTTCGCTGGTTGCCTGGACTATCGTCTGGGGGTTCCTGTTGCAGAAAAATGGCGGCATCAACGGCATGTTGCTGATGGTCGGCATCGAAGGCCCCAACTGGCTGCGCGAGGAAACGACCGCGATGATTTCAGTCATCGTCGTGCAGGTCTTCAAGAATGTCGGGCTTAACATGATCCTGTTTCTGGCAGCACTTCAGGGTGTGCCGAAAGAACTTTACGAAGCCGCCCGCATCGATGGCGCGCCCGCCTTCAAGCAGTTTCGTCGCATTACCCTGCCGCTGATCAGCCCGACGATCCTGTTAACCTCGATCATTACGATTGTTGGCTCGCTGCAGGTTTTTGCGCAGATCGCAGTTCTGACCCAGGGGGGGCCGGGTCTCTCGACCACGGTGCTGGTCTATTACCTCTATCAGCAGGCCTTCCAGTTTCATTTCTTTGGCTACGGCTCGACGCTGTCCATCCTGCTGTTTGTGATCGTCGCCGTACTGACCTTCGCCCAGTGGCAGATGCGCAAGAGGATCGTCTTTTATGAAAGCTGACCTTTCCCCACGCATGCAGGTCGCTCTTTACGGGGTGTTGTGCGTGCTCCTGATCCCGTTCGTTTTTCCGACCTGGTGGATGGTGACGTCATCGATCAAGCCGATCAGTGATATCTTCGCCTTCCCGCCGCAATTCTTCCCGCAAAACCAGGACTGGACGAGCTATTCCAAGGTCTTCGAGTTGCAGCCTTTCGTGCGGCAATACTGGAATTCCGCCTATATCGCAGCTGTCGTGACGGCAGGAACGATGATCATATCGTCCATGGCAGGTTATGCATTTGCGCGGATCCGGTTTCCGGGCGCAAATCTCATTTTCATGGTCGTGCTGCTTGGCCTGCTCATTCCGTCGGAAGTAACGATCGTGCCGCTGTTTCAGATGTTTCTGAAGGCGGGCATGGTCAACACACACTGGCCACTCATTCTTGTGCCGATCTTCGGTGCGCCCAGTGTCTTTGCCACTTTCGTCATGCGGCAGTTCTTCGTGACGCTGCCCGCCGAGCTCGAGGAGGCGGCGCGTGTCGATGGTCTCGGGCGCTTCAAGATATTCCGCAAGATCGCGCTGCCGCTGGCAAAACCGGCGCTGGCCTCGGTCGCGATCTTCACCTTCCTGCACTCCTGGAACCTGTTCCTTGAGCCCATCGTCTTTCTCTCCAGCGCAGAGATGTTCACGCTGCCGCAGGCGCTGACCCAATATACCGACGCCTATGGCGGACCGATGTGGAATATCCAGCTTGCCGCAGCGACGCTGACGGCGCTGCCCGTGCTCATCGTCTTCGTGATTGCCCAGAAGCAGTTCGTCGAAGGCCTCGCCCATACCGGCCTTAAGGGCTAAAGAACCGGATTTAATCGATGGCTAACGTAACCCTGTCCGACATCCGCAAAAGCTATGGCGCGGTAAAAACCATTCACGGCGTCGATCTCGATATCGGGGATGGCGAATTTGTCGTCCTCGTCGGACCCTCCGGCTGCGGCAAGTCGACCCTGCTGCGGATGGTCGCCGGTCTCGAAACGATCACGGGTGGTGAACTCAAGATCGGCGAGCGGATCGTGAACGATCTCGATCCCAAGGACCGCGACATCGCCATGGTGTTCCAGTCATACGCACTTTATCCGCATATGACGGTCGCAACCAATATGGGCTTTTCGCTGGAGCATCGCGGCTCAAGCAAACAGGAAATCGCCGAGAAGGTGAACTGGGCGGCGGAGATCCTTGGTCTCACCGCATTGCTCGACCGTTATCCCCGCCAGCTCTCTGGCGGTCAGCGCCAGCGTGTTGCAATGGGTCGCGCCATCGTTCGCAATCCGCAGGTGTTCCTGTTCGACGAGCCCCTCTCAAACCTTGATGCCAAACTGCGCGTCGTGATGCGTGGCGAGATCAAGGCCTTGCATCAGAAACTCAGGACCACCACCATCTATGTGACGCATGACCAGGTGGAGGCGATGACGATGGCTGACAGGGTGGTCGTGCTGAACGGCGGCCGTGTCGAACAGGTCGGCACGCCGCTCGACCTTTACGACCGTCCGGCAAACCAGTTCGTTGCCGGCTTCATAGGCTCACCTTCCATGAATTTTCTGCCCGGCGTGATATCGCAAGCCGGTTTTGAAACGGGCGGTGTGGTCTTGCCATTGCCGGCAGCTGCCGCCGCTCTTGCGGGAAAAGGGGCGACTTATGGCATCCGGCCCGAGCACCTCGCCCTTGATCCCTCGGGCGTACCGGCCGAGATCCTGCTCGTCGAACCGCTGGGATCGGAAACGCAGGTCACCATGACCCTGGGTGGTTCGCGGGTGCTCGGCGTTTTCCGCGAACGCATAGGCCAGGCGGTCGGCGAGGAGATAAGGATATCCCCGTCTTTGGACGGCATTCATCTGTTTTCGGACGAAAACGGCAATCGGCTGAACTGAGACCCGGCGAGCGTCCAGACAGGTCCGGCCGCGGCATTGCCATCTCCGCGGCCGGTCATTTCAAAGAAAGCTGCTTTCGAACAGCTCGCCTGAATAGGCGGCATGGGTAACGCCGGCTTCAAGGTCGGCCTTGGTCAGCTCATCCACAAAAACGCCGTTCTGCATCACCAGCACGCGGTCACACATATGGGCGATGACAGCCAGATCGTGACTGACGAGAACAAAGGTCAGATCGCGTTCTTCGCGCTGGTCGGCAAGAAGGTTGAGGATTTCGGCCTGGATGGAAACGTCGAGCGCGGATGTCGGCTCGTCGAGCAGCAGGATCGGTGGTTCGAGGATCAGCGCGCGGGCGATTGCCACGCGCTGGCGCTGACCGCCGGAAAGTTCATGCGGGAAGCGCTCGGCAAAATGCGCAGGCAGGCCAACCTGTTGCAGGGCGGCGGGAACCTTCGACCAGCCGTCGCCAAGCCCCATGGCGCGGATGGGCTCGGCAAGTGCCCGACCGATGCGGTGGCGAGGATGCAGCGAACCGTAGGGATCCTGAAACACCATCTGGGCCAGTTTCAGTTCGTCGCGGCTGCGGGTCTTGCCGACCGGTTTTCCATTAAAGCTTATCGAGCCGGTCCAGCCGGCTTCCAGCCCCGCCAGCGAGCGCAGCAAGGTCGATTTGCCGCAGCCGCTTTCGCCGACAATTCCGAGGGTTTCGCCTTTGTTGACCGTAAGGCTGACGCCGCGTACGACGTGGTTACGTTTTTCCTTGGCGCCGTAGACGACGTCGAGCTTGTCTACCGTGATCATCGCATCACCTCCGCATCGATTGCCTGACGATCCAACACCTTGAGGCGCCTGACCGGATTGCGGGGATCGGGCATGGCCGCGATCAGGCCGCGCGTATAGGGATGCCGCGCATCTTCAAGCTTCGTCAGCGTTTCCACGACGCGCCCGCCATACATGACCAGCACGCGTTCGCAGAAGGCAGCCACCATGCGGATGTCGTGGCTGATGAGGATCAGGCCCGAATTGTTCTCGCGCACCATCTCGTCCAGAAGCAGAAGTACATCCTTGCGCACGCTGACATCGAGGGCCGAGGTGGGTTCGTCGGCGATGACAAGTTTCGGCTTGGCGAGCAGCATCATGGCGATCATCACCCGCTGCCCCATGCCGCCCGATATCTGGTGCGGATAAAGCGCCATGACGCGGTCGGGATCGTTGATACGCACGCGCAGCAGCATGTCGCGCGCAGCAGCCCTTGCCGCCTGACCGGTAAGCGCCAGATGCAGTTCGGCGGCTTCCGCCACCTGTTTGCCGATGGGCAGCACCGGGTTCAGCGAATAACGCGGGTCCTGCATGATCAGCGCCATCTCGCTGCCGCGGATCGCGCCCATCTGCCGTTCGGGTTTTGTGAGCAGCGGTTCGCCAAGAAAATCCATTTTCTCCGCCGTCACTGTCGCGTTCTTCGGCAAAAGGCGCATCGCGGCCCGGCCGGTGGTGGATTTTCCGGAACCGGATTCACCGACGATACCGACCCTTTCGCGGCCAACGTCGAAATTGACGTTGGAAACGGCGGAAATGGCCTTGCGCCCAAAACGGACATTGAGGTCGCGTACCGAGAGTATGGTAGTGCTGTCAGGAACGGGCATGACGCGGATCCAGAAGGTCGCGCAGCGTATCGCCGGCGATGTTGAAGGCAAGGCTCGTCAGCAGGATGGCAATGCCGGGCATGACGGCGACCCACCAGTAATCGAGCATGAATTTGCGGCCGCTGGAGATCATCGCACCCCATTCAGGCAGCGGCGGTTGCGCCCCAAGGCCGAGAAAACCGAGCGAAGCAGCCGTCAGGATGATGCCCGCCATGTTCAGCGTGAGGCGAACGATGACCGAGGGAATGCACATCGGCGCGATATAGAGAAACAGGATGCGCAGCGGCGAGGCACCGTAGAGGCGGGCGGCGGCCACATAATCGGTGTTTCGCACCACCAGTGCTTCCGCGCGGGCGAGACGCGCAATCGGTGGCCACGCCGTCAGCGAGATCGCGATGATCGCTGTTCCGAGACCGGCTCCCATCGCAGCTGCAAAGGCAAGTGCGAGCACGAGCGAGGGGAAGGAGAGGACGATATCGGTCGCGCGCATTAAGATGGCATCGGTGCGCCCGCCGAAGAAACCCGCCATGACGCCAATCGCAAGGCCGATCGGACCAACGATGACCGAGACCGACAGGACGGTCTGGATGGTGATGCGGGTGCCGTAGACGAGCCGGCTGAAAATATCGCGGCCAAATTCGTCGGTTCCTGCCAGATGCGCCCAGCTTGGCGGCTGAAGCGCGTTTTCAAGCGCCTGACGAGCAGGATCGTAAGGCGCAATGAGCGGAGCGAAAATGGCGACCAGAACCAGAACCGCCAGAATGGCGAAGCCGAACATCCCAAGTGGCTCGTCTGCGAGCTTTCTAAGTGTCCGCACGGTTGTGGTCGACAGGCGCGACAGGACGCCGGGGCGATCAACGGTATTGTTTTGCGCGATATCGGTCATCGTGCGGCCTCCCGTGTGCGGGGATCAAGCGTGGTGTAGGCCAGATCGGCGAGGAAGTTGAGCAACATGAATATGAAGCCGATGACGATCGTGGCGGCGAGGATTGCATTCATGTCGCCGATGAGCAGCGCATTGGTCATGTATTGGCCGATGCCCGGCCAGGAAAAGACGATCTCGGTCACCACGGCGCCTTCCAGCAGATTGCCGTAGGAAATTGCCAGAACGGTGATGAGCTGCACGGCGATATTGGGCAGTACATGGCGTGTTATCGTGCGTGCGGGACTGACACCTTTTGCCCGCGCCGCGATGACATAGTCCTGGCTCAGCTGTTCGAGGGTGAAGGCCCTCGTCATGCGGGTGATATAGGCCATGGCCATATAGGCAAGGATGACGGCCGGCAGGATGATATGCCCGAGCGCGTTCCAGAAGATTTCCGTCTCGCCCGCAAGCAGGCTGTCGACCAGCATCAGGCCGGTTCTGGGTTCCACAAGACCCTCGTAGAACACGTCCACCCGGCCGGGCCCTCCGACAAGATTGAGACTGGCATAAAAAATGACGAGCCCGACAATGCCGAACCAGAAGACAGGTATCGAATGTCCAACCAGCGCAAAGACACGCGCGAACTTGTCGATGAACGTATCGCGAAACAGGGCTGCGGCAAGACCGAGGGGAACGCCGATGATCGTCGAGATGATGATCGCCAGCGTCGCGAGTTCGAAGGTTGCGGGGAAGGCCTGCGCCAGATCGCGCGTCACGGGATTGCCCGTCAGGATCGCGATACCGAAATCCCCATGCAGCAGACCACGCAAGTAAATGAAGAACTGCTGATAAAGTGGCAGATCAAGGCCAAGCCGCGCCCTCATGGCCTCATAGGCTTTTGGATCGGCAAGCTCGCCGACGATTGCTCCGACCGGATCGGTCGGCATCACACGGCCTATGATGAAGGTGATGCAGAGCAGGATGAAGAGGCTGACGATCAGTTGCAGAAAACGATGTCCAAGCCCGCGCAGTGAAATCTCCGTCATAGGTGGCCGCACTTTCTTGAGAGAAATCCGTCAGCGGCCGGCCCTTTGCCCGCTGCTCGCCGCAGACGCGCAATTCTCTTTTGTAAAAACTCTTGATGGTACTTCATCCCAACCCCTCCCTGAGTTAACATGAAAACATATGACGTGCCGCAATGTCATAATATGAGTAGCGAAGGGATTCGTATTCTGCAAGAGGGAAGACTGGCATGATTGGCGACAAAGCGAGGCCGCGGGAGAGGCGGGCGCAACAGATCATCGATAATCTCAGCGCAGAAATTCGCAGTGGAAAACTGAAAAATGGCGACCAGCTTCCCACGGAGCCGCAATTGGAACGCGCTTATGGCGTGAGCCGGACCGTGGTCCGCGAAGCGATTGCCGATTTGCGTTCCGCCGGTTACGTCGTCCCTATCCAGGGCAAGGGGGTTTTTGTCAGTAGCGACAGTGAATGGGCCGGCGTGAAGCTGACGCAGTCTGAAGTTGGCACCATTGCCGAGACGCTGGAAATGCTGGAGTTCCGCCTGGCAACGGAAGGGGAGGCGGCGGCGATCGCGGCCTATCGCCGGACGGCCCAGCAGGAAGCGGCAATCTCGGCGGCGCACCGGAAAATGGCCCGTGCCATCGACGCTGGCGAATCGACTGTCGATGCGGATTACGAATTCCATTCGGCCATCGCGACCGCGACCAATAACCGCTTCTATCTGGAGGCATTGCGCCAGTTCGGTTCACGCTCGATACCACGTGGGCAGTTCCCAACGCTGCCTGAAACCGGCGACGCGAATTATCTTCGCAAAGTCCAGGCCGAGCACGAGGCAATCCTGCGCGCCATCGTCGAGCAGGATCCCGATGCAGCCCGAAAAGCCATGCGTGAACACATGCTGGCAAGCCAACGGCGATACAGGCTGCTCTCGGAGGCGCAATAGCATCTCGACACTCATCTTATTTCATGCGATGTCATATGATGACTTGCATGGAGAGAGGAGAGAATCGATGTATGTCGGCACCCAGGTTGCTGCGCGCGATGATGAGGATTACAAGGTCTGGGCGCAGCTCGGCGTCAAAAACATCAGCGCGGATCCGCCCGGAGCACCCGCGAGCTGGACTTTCGAGGATTTCGAGCGCCACCGTGACAAGGTCGAAAGCTTTGGCCTTTTCCTTGATATGGTGCAACTGCCGTTGCCGTCCCGGCCCATCGAGCAGGCGTCGTATCCCGATATCCTGCTTGCCGGTCCAGATCGTGACCGGCAGATCGATGCCGTCTGCACGATGATCGAAAATATCGCGAGGGCTGGAATTCCTGCCGCGAAATACAATCTCAACCTCATTGGCATTCCGCGCACGGAGATGGAGCGCGGCCGTGGCGGTTCTCTCAACGAGGCTTGGCGCTGGGACAAGGCAGACCACGATGCCGCCCCGGGCCTCGCCGGCGTTCTGTCCCAAGACGAGAACTGGGAACGCATCGACTACTTCCTCGAACGCGTCGTGCCGGTTGCTGAAAGCAACAGGGTGCGTCTCGCCTGCCATCCCCATGATCCCTATACACCGCCGGGCTACAGGGGCGTCACCCGTGTGCTCGGAACAGTCGATGGGCTGAAGAAGTTCGTTCAGATGCGGGAGAGCCCTTATCACGGCCTGAATTTCTGCCAGGGGTCAATCGGCGAGATGCTTGATGATCCGCGCGAAGAGATCGACGACATCATCCGCTGGTTCGGCAGCCGCGACAAGATTTTCAACGTCCACTTCCGCAACATCAGCGGCGGAAAATTGTCCTTCATGGAGACTTTCCCCGATGAGGGAGACATGGACATGGTGCACTCCCTGAAACTCTATCACGAACTCGGTTATCGCTACATGATCATGCCGGACCATGTGCCGACGATTGCCGGGCGCGATCCCGTCGGCGTCGCATTCGCCTTCTGCTACGGCTACATCGCAGCCTTGATCGAAGCACTTGAGAACAAACATCTTTGACCGTTTTGGCCCGCGACGCCACGCTGCGTCGCGGCTTTTCCCGAACATCAATTACCGATCTGTAGGAGGAGCAGGTATGAAAAAAACGTTGATCCGTCTCGCATTCACCACCGTTCTTGGCGCTATGCTCGTGCAGGGATCGCCCGTCGCGGCCAAAACCCCCAATGACCAGCTGGTTATCGGCACGTCGCTGGCCCAGGTGCTGTCACTCGACCCCCATCAGGCCACCGAGGCAAAAGCCAACGAAATCATGGCCAATCTTTATGATCGCCTGATCTCGGTGGACGGTTCCGGCAAGGTTTCACCGCAGCTCGCCGAGCGCTGGGAAACTGATGAGAAAGGCATCACCTTTCATCTTCGCGAGGCTAATTTCGCCTCCGGTAACCCGGTGACCTCGGCCGATGTGGTTTATTCGCTCAGCCGCCTTCTGAAGATGAACCAGGCGGCCGCAGCGAACCTCAAGCGCGTGGGCTATAATGCCGACAATATCGACAAGCTGGTAAGTGCTCCGGATGAAAATACGGTTCGCGTCGATCTTTCGGGTGAAACGACTTCGGAATTGCTGCTCTATCGCCTCGCCATGGTCATTGCCAGCGTGGTCGACAGCAAGGAACTGAAGTCCCACGAGGTCAATGATGACTGGGGGAATGCATGGCTGAGAACGAATTCGGCCGGCTCCGGCCCGTTCACGCTCAACCGCTGGTCGCCGAATGAGATCATCATTCTGGAGGCGAATAAGGACTATGTGGCCGGCAGCCCCAAAATGCGCCGCGTCATCGTGCGGCATGTGCCGGAAAGCCAGGTTGAACGCCTGATGCTGGAGCGCGGCGATATCGACATCGCCAGCGCGCTGACGGCTGCGGATCTTGCGACCTTCAACAACAAGGACGGTTTCCAGATCCAGCGTGTGCCGACGGGCGGTTTTTACGTCCTGTCCATGAATGCCGGCAAGGAGCCCCTGTCCAACCCCAAGGTCCGCGAAGCGATCGCCTACGGCATCGACTACAAGGGCATGGAAAAAACCATCATGGGTCCCTACGGGCGGGCGCGCACGGTGCCGGTACCAGAGAATTTCGAGTATGCCATTCCGAGCCCGGATTGGAAGCTCGACGTGGAGAAGGGAAAAGCGCTCCTCAAGGAGGCCGGCTACGAGAACGGTTTCACGCTCAATCTGAAGACGATCGCGCAGACGCCGCGCATCGACCTTGCCACTGCCATTCAGGCCACGCTCAGCCAGATTGGTATCAAGGTCAATATCCAGCAGGGTAACGGCTCGGACGTGATTGCCGCGCACCGCGCGCGGGATTTTGATCTGCTCATCCCGCAGACCGGAGCCTACATGCCGAATGTTTTGGGCTCGATGGAACAGTTCTCCAGTAATCCGGACAACTCGCTTGCCGCCAACAACGCCGGCAATTTTGTCTGGCGCTCGGCCTGGGACATTCCGGAACTGACCGCGCTCACGGCAAAGGCGTCGCTCGAGCCTGATGCCAAGAAGCGCGGGGAAATCTACACCCAGATGCAGGAGATGTTCGTTGCGCAGAATCCGGCGGTGCTGCCGATGTTCGAGAGATTCGAGCCGATCGTGCTGAATACGCGCGTCAAGGATTATGTAGGCCATCCCAGCCAGACGACCCGGCTTGAAAACGTCACCAAGGACTGAACAACATCAGCAGGCTCTAAAACAATAGACGGGCGGCTTGACCGCCCGTTTATTCATGGATGGCCTCAGGAGCATTCCTGCACCTGCACTGAGCTCTTCCTAAACTTTGCGGTCCCTACAAGCAGGCCGGGAAAGAGTTTACAACTTTATCCCGTAATTTCAGGGGGTTTTCTCGAGAAGTTGATCGGTTTAGACCGACCGACAGCAATCTTCTCCACCTGGTGAGAGTCGCAGGCTCTGCCCGTCTACTCCCAAGAAATGCGTTGTCGACCATGAACCTTGCACAAATAAAACTTCCGTCGCGGCCTTTGACGCTGAAGCGTGGCGCCATTTCGGTGCCGGCCGCCTATTATTTCTCCGTACCCGTGCTTGTAGCAATCCTCGTCGTGATGCTTGTTGCAGAAGGGCCGGGCGTTATGCGCGATTATCGGATCAGCAAGGACCCAGTTGAGATCGAGAACGGCGATATCAGCGGTAGCTGCAAAACGCGAAAGGCAATCTTTACGACCTGCAAGGCAAATCTTTCCTACACCCATGAAGGGATGAGTTACAAAAAGGATGTCGAGGTGATGTTCGTTGACCTCCATTCTGGCGATTATGAAACCGGCCTGGTCATTTCAGCGAAAAATCCGGATCTTGCGACGATTTCTCTCGGCCTCGATATGCTGTGGAACCGCATCATCACGCTCGGCGTGTTTGTCGCCCTGCTTGGGTTCGGCACCCTGGCGATGCTATTTACCCTGATCCGCGTTTTGCGTGTCCGCCTTGGGCTCAGGCGTCCGGCGCCGTTGACTGCTATCCCAGTCGCCCTGACGGCCGTCGCGGAAAAACGCAGCCGTCTCTTCGTCACTTTTTCGGATACGGTCAGGGAGGCGAAGACCAAGCGTCAGTCCTTTGCCTATCTTGAGCGGGGCCGCATTCCCGTCGTCATCGACCATACAGGCAAGCACGATGTGGCGCTCGCGGTTCTGCAAGGCAATAGCCCGCTGCCTGTCCTGCTCGATGATCAACTGACGCAGATCGAGATGACGGACGCGGAAAGGGCGGAGGCTCTCGCGTCGCTTTCTCCGGTCGTCGTCAGTGAAACTCAGGAAGCAGCAGCGGCCCAAGCTGCGGCGACGAGGAAGGGGCCGGGGCTGGCGCGCAGGCTGCTTACCTTCGTCGCCATCGTAGCCGTGATCTTCGTTGCGGTGATGGGCTACTGGCTATGGTACGTCACCAGCGCCCCATCGCAATTCACCTCGCCCGGCATGGATATCAACAACATGCTGCCGACTGCACTCAACGAATGGGGCTGCGCCCGACTGCAGGAGCGTTTCGGCGATGGGCCGGCACCTTTCGGCTGCGCGGCGGCCGACTATCAAAGCTGGAAATAAGAATATCAGCTCCATCATTTGAGACCCGCCCGCCGAAAACACACCGTTTCGACGGGCCGGGCTCAGCGCGATTTTCCGACGCGAAAAAATATTGAAACAATTATCGATGGTTGTATTAGAGATTTATAAATAAAGCACTCCCATAGTGCCACCGTGAGCGGTTCTTCAGAGGCTGGGAGAGTGCATCATGTTCACGGTATTGGAATGCGTTGCTGTCCAGCACGATCATTTGGTCGTTCTGCTTTCTGCAATAATCTGCCTGCTCGGCATGTTTGCTTTTTTCCACCTTCTCTTGCGCGCTGAGGAAAGTTCGGCTGGCCGTAAGCCCTATTGGGTGGTGGTTGCCGCCTTCGCCGGGGGCTTGAGTGTCTGGGCCACGCACTTTGTTGCCATGCTTGCTTACAAAGGTGCGGTTCCGATCGGTTATGACTTCGCCTTCACAGCGCTGTCGGCCGTTCTCGCCGTCATTGGTTTCTGGCTGGCGCTCATGATACGAGTTACGGCTCGCTTTCGCGCCGCGGTTATCGGTACGCTGATTACGCTTTCGGTTGCCATCATGCATTTCGTCGGCATGGCCGGCATGGATGTCGCGGCGACGATAAGCTATCGATGGGGGGCGGTGCTCGGTGGTTTTGTGGTCGCCTGGGCTGTTTTTGTTCTCGCCTTTCACTGCTTCCATCGGCTCTCCTCCTGGAAACGTATTGCCGCGCCGGCGAGTGCGGCCATCTTAGGCATCTGCGCTTTGCATTTTACCGCTATGTCGGCCACAGTGCTGATACCAGATCCGTCCGTTGCAGGTCCGGATCCCGACAACGTCGCCCGATTGATCATGATCGCAGCTATATCAGGCGTCACCTTCCTCATCCTCGCCACCACAGCGATTGCGGCACTCGTTGATCGTTACCTCGTCGATCTCAAAGGGCTGGTCGACGCAACACTCGATGGTCTTGCCGTCGTCCGCGATGGGCGTATCGTCGAGTTGAACACGCGGTTTGCGGGGCTCCTTGGGCGGGACGAAGCATCACTGGTGGGTCGCAACCCTGACGATTTGTTCAAGGCGGTGGATGGAGAGCCAGCCTATCTGCCGCGCGATGTGCCCGTGGAAGCGATCCGCGAAAGGGGCGGGCAGACGCAGGTCTTTGAACTGAGCGTGCGTACGATCGAATATCGCGGCCACCCTTGTGAAGTCATGGCCATTCGCGACCTGACGGAAAAGCGGCAGGCGCAACGTGAAATCGAATATCTCGCGCGCCACGACGTTCTCACCGGTCTTGCGAACCGCACCATGTTCCAGACCCGCCTTCACCAGCAGATCGAGAATTGCAGCCAGGAGGATGAGTTCGCTTTGCTTGCGCTCGATCTCGACCGGTTCAAGGCCGTCAATGATATATTCGGCCATGCCGAAGGCGACCGCGTTCTCAAAAAGGTTGCCGCCATTCTCGATGAATGCACAAGGCTAGGCGACGTGGTTGCCCGCCTCGGCGGCGATGAGTTCGTGATCCTGACGACCCGGCAGACCAGAGCGGAGGAGGCGCGTCTGCTGGCCGAGACGGTCCTCGGCATGTTCGCGGTGAAGATGAATGTCGCCAGCGATCCGACGGCGGTCGGCGTCAGCATCGGCATCGCCGTGTTTCCACGGGATGGACACGATCAGGAGAGCATCATGCATGCCGCTGATCTCGCGCTTTACCGCGCCAAGTTGGGCGGGCGAGGCATCTTGTCTTTTTACGATCCCGTCATGGATCAGGAAGCGCGCGAGCGCCGCCAACTCGAAACGGATTTGCGCCTTGCCATCAACAGAGACGAACTGGTGCTGAATTATCAGCCGGTCCTGTCAGTCGAATGTGGCCAGGTCGTCGGTTATGAGGCGCTGGTGCGCTGGCAGCACCCGACACGCGGGGCCGTGCCACCGGATGTCTTTATTCCGATTGCGGAAGAGAGCGGCATCATCATCTCGCTTGGCGAATGGGTCCTGCGTGAGGCCTGCCGTCAGGCAGCCGGGTGGGCGCCGCATTTGAAGGTCGCGGTCAACGTATCGCCGCTGCAGTTTTCGCTGGCCAATCTCGGCCATGTCGTCTGCACGGTACTGATGCAGACCGGGCTTTCACCCAACAGGTTGGAGCTGGAGATTACCGAAGCGGCATTGCTGAAAGACCGCAAAACGACGCTGATCATTCTCAATCAGTTGAAAGCGCTCGGTGTGGCCATCGTCATGGATGACTTTGGCACCGGTTACTCGTCGCTCAGCAACCTGCAGAGCTTCCCCTTCGACAAGATCAAGATTGACCGCAGTTTCATCGCCGCCATGAGTGACGATGACAACGCCCGTGCGATCGTTCGCGCCGTTATTGGCCTTGGCCGCAGCCTTGATCTGCCGGTAACGGCAGAGGGGATTGAAACGGACGCGCAATATCGCATGGTCGTCGATGAGGGCTGCGCGCAGGCCCAGGGTTATCTTTTCGGAAAGCCGGATGTGGCCCCGACCCAGGTTGTCAAAAGCGCCGCACGGAAGCAACAATCCGTTTAATGGAGATGGCGGCGGCGACAGGAAGCCGTCGTCACCCCCGTCTCGATAATCTTTGGAACGAGAGCGAAGTCAGATCGTTAGGGTGGCGTGTGGCGCGTTGATGCTGCGGTTGCCCAATCGCAAACAGCGATCAGCATGGCGGGGTGTCCTTCCTCGTTGTCAGCGCGCCTCGGATGAACCTCTATCGATGGGAGAGACCGAGATGACAGACCGCCTCGAGCCGCAGGACCCGCGCAGCCAGTATCCGCGCCCACCCTTTTCGACACCTACCCAGGAAATGCCGGGTCTCGTCACGAACATGACGCCGTTTCCAGATCACGGCGAAAAAACTTACAAAGGCACAGGCAAGCTGACGGGGCGCAAGGCTTTGATCACCGGCGGCGACTCCGGCATTGGTCGTGCCGTCGCCATCGCCTTTGCAAGAGAGGGCGCTGACGTCGCGATATCCTACCTGCCGGAGGAAGAGTCCGATGCAGAAGAAGTCGTCACCCTCATCGAGGCGGAAGGCCGCATGGCGGTCGCGCTTCCCGGCGACATCACCGACGAGGCCTGGTGCCGTGAACTCGTAGAGAAAGCAGTCGGTGATCTTGGCGGCCTCGATATTTTGGTGATCAACGCCGCAAGGCAGCAGTTTCGTGAAGATATCGCAGAGCTTTCCACCGACGATTTCGACCGCACCATGAAGACCAACCTTTATGCGTTGCACTGGATTGCGCAGGCGGCGACCCCCCATCTCAAGCCTGGCTCTTCAGTCATCACCACCGCTTCCATCCAGGCCTATGAACCCTCCGCGATCCTCCTGGACTACGCGACCACCAAAGCCGGCATCGTTGCGTACACAAAGGCGCTCGCCAAACAGCTGATCGAGAAGGGTGTGCGCGCCAACGCCGTTGCTCCCGGCCCGTTCTGGACCGTGCTTCAGCCGAGCGGCGGTCAGCCGGACGAGAAGGTGGAAAATTTCGGCAAGGACAGCGATTTTGGCCGGCCGGGACAACCGGTGGAATTGGCGCCAGTTTACGTTCTGCTCGCCTCGCAGGATGCAAGCTTTATCAATGGTGAGGTTTATGGCGTAACCGGCGGCAGGGGAATTGCCTGAGGCAGTCCCGCGCAGTCGTTAGACGACCTTTGAGGGTGTCGACATGAAACGGCAGGCAGAACGTTCAGACAGGGCTTTGAAAAGCTTTGATGTCCGCGACCGGTTGATACTGGCGCTTTATGCGCAGCTGAAAGCCGAGCGCCAGACGCGTGAGGCTATGGAGTGGGTCATTCGCAATGGCGGGCTCTCGCCAGAGGTGCTCGAAGCCATGGCATCTGATCCGGTGCCGGTTCTAGCGGAAGCGGATCTGCCTGCCATCGAACGCATTCTGGCCGGGGATCGGCGCCGGGAGGCGTCGGCGCACAGACGGGAGGAGGAACGGCGGACATGAACCGTAGAGCCAGCTGGAGGGGACATATTTCCTTCGCCGATTTCAACTGTGAGGTCGGACTTTATTCCGCGCTGACCTCTGCCGAGAAAATTGCCTTCAATATCGTCAACCGCAAGACCGGCCACCGCGTCGAGAGACAATATGTCGATAGCGATACGGGTGAGCCGGTTCTTCGCGACGATCAGGTCAAAGGGTATGAGCTCGACAATGGTGATCACATCATTATCGAGGGAGACGAAATCGCAAAGTTGATGCCGGAGAGCGACAAGGTCATCCGCATCAAACACTTCCTCCCCTGTGACGAGATCGACAAGCTCTATTTCGACAAGTCCTACTATTTGGCTCCAAGCGGCGAGGGCGGGGAGGAAGCGCTGACGCTTCTTGCAAAAGCAATGGACGACGAAAAGGTGGCGGCGCTCGGTGAAGCGGTGCTTTTCCGCCGCAATCGCGTGCTGCTCATCCGGCCCAGCGGCAAGGCACTCGTCGCGACGACGCTGAATTTCAGTTACGAGGTTCGTTCCGAAACGTCTGTTTTCAAATCCATCCCCGATATCGAATTCGATGATGAGATGCTCGAACTCGCCAGCCACATCATCGAAAAGCGGGCTGGAGCCTTCGATCCCGCTGACTATAGCGACCGGTATAACGATGCGCTGGCGGAGCTGGTGAAAGCCAAGATCGAAGGTCGCAAGATCGAAAAGCCGCCACAGCGCAAGGAAGACAACATTATCGATCTTAAAGAGGCGCTGCGTCGTAGCGCCGGCGAAGAGAAGGGCAGCAGGAAAAAAACGACAGCGGGAAGCCGTAAGACTTCCCGGAAAGCGAGCTGATCCATGGGCTTACAGACTTATAACGCCAAACGCAGTTTTGATAAGACGCCGGAGCCAAAAGGCACTGAGGCGGGACAGGAGGGTTCAAGCTTCGTGGTGCAAAAGCACGACGCCCGCCGTTTGCACTATGATTTTCGCCTGGAAATGGATGGTGTGCTGAAGAGCTGGGCGGTAACGCGCGGCCCGAGCCTCGATCCCGAAGACAAACGGCTTGCCGTGCATGTAGAGGACCATCCTCTCAGCTATGGTGACTTCGAAGGCGTCATCCCGAAGGGTCAATATGGCGGCGGCACAGTTATCGTGTGGGACCGTGGCGTTTGGCAGCCGATCGGTGATGCGCGCAAAGGCTACCGCAAGGGCCATCTGGAATTCGAACTTGAAGGCGAGAAGCTGAAAGGCCGCTGGCATCTTGTGCGTATGCACGGAAAGCCGGGGGAAAGCCGCGAGAACTGGCTGCTCATCAAAGGTGATGATGCGGAGGCCAGACATAATGGCGGTGCAGATATTCTGGAGGAACGACCGGAATCGGTAAAGACCGGGCGAAGCGTCGAGGAGGTTGCGGCCAAGCCAAAAGATACCTGGAATTCCAAGCCGGTGTCAAAGAAGGCTGTCGGATCGACCTCGGGTAAAAAACAGGCGCATGCGCTGCCCAAAGGCGCGCGCAAACAAGCCTTGCCGGCCTTCGTGCAGCCAGCGCTCGCAATGCTGAAACCAAAGCCGCCCGCGGGAGACCGGTGGCTGCACGAAATCAAATTTGATGGCTACCGCCTGCAGGCCCGCCTCGATCATGGCAAACTTCAATTCCTGACCCGCAGCGGCCTGGACTGGACGGAGAAGTTTGGTGATGCGGTTGCGGCGGCATTTAAAGCGCTGCCGGCTGAGACTGCCCTCATTGATGGCGAAATAGTCGTAGAGCGCGACAGTGGCGCTTCCGACTTTTCCGCCTTGCAACAGGATCTGAGTGAAGGCCGCAGCGATCGCTTCGTCTTTTATGCCTTCGACCTGTTGTATCTGGATGGCAGCGATCTGCGCGGTGCCGCCCTCATTGAGCGAAAAGCCCTGCTCGAAAAACTGCTGCCGGCCGGCGACCCCCATCTCCGCTACAGCCAGCATTTCGAAGAGAGCGGCGGGCTCGTTCTCGACCACGCGTGCAGGCTCAGCCTCGAGGGGGTTATCTCCAAGGTCAAGACAAGCAAGTATGTGTCGGGCCGGAAGGGCGAGTGGGTAAAATCTAAATGCTCGATGCGGCAGGAATTCGTCATAGGCGGTTATACGGTTTCGTCCACGTCGGACCAGGCAATCGGGTCGCTCGCCCTTGGCGTCTATGAAAGTGGCAAATTGCGACATGTCGGTCGTGTCGGCACGGGTTACACGGTGGAAATGGCCGAGATGCTGTTCGGGCGGCTGAAGCCGCTTCAGCAAAAGGAGAGCCCCTTCGGCGAAAAGCTTACCGCGCTCGCCCGGCGCGATCTTCACTTTGTGAAGCCGGAACTGGTGGCCGAGGTGGAGTTTCGCGCTTGGTCAGGCGATGGAAATCTGCGTCACGCCTCATTCCGGGGCCTGCGCGAAGACAAGCCCGCAGGAGAAATCGAACGCGAGGAGAAAGCCGTGTCCGATACCAAGGCGCCGCAATCGTCGGTCAAGTTCACCCATCCGGACCGGCTTTATTGGCCGGATGACGGCGTAACGAAGGAGGGGCTCGCCGATTATTACGCGCAGGTCTGGCGGTATATCGCACCGTTTGTCGTCGACCGACCGCTGGCGCTGCTGCGTTGCCCAGAGGGTATCGGGGGCCAGCGCTTTTTCCAGAAACATGCCTGGCGTGGCATCAATAAAGCCATCGAGCAGATCAAGGACCCCAAGGATAAAGGCGGTGAACCTCTGATCCGCATCACTGATTTCGATGGCATGATGGCGCTCGTGCAATCGGCGGCGCTCGAAATCCATCCCTGGGGGGCGACAACTGCCAACTGGGAAAAACCCGATATGATCACCATGGACATCGACCCAGCCGAAGATGTCACGTGGGAAGAGGTGATCGCGGCGGCGCACGAGCTGAAGCGGCGTTTTGAGGAAGCGGGCTTGGCCGCCTTCGTCAAAACTTCCGGTGGGAAGGGCCTCCATGTCGTCGCACCTTTGAAGCCGCAGGCGGGCTGGGCGCCGGTCAAGGCCTTTGCCAAGGCAATGGCGGTGGAGATGTCGAAGGCCGAGCCGGATAAATATCTTGCCGTGGCCACGAAAGCGAAACGCAAGGGCCGCATTTTTATCGATTATCTCCGAAATGGCAGGGGCAATACGGCGGTGGCAGCCTATTCGACGCGGGCGCGCCCGGGCGCTGCGGTCTCGACGCCATTGGAATGGTCGGAACTGACCGCCGACATAGGGCCCGCCTATTTTACCGTCAACAACATCGGCGCGCGCCTGTCGAAGTTGAAGAAAGACCCCTGGGATGGCTTCTTCGCCGCTGCCGCACCGCTGCCAAAGAAAGGCCGCTAAGCGCTAATGACTGTCTCGCTATGCAGAGCCGGACAGACTTCAGCCTCGCTTTTCGGCGGCGATGCTTTTCTTCAGCGCATCCATGATGTTGATGACATTGCCGCCGGTCTTAGGCTTGCTGCTGCTCTTCTTTTTCGAGGAGGAGACCTCGTCGCCCTTTGACTTCAAAAGAGATTTGATCTTCTTCTGAATAGGGTCCTGCACGAGGGTGGGCTTCCAGCCGGTCACCTGTTTGCCGATGCGTTTTTCCATCGCCTGCAGCAATGGCTTTTCGATCTTCATCTTTGGTTCCAGCGCATCGATGCTGTCTCTGACCTCCTCGCCGTAATGCAGGGTCCAGAGGATAATGCCCTTTCCCGATGGCTCAAGGAGCACGGCTCTTTCACGGCGGTAAATAACGAGCCGTGCTATGCCGTAAACGTCGTTCGCCTTCATCGCTTCACGGATGACGCTGAAGGCTTCAGTGCCGATTTTATCTTCCGGGCGCAGAAAATGAGGTCGGTCGTACCATATCCAGTCGATCGATCCCTTGGGAACGAAGGTCTTGATATCGATGGTGCGGGTGCTTTCCAGCGCCACGGCGTCGATTTCGTCGTCTTCCAGCAAAACGTAATCGTCTTCGCCGCGGGGAAAACCCTTTACCTGGTTTTTGGCGGCGACCGGCTTGTGAGTGACGCTATCGACATAGCGGCTTTCGATGCGGTTGCCGGTTTTTCGGTTGAGAACGTGGAACCGAACCTTATTGCTTTCCGTCGTTGCCGGTGTCAGCGAAACCGATGCGGTGACCAGCGACAGTTTGAGATAACCCTTCCAGAAAACCTGCCGCGCCATGATGAAAATCCGCCTGTTTTTTGAACTCCCGGATCAAACAGCCTCGATAAGCTTTTGTTCCGGGAGCCCTTTCCAAGCTTGTCACATGTCAGCTGAAGAGCGAGGTCAGTCCGTAAACCGAAGCGGAGATCAGTGCCGCCGCTGGCATGGTGACCACCCAGGCGATAACGATATTGCCTGCTAGCCCCCAGCGCACCGCCGAGACACGGCGGGCCGCACCCACGCCGACGATCGCGCCGGTGATGGTGTGGGTGGTCGAAACAGGGATACCGAGCCATGTGGCGCCGAACAGGGTCAGCGCACCGCCGGTTTCGGCACAGAACCCCTGCATCGGGTTGAGCCGGGTGATCTTCGATCCCATCGTATGCACGATGCGCCAGCCGCCGAACAGTGTGCCAAGCGCCATGGCAGACTGGCAGGAAATCACCACCCAGAACGGGACATAGAAGCTTTCGCCAAGATGCCCCTGGCTGAAAAGCAGCACGGCGATGATGCCCATGGTTTTCTGGGCATCATTGCCGCCGTGGCCGAGTGAATAAAGCGAGGCGGAAATGAACTGCATCACGCGGAAGGTTCTGTCGACGGCAAACGGCGTTTGCCGCACGAAAAGCCATGACACGGCCAGTACGAGAATGAGCGCCAGAAAGAACCCGATGGCCGGCGACATGAAGATCGCGCCAACCGTCTTCAATAGGCCTGACCAGACGATGGAATTAAAGCCCACCTTGGCAAGGCCGGCCCCGACGAGGCCGCCGATCAAGGCATGCGACGAGCTGGACGGTATGCCGAAAACCCAGGTGACGATGTTCCAGACGATGGCGCCGATGAGGGCCGCAAAGATGACTTGCGGTGAGACAATGGCCGGATCGATGATGCCGGTGCCGAGGGTCTCTGCCACATGCAGGCCGAAGAAGAGAAAGGCGATGAAATTGAAGAACGCCGCCCACGCGACTGCATATTGCGGCCGCAGCACGCGCGTCGAAACGATGGTGGCGATGGAATTGGCGGCGTCGTGCAAGCCGTTCAGGAAATCGAAGAACAATGCGATGGCAATGAGGCCGACAAGCAGCGGCAAGGCGAGTGCGACATCCATCACACGTTCTCGATCACGATGCCGCTGATCTCATTGGCCACATCCTCGAACCGGTCGACCACCTTTTCGAGTTCGCCATAGATTTCGCTGCCGATCATGTAGGCCATCGCATTGCCGGTCGCACCATGGCGGCGGAAGAGATCCTTCAGCCCCTGATCATGGAGATCGTCGGAGCGGCCCTCGACCCGCGTCACCTCTTCGGCGATCGCCGACAGGCGTTGCGCATTCGCACCGACCTTGTTGAGAAGCGGGATTGCCTCCGCGATCAGTCCAGCTGCACGCACGATCTCATGGCCCATCTCTTTCATAAGCGGGTCGAACTCGCTCTGTTCGAAAAGCCTGATTGTCTTGACGGTCTTGTGCATCATGTCGATGGCATCATCCATCGACTGGATGAGGTCCTTGATGTCGCCACGATCGAATGGCGTGATGAAGCTGCGTCTGACGGCAAGAAGCACATCGCGGGTAATGTCATCAGCCTGATGTTCGAGCGCAACGATCAGCTCACAGTTCTTGTCGACGTCTGTCCCGCTCAGCAATTGGTCAAGGGCTTCAGCCGCTTTGATGACGGTTTCGGAATGTTTGCTGAACATGTCGAAGAAACGGTCCTCGCGCGGCATCAGCTTGCGAAAAATACTCATCATGCGAATTGGCCCTCAATGGCGCTATATTAGTTGTTGGGGGTGATTGTCATAAAACTGTCATAAATCCACGCGGGGCATTGATGCAACCCGGAAAATCAGCACTATCAACGGATATGAAATCATCAAAGAAGCGCCGCAAATCCCGACCGGCTCGTCCACTGACCTTACTCCAGCAACTGGCTGCGGTTCCCGAAAAGCTCTTCACCGGCGCTTTTCGGCAGCAATATGCCGCCTTGTGCTTCCGTTATGCCGCCGATGGCGAGGGCGTTGAGATTTTGCTGGTCACCTCCAGGACCAGCGGACGGTGGATCATTCCGCGTGGCTGGCCGATGAAACGCAAGAAGCCGCACCAGGCAGCAGCGATCGAAGCTTGGGAAGAGGCGGGCGTGCGCGGCCGCGTCAGGAAGGACGCCGTCGGCCGCTATACGTATCTGAAGATGCTCGATAACGGCGATGTCGTGCCCTGCATGGTGGATGTGTTTCAGATCGAAGTGACTGAGGCTGACGCCAGTTTCAAGGAACGCGGACAACGCGTCTCGGAATGGCTACGCCCCGATGAAGCGGCAAGGCGCGTCCGGGATATTGAACTGAAATCGCTGCTGGTCGATTTCCGCCCGAAAGGCAAGAGTAAACGAGAAAGCGGCGGAAAGCTGTAAGCCGCAAGCTGCCGTTCCACCTAGATCGTCAGCAGCCGAAAGAGGCGGATCAGAATCGCCTGTTGTCTCGGCTTTGTGTACCCCGCTCTGCCGAGCTTCATCGGGTAGGGACGGCTCCGCCCTGAACTTTCTGCAGACCACAGTCGCGAACGATCTCCGCAATATGGGAAAATTGCGCCGAAAGCGGATTGCTCCTGCGCCACACCATGCCGATTGTGCGTGATGGACGCGGCTCCGCCAGCCGGAACACCGATACGGAGGATTGCCGCGTCTCCATATCGACGGCCATCTGGGGAATGAGTGTCACGCCTATTCCGGCACCAACCATCTGAACAAGTGTCGAGAGCGAACTGCCTTCCATCAGCACCCGTGGCGGCGCGTTTGTCGTGCTGCAGAAAGAAAGGGCCTGGTTGCGGAAACAATGACCCTCCTCCAATAGCAAAAGCCGCATTTCGCCCAGCTTGTCAGCGCTCGGTACCGGCATTCCCTCGTCCTCGGAAGGACGCACCAAAATGAATTCTTCCGAAAACAGCGGAACCTCCTCGAGCGCCGGTTCCGAGACGGGCAGGGCAACGATCGCCATGTCGAGCCGGGCTTCGAGCAAGTCCTCAATAAGTTTCTGCGTCACGGCCTCACGCGGCCGAGCTTCCAAGTCCGGATAATGGCGGGTCAGCGTCTTGATGACCTGCGGCAACAGATAGGGCGCGACCGTCGGGATGACCCCGATCCGCAGCCGACCGCTGAGCGGGCCCTGACCGGCGCGCGCCAGATCCTGCAATTCATCCACAGAACGCAGGATCGACCGCGTACGCTCGGCAAATTCTTCACCAAGGGTGGTCAGCCTGATCTGGCGGCTGCCACGCTCGACAAGCGGCGCACCGATCAAATCCTCCAGTTCCCGGATCTGCAAAGAAAGTGCAGGCTGAGAGATGGCGCACGCTTCCGCTGCGCGCCCGAAATGGCCAATCTTTGCCAACGAGTCGAAATAACGGAGGTGTTTCATCGATAGGGAAATCATAAGCTCAGCATATCGGAGTCTTTAGAATATACAATTGGAAATTATGGAACCCGACTGTTAGTCATCTTCGTGACAGAAAGAAGATGTAGCTGTGAGAGATCACTAGCGCGTAGGCCTCTTGGCGATGGCGGCTGCTGCATGTGTCGAGTTGACTGTTACGATTAATTGTAAAACCCATCGGAGGGCGAAATGGACGCAACTTCTAAACCGGCTGGTAAATGTCCCGTCATGCATGGAGGCAATACGGCTTCCGGTAAATCGGTGACCGAGTGGTGGCCGAATGCGCTGAACCTCGACATCCTGCACCAGCACGACACCAAGACCAACCCGCTTGGAAGCTCCTTCAACTACCGCGAAGCCTTAAAGACGCTCGACGTCGAGGCACTCAAAGCCGATCTGCGCGCCCTGATGACAGACAGTCAGGACTGGTGGCCGGCCGACTGGGGTAGCTATGTCGGCATGATGGCGCGCGTGACCTGGCATGCGGCCGGCTCCTATCGCGTCACAGACGGTCGCGGTGGCGCCAACACCGGAAACCAGCGTTTTGCGCCGCTCAATTCCTGGCCTGACAATGTCAACACCGACAAAGGGCGCCGCCTGCTCTGGCCGATCAAAAAGAAATACGGCAACAAGATTTCCTGGGCGGACCTCATCGCTCTTGCCGGCACTATTGCCTATGATGTTGCAGGTCTGAAGACCTACGGTTTCGCCTTCGGCCGCGAAGATATCTGGGCTCCGGAAAAAGACACCTACTGGGGTGACGAAAAAGAATGGCTGGCGCCGAGTGATGGCCGTTACGGCGACGTGACCAAGCCAGAGACGCTTGAAAATCCGCTCGCCGCCGTGCAGATGGGCCTCATCTACGTCAACCCGGAAGGCGTGAACGGCAAGTCCGATCCTATGGCGACCGCAGCACAAATGCGCGAGACCTTTGCCCGCATGGGCATGAACGACGAGGAAACCGTCGCTCTTACCGCTGGCGGTCATACCATTGGCAAGTCTCATGGTAACGGTAGCGCTGCAAACCTCAGCCCCGATCCGGAAGCCGCAGGCCCTGAATTCCAGGGGCTTGGCTGGATGAACACCAAGGGGCGCGGTGTTGGCCGTGACACCGTTGTCTCGGGGATCGAAGGCGCGTGGACGAGCCATCCGACCAAGTGGGACAACGGCTTTTTCGACATGTTGTTCAAGCATGAGTGGACGTTGACGCACAGCCCGGCTGGCGCATCGCAATGGGCGCCAATCACCATCGCTGAAGAAGACAAGCCCGTCGATGTCGAAGACGCCTCGATCCGCACTATCCCGATGATGACCGATGCCGACATGGCTTTGAAGGTCGACCCGATCTACCGCGAGATTGCGCTGAAGTTTAAGGACGATCAGGAACATTTCTCCGAGGTTTTCGCCCGCGCCTGGTTCAAGCTGACCCACCGCGACATGGGTCCGAAGTCCCGTTATTTCGGCCCGGATGTGCCGGCTGAAGACCTGATCTGGCAGGATCCGGTACCGGCAGGTTCCACGAGCTACAATATCGCTGCCGTCAAGGCGAAGATCGCCGCTTCCAGCCTTTCCGTCGCCGATCTGGTTTCGACTGCATGGGATAGCGCTCGCACGTTCCGCGGGTCGGACAAGCGCGGCGGTGCTAATGGCGCGCGCATCCGCCTTGCGCCGCAGAAGGACTGGGAAGGCAACGAGCCCGAGCGGCTTCAGCGTGTGCTGTCGGTTCTGGAACAGATTGCCAATGAAGCCGGTGCAAGCATCGCCGATGTTATCGTTCTTGCGGGCAATTACGGCGTTGAACAGGCAGCCAAGGCTGCCGGTTTCGATATCGCTGTGCCTTTCGCGCCCGGTCGTGGCGATGCCACCGCTGAGCAGACGGATGCTGATAGCTTCGCGCCGCTTGAGCCCCTGGCTGACGGATTCCGCAACTGGATCAAGAAGGACTATGTGGTCAGCCCTGAGGAGCTTCTGCTTGACCGGGCCCAGCTTCTCGGTCTTACCGCACCGGAACTGACGGTGCTGATTGGCGGTCTTCGCGTCATTGGCGCCAACTATGGCGGGGCGGCGCACGGTGTCTTTACTGAACAGCGGGGCGCTTTGACGACCGACTTCTTCACGACCCTCACGGATATGGCCTTTTCCTGGGTCCCGACCGGCAGCAATCTCTATGAGATCCGTGATCGCAAGACGGGCGCCACGAGATACACGGCAACCCGTGTCGACCTCGTCATCGGCTCCAACTCGATCCTGCGCGCTTACGCGGAAGTCTATGCACAGGACGACAACCGGGAGAAATTCGTCCACGACTTCGTTGCTGCTTGGACGAAAGTAATGAACGCCGACCGTTTCGACCTGCTCTAAGTCGACATCAAACCTGCCAAAGCAAAGACCTCCCCGAGCGATCGGGGAGGTCTTTTTATGGAGCTGATTTGCTTACTAGACAACGGCGGCAGGCGATTGGCTTTATCGTCCGGCGGAGGTTGTCGGATCGGCGCGTTTATCGGCGATCGGAGGAGGGAACGTCGCGCTCTGGAGAGGACTTTTCCGTACGTCCAGCAGGCGTCTTGCCGCTTTTTTCATTTTCGTGGGCATCCGGTCCCGCAACGATAACGCCACGGCCATGCTCCTCGCGCTTCTTGTCGGCGAAGTCGCCCGGTTCTTTCTTGCTATCCATGATGATCTCCCTTGTTAAATCGTCTCGTGAGTTCAACGGTCGCGATCAACAGAGGTTCCGAACTCGCGGCCCAGCAAATGTTTTGCATGACAAAAAACTTCGCTATTAACATGAATAACTAACTCATGTTATTGGACGGAGTGGAAACACGGGCGCTTGGTGCCCCTCATTTAACTCCAGCTGATTATAATCGAAATCGAACGGTACGCGCATTGAGTTTCTGGCATTCCATGACCTGGCACACCGAAGGGATCAGTGTTACTGCACCGGTGAAATGGCGGCAGTTGGACGGGCTGGTCGGAGCTTTCTGGGAGGCCGAAAGCCAGGATGGGGCGAAGGGTTATTATCTCGCAGCCGACCCACGCATCATGATTTTTTTCAATGATGTCTCCTCCCGCATCACCATGTCCAACAGCAACGGCGAATCTACCGATCACGCACGGCCGATGACACGGGCTGTCTATGTCCCTGCTGGAGTGCCGATGTGGACGAGCAGCAGCGCCACCCATCGCTTCTCGCATCTCAACCTGCATATCCATAAAGACCGTTTGCTGCGTTTCCTGGCGCCCTCCATTGGTAGTTCAGCGGCTATGGCAGCACTACGCCGCCCGGTCGAGATTCAGGATATTGGGTCTGTGGAAACCCTTGCCAGCGTGCTCGTCGATGAACTGGCGGAACCCTCGAAGCATGCGGTCTACGCCGAAAGTCTGGTCGGCAGCATTGTTGCCGGTCTGTTGGATATTCCTGGCCTTCCGGGGGATCAGGTGAACGGCAGGCTAACGCAGGCGCAACTGAACAAGCTCTTTGCAAAGTTAGAAAAGCGCGGCGACCGTGTGACCGTCGCCGAAATGGCGGATATTGTCGGGCTGTCGGAAAGCTGGTTCGCGACCGTATTTCGCCAGACCACGGGCAAGACACCTCTGCAGTGGCAATTGCAACAGCGCATCAACGTCGCCCAGAAACTTCTGCTGGAGAGTGATTTAACCGTCGCCGATATCGCCGCTCAGCTCGGCTTTTCTGATCAGGCACATCTGACGAAAGCCTTCCGCCAATCAGTGGGCAACACGCCCGCCGCGTGGCGGCGGTTGCACCTGTTGCTTTAGAGAGTGGGATTGATATCGCGTCTACTCGCGATCTCGTTTGAAATCCCACTTTCGGTCATACTCGGGAATAGGCCAGGGATAAGTTGATTGTTCCGAAACTGCACAGGATGTCTTGGAACGTGTCGGCTCACCACGTCTTTCGTAAGGTGACGGAAAACGCCCGTCCCGGGTTATAGAAGTCAGCGCCAAACCCGCCATAGGAAACGTGTTTTTCATTGAAGATGTTGGAGACATTGACGTCCAACGAGGCCGTTTCCTGGATCTTGTAGCTTAGCGCGGCGTCAACGGTAAAGCTGCTTGCCGTTTCGACCTTGTTGGCATTGTCGAAATAATAGGCGCCGGTGTAGCGGCCACCAAGACCGAAGGTCGTGTCTCCGAAGTGATCATTACCCTGGAGCGTGTAATTGACCCACAGCGAGGCCTGATGCTCGGGAACAAATTGCGGGCGGTTGCCGACGTTGCCGCCGGTGCCGTTTTCGGTGATCTCGGCGTTGAGATAGGAGTAAGCCGCGGTCAGGCTGAGATTGTCCGTCACCTCCGCCTTTGCTTCGAGATCGAGACCGCGCACACGCACTTCGCCTATAGTGGTTGGCAGGTTGGTGATCGGGCTCGTGACTGTGATATTGTTCTTCTTCAAGTCATAGATACAGGCGGTAAACAGGGCTGGGTACGCTTCCGGCCTATATTTGATCCCAAGCTCGATTTGCTCGCCGCGTTCGGGTTCGACCGTTAGCCCGGAGGCCGGCACCACCGACTCGGCATAGCTGAGATAGGGTGCGATTTCGCTGGTGATCTTGTAGGAAACCCCGATGCGCTTCGTCAATTCGCTGATGTCGCCGCTCGCTGTCGTGCTATTCAGGCGGTTGGTCTGGTCCGTATCGATCCAGTCGTTGCGCAGGCCGGCGCTGACGATGAGCCTGTCGAAAAAGGTCAGGTCCTGCTGCAGGTAAACCGCCTTTGTCTTCTGGTTAGTAAGCGAGCTGGCATAGAGCGGAACGGAAGAGGGCGCGCCAGTGTAAACCGGGTTCATCCAATCGATGCCCGGCGCGGCCCCAAAGTAGCTTTTGCTTCCGGATTCGTAGTCATTATAAAAAACACCGACGAGGCTGCGGCTTTCAACATTTTCAAACCGCGTGTCATATTGCAGGCGCGTATCGATCAGGAAGTTCTCGGTCTCGGTATCGTTGCCGAAATAGGAACGATTGGCGATAGTCGAACCGTTGGTTGGCGTCGAAGAGATATAGGCGTATCCGAAATCGGTATTCGCCTTGCTGTAACGCGCATTGGAACTGAAGGTTAGACCAGAGCCAAAATCGTGGTCGAACATCACGCTTAGCGAATTGCGATTCGTGCCGCGATAATTGTAGTCCGGCTCGCCGAAAAAGCGGCTTCGATCGAAATGTGAGCCTACCGGATGGCCGCCGCCGCCGGGAACGCCATCCTTGTTGAGATGGTCATAAACGACGGTCAAGCTCGTGGCGTCGGTCGGGCGCCATGTCAAACCACCCATGAAGAACTTTTCGTCGTCGCGCGAATAGTCATATTCTGCATCGGCATTTCTGAGCTTGCCCGTCAGACGATAGGACAGAGTGTCGTCGCTGGTGATGTTGTCGCCGAAATCGAAGCCTGTCTCGGCGCGGCTATAAGACCCGCCGGTGATATAAGCTTCGCCGAAACGGCTTCGTTTCGGGACCTTGGTGGAATAATTGACCGAGCCACCGGGGTCCGACACGCCGAACGTGGTGGAATTTCCGCCCTTCAGCACTTCCACACGCTCATAGGCATAGGTCTCTTCGCGCAACGCACCGAAAGGCCGGCCGAGTGTGAGGCCATCGCGATAGGTATAGGCATCGAAACCGCGAATTTTGAAGTAGTCGAAACGGTCGTCTGAGCCATAAAAATCGGTAGTCACACCGGCCGTGTATTGCAACGCCTCTTCCACGCTCTGAACGCCGCGCTGCTGCATTTCCTTGGCAGTGATAACGGAGACGGCAGCCGGTGTGTCGAGAATATCCGTCGCCATTTTGCTACCGCTCGTCGTGCGGGTAGCAACGATTGACTTTTGGTCATTATCGCCGCTGTCGATGGTGATGCGCTCCAGAACTGTGGTACTGTCGGTATTGGCCGCATCTTGCGCCGACAGGGAGCCGGGCAGGGTGGCGGCAAGCGCCGTGCAGGCTAGCAGCGCCGCGTCCCGATAAGGACGACGCGCGGTTTTGCGATACCTGCCTACGGTTTTGATATTCATTGGTATGCCCCAGACCTTGATGCCCCGATCGCCGCTTTCCACGGCCACTCTCGACGCGCCCAATAACTTGAGAATGTTAGTCCGGTATTGTATTTTTTTATTGTTTTGTAAAAAACCCCGGAAATTTCACCACCCCTACACCGGTATTTCGTGCCCGGGCTTGACGGGAGCATTTGAAGCTGAGAACTCAAGTCTACTTTTAAATCTGTGAAAGCTTCGTCATGCCCCACCCGTTCCGCGGCCTCGTGCCAGCACTTGTGCTTTTAGTGTCGGTGATCGCAACTCACACGGCCTCGGCGGTGGAGGCGACAAGCTATCCGGTGGTCATCAAACACGCTTTTGGATCGACAACGATCGCGAAGAAGCCGCAGCGGATCGCTACTGTCGCCTGGGCGAACCATGAGGTGCCGTTGGCGCTTGGCATCGTGCCCGTCGGTTTTGCGGCAGCCAATTTTGGCGATGATGATGGCGACGGGCTGCTGCCATGGGTGACAAAGCGGCTTGCCGAGCTCAATGCGGGAACACCGGTTCTGTTCGACGAGGGGGATGGCATCGATTTCGAGGCCGTCGCGGCAACGCAGCCCGATGTGATCCTTGCTGCCTATTCCGGCCTCAGCCAGTCCGATTACGATACGCTGAGCCAGATTGCGCCTGTTGTTGCTTATCCGGTTTCCCCTTGGGCGACCGACTGGCGCGAGACGATCCGGCTGAACAGCGCCGGCCTTGGCATGTCGGTGGAGGGTGAGGCACTCATCAAACGCATTCAGGGCGAGATAGAGCAGGTCGTTGCTGGCCACCCGCAGCTGAAGGGCAAGACGGCGATGTTTGTCACTCATCTCGACGCCACAAATCTCAGCGTCGTCAATTTCTATACGGCGAACGACACCAGGGTGAAGTTCTTTTCCGATCTTGGTCTTGGCTCTCCAAAAAGCGTCGCGGAGGCAACGAAGCCAGGGCAATTTGCAGCCGGCATCAGCGCGGAAAGTGTCGATGCGTTCGACGATGTCGACATCCTCGTTACCTATGGCAGTGAGCCACTTCTCAATGCCATGCGCGCTGATCCGCTTCTCGCCCGCATGCCTGCTGTCTCCAATAATGCCGTCGTGATGCTTGGCCGCGATCCGCTTGGCACGGCTTCGAACCCCACACCGCTTTCGATTTCATGGGTTTTGAAGGACTATGCTGACCTGCTTGCGAAGGCCGCAAGCAAATCCTCGGGAAAATCGCAGTGACCCTATCGGAACCAGGCAAAGCGACGGCTCTGCCACGCGGCAGTCGCTCAAGCCGCGTTCGCGCGATATGGCTTGGCGCCACGCTGGCCTTTCTTGCCTTTCTTTGCGCGCTGTCCGTTGCCATCGGAACGCGGGACGTTTCTTTCTTGGATATTCTTGGCGGGCTCAGCGGTCGCAAGGACACTATTGCAGAGGCGGCGGTCGCGGTACGAATACCACGCACACTGCTCGCCCTCACGTGTGGGGCAGCACTTGGGCTGTCCGGTGCCATCATGCAGGGCGTTACCCGCAATCCGCTTGCCGATCCGGGCATTCTCGGCGTGAACATGGGAGCATCGCTCGCCGTCGTCATCGGGATCGTCTGGTTAGACATTGCCTCGGCGCAGGCCTTCATAATCACTGCGGTTGCCGGTGCGGGGGCGTCCGCGGTTTTCGTTTATGTCGTCGGCTCTTTGGGGCGAGGCGGCGCGACACCATTAAAACTCGCTCTCGCGGGCGCGGCCACGTCCGTCGCCTTTTCGTCGCTGGTTATCGCCGTCGTCCTGCCGCGCAGCGATATTGCCGGCGGCGTCCGATCCTGGCAGATCGGCGGTGTTGGCGGGGCGACCTTCGAGCGCATCGAGACCGTGCTGCCCTTTCTGGCCGCCGGTTCCATCATCAGCCTGCTTTCGGCGCGCAAGCTGAACTCTCTCGCGCTGGGAGATGAGCTTGCCGCCGGGCTCGGCGAGAATGTCGTGTTGGCCCGAGCCGTCGCCTCGTTGGGCGCTATTCTACTCTGCGGCGCGGCCACCGCGGTTTGCGGACCAATCGGTTTTGTCGGGCTAGTGGTACCCCATCTTTCCCGCTTGCTGGTCGGCGTGGATAACCGCTGGTTGCTACCATTTTCGGCGCTGGGAGGGGCATGTCTGCTCATCTCTGCCGATATTGTCGGACGCATGGTTGCGCGGCCTTCCGAACTTGATGTCGGGATTGTCACTGCCCTCGTCGGCGCGCCCTTCTTCATCTGGATCGTCAGACGCCAGAGGGTGCGCGAACTGTGACCATGCACGCTCCCATCATCGAAAACCTCGTTCTTAATCGCCGAGCCCGCGACAGCCGGCGTCGCATTGTCATCACCATTCTGTCGATGATCCTGATCGCCGCTTCGGCCGTCACGCTGATGGTCGGGCAATCCTTCACATCTCCCACTGATGTCATTCGCGTTCTCATAGGGGAGGAAATTCCCGGTGTTACCTTCACCGTCGGGCAGCTGCGCCTTCCCCGCGCGTTGCTTTCGCTTCTGGCGGGCATGAGCTTCGGACTCGGGGGCGTCGCGTTCCAGATCATGCTGCGCAATCCGCTCGCCAGTCCGGATATTATTGGCATCAGCTCAGGCGCAAGTGCCGCGGCCGTCTTTGCCATCGTTGTCCTCAAGATGAGCGGGCCGCTAGTCTCTGTCTTCGCTGTCATCGCCGGTCTCGGCGTTGCGCTCGTTGTTTATCTTCTTGCCCTGCGCAACGGTGCGGCCGGTACTCGATTGATCCTTGTTGGCATCGGCGTGTCAGCCATGCTGGAGAGCTTTATTGCCTATGTTCTCTCAGTTGCCCCGGCCTGGTCGCTCCAGGAGGCGATGCGCTGGCTGACCGGCAGCGTCAACGGTGCGAAGATGGCTCAACTTCTGCCCCTGTCAATCGCGCTCCTCCTTTTCGGCGGCCTGCTTGTCAGCCGCGCGCGCGATCTCGAAGCCTTGAGACTGGGAGACGATGCGGCTGCGGCGCTCGGTGTTTCGGTCGGACTAACCCGAGTTCTTGTCATCATTGCCGCCGTCGGCATGATTGCTTTTGCGACAGCCGTCTGCGGGCCAATAGCCTTTGTGGCTTTCCTTGCTGGGCCAATTGCGGCGCGTATCATTGGCAACAATGGCTCACTGCTCATTCCTGCCGCGCTGATTGGGGCGGTGCTGGTGCTGGTGGGTGACTATTGCGGCCAGTTCCTGTTGACGGGCCGCTACCCGGTCGGCGTCGTGACCGGTGCGCTAGGCGCGCCTTATCTGATTTACCTAATCGTGCGGGTGAACCGCAGCGGAGCCTCGTTATGACCGGCCACTCCCTCTCTGTCAGCGGCCTGTCTGCCGGCTACGGCGAAAACCTCATTATCGATGGGTTGGATCTTACCGTCCCGCGCGGCAAGATCACCGTCATCGTCGGGGCCAATGCGTGCGGCAAGTCCACCCTCCTGCGCAGCATGTCGCGGCTGATCACGCCGCACGCTGGTCAGGTCCTGCTTGATGGGAAGTCGATCCATCGTCTACCCGCGCGCGACTTGGCAAGACGTATGGGCCTTTTGCCGCAATCCCCGATCGCACCGGACGGCATCGTTGTTGCCGATCTCGTCAGCCGAGGCCGACACCCTCATCATGGCCTCTTCGCCCGCTGGTCAAGGCAGGATGATGAGGCGGTAGCTGCGGCGCTTGCCGCCACGGACACGGTGGAACTGGCCGAATGCCCTGTCGATGAACTCTCCGGCGGCCAGCGCCAGCGGGTCTGGATCGCAATGGCGCTAGCCCAGCAAACAGACATATTGCTCTTGGATGAACCGACAACCTTCCTCGATATCAGCCATCAGGTTGAGGTACTGGACCTTTTGACGGATCTCAATCAGGTCCGCCAGACCACCATCGTCATGGTGCTGCATGACCTCAACCTTGCGGCGCGTTATGCGGATCATCTCGTCGCGATGCGCGCCGGAAAGCTGCATGTCAATGGCTCGTCTGAAGAGGTGCTGACAGAGGAAAATATCCGCGAGGTTTTTGGTATTGAAAGCCGGGTGATCAAGGATCCCACCTCCGGCAAACCTATAATGCTGCCAATCGGAAGGTATCGCGTGTTGACGAAGGCAGATGGCATTGCCGATAGCTGATCGCAGTCAAGGCCATGCTGCAAAAGAATGCGCAGCTTCAGCAGGAAACCGAAACGCCGCCCGCCTCAACCGCCCGGGCGATATCCCCTCAATCCGAGTGAAAAATCGGTTGAAGTAACCCGAATCTCGAAATCCTAAACGATATGCGATTTCAGATACTTGAAAGGAAGAGTTCAGAAGAAGCTCGCGCGCTTCTGAAAATAATTCGCGGTGGATGTAAGCCTTCGGCGACAATCCAGTTGCGGCTTTAATGATCGAGCCCAGTCGCTCACGACTGATGCCAAGGTGGTTTGCATAAGTCTCAACGTTCCAATGGTCACGTTTGTGTTGAGCAACCAGCAGAACGAAACGCTCTGCGATGCTCGACGGCATGGAAGCCGCTGTCATTGCGGATGTGGCACACTGGCAAATACGGATTAAAGCTACGCAAAGAAGATTGATAATGATCGTCTGTGTCGCGGCGGTTGGACGAAGATTTTCGGACGCAATGGTTTTTAGATAACCTGCGAGCTCCGCATGGTGTTCCTGCGAAAGCGTTTCTGTCAAAACGCGATCGAGACCGTTTCGCGGGGAAAGCGCGCTGGTCCCTTTCGCCACCGCATGCATAAGGCAGATGTCGTTGATGGACAGCAGTGACGCCCGGCTTCCCGCTTCCAGCCGAAGGCGACCGGTGTGCCCTGCCGGCAACCACGCCAAGCCCGGTGCCGGCAGGTTAAGGTCTTCGTCGTTGCCGGTGATGCATGCGTTTCCGGATGCGAGCAGGATCAGATGCGCATTCCCCGGCGTGAGTTTCACCTCATTTACCCGTAGCGGTGAACTCAATATTCGGGCGAGGGTGGGCTGGCCGCCCACGGACTTGTGATTTGGAGACGCCATCTTTTTCTCAAAAGTACAAAAACGAGCCACACTAGTGCATTTCCTGTGGCGATGTCCTCGCTAAACTTTGCGTATTGCGGGCATAAACACCTTGAGGAGAAGGTGGGCCCGGCAGGAGGAGACATATGCAGACCGTCAATCTTTTTATCGGTGGCGATCATTGCGCTGCCGCAAGTGACAAGCGCTTCGAGCGTAACAATCCAGTTACCGGTAAAGCCGTGACGAGCGCCGCCGCAGCGTCTGTCGTGGATGCAACGAAAGCGGCCGATGCAGCCGCAGCCGCCTTTCCTATGTGGTCCGCGACAACGCCCGGTGAACGTCGGCGCCATCTTCTAGCTGCGGCAGACGCGCTGCGCGCGGCGGGCCCCGCTATCATCGAAGCAATGAAGGAGGAGATCGGCGCGACCGAGGCCTGGGCCGGGTTCAATGTGATGCTCGCCAGTGACATGCTGGTGGAGGCGGCAAGTCTCACCACTCAGATCAAGGGAGAGGTTATTCCGTCCAATCGTCCGGGCACCATGGCGATGGCGTTGCGCCAACCCGCCGGCGTTGTCATCTCCATGGCGCCCTGGAATGCGCCTGTCATCCTTGGTGTGCGTTCCATCGCCACGCCTCTTGCCTGCGGCAACACCGTTGTCATGAAGACTTCGGAACTTTGCCCGCGCACTCATGCTCTGATTATTGACGCGGTTGCGTCCGCAGGCCTGCCGAAGGGCGTGCTCAATGCCGTTTCGAATGCGCCGGAAGACGCAGCGAAAATCGTTGAAGCGCTTATTGCCCATCCGGCAGTAAGGCGTGTCAACTTTACTGGCTCCACGCGCGTCGGACGCGTCATCGCGGAAACGGCAGGTCGACATCTCAAACCAGCGTTGCTTGAACTTGGGGGGAAGGCGCCGCTCATCGTGCTAGACGATGCGGATATCGATGCGGCGGTCGCGGCTGCGGCATTTGGGGCATACATGAATCAAGGGCAGATCTGCATGTCGACCGAGCGCATTATCGTGCTGGATAGTATTGCTGACGAGTTTGTCGATGCTTTTGCGAAAAAGGCGGGCGGTCTTATCGCAGGTGATCCGCGTGAGGGCAGAACGCCGCTGGGCTCACTTGTGACGGGTGAAGCAGCTTTGCGCATCCGTTCGCTTGTGGATGATGCGGTCTCCAAAGGCGCGCGACGGATCGCAGGGGGCGGTGGTGAAGGCACCATGCTTGACGCGATTGCCGTCGATGGCGTCACCCCGGCCATGCGCCTTTATTCCGAAGAGAGTTTTGGTCCAGTCGTGTCGATTATCCGCGCAGGCACGATCGATGAAGCCATCAGCATCGCCAACGAGAGTGAATTTGGGCTGTCGGCGGCGGTTTTCGGAAGGGATCAGGCAAGGGCGCTTTCCGTTGCCGCGCGGATCGAGAGTGGTATTTGCCATGTCAACGGGCCGACCGTGCATGATGAGGCGCAAATGCCGTTCGGCGGCGTCAAGGCCTCGGGTTACGGGCGCTTTGGCGGTACGGCCGGTATAGCTGAATTTACTGAACTAAGGTGGGTAACGCTTCAGGACGGACCCTTGCATTATCCCATCTGAAGCGGAAAATGTGCGGGGCGAGCGGCGTCACCGCCGCTCGTCGATCAGCCATGCCGTAAGCTTTTTAACCGCATTGTCGCTGCTTTTCGGCCGAACGAGCCAGTAACCGCGACCCGGCGCCTCAAGACTCGGGCCAGCCATTACCAGCACGCCTGCTTCAAGCAGGGGATCGACGAGCCCGGCCCAGCCGAGCGCGAAACCCTGTTCGCCTATGGTTGCCTGCACCACCATGGTGTAATTGTTGAAGGTGATATCGCTGCCGTCGCTCTCTGCTCCCCTGTGCGCGCCGAAATGCTTGAAATAGCTGGGCCAGTCGAACCAATGCGCCTGAGACGTGTTTTCAAGATGAATGAGTTTGCGCTGTAAAAAATCCGCGATGGTTGCGGGCGCAGGTGTGTCTGACAGAAGAGCCGGGGAGCAGACCGGCGTAACTTTTTCCGAAAGCAGCAAGATTGAACCCTCGCCAGCCTCCTGCCGCGTACCGAAGATGATCATCACGTCGCTATCGTGCTTGCCTTGACCCAGCGGATCCTGCGTGGCGACGATCTGGATATTGATATCGGGGTTGAGCGCACGAAACCCATGCATCCGCGGGATAAGCCACAACGACGAGAAGGCATAGTCGGTATGCAGACGAATGGTCTGCCGCTCATTTGTGCGGCGAAGTTGTTGCGCCACCAGGTCGACGGCATCGACATTGCGCGAAACGACCTCGAACAGCCGCTGCCCCTCGGCCGTCAGTTCGATGCCGCGGTGTCGTCGGCGGATAAGAGTGACACCAAGCTCATCCTCAAGCCTGCGGATCTGATAGCTCACAGCCGGTTGGGTCAGTCTCATCGATGCTGCCGCGGCCGTCAGGCTGCCACAGCGGGCCACCTCGGTGAAAATGCGCATCCAGCCAAGATCGAGAGGTCGCTCTGCCATCAAATTCCTTTATATCAGGCATCGAAAATTACCCGCTTCACAGGTGAAAGCAACGTGGTGTTCAATAAACTGGACTAATAAAGGGGATCCGCAATGAAAACAGTGTCTCATCTGCATCGCATTGCCGCCGGTCTGTTTCTGTCAGTGGCAGCCTTCTCAACCCCGCTTCAGGCTGCCGACGATGCCGCCTGCAAGACCATCCGTCTCAGCGATCCCGGCTGGACAGATATTACCGCAACCAATGGCGTCGCCTCGGTACTGCTCGATGCACTGGGTTATGAAGCCGACGTCAAGACGCTCTCCGTGCCCATCGGCTATCAGGCGATGAAGAACGGCGAAATTGATGTTTTCCTAGGGAACTGGATGCCGGCGCAAAAATCCTTCGTGGACGACCTGAACGCGGCCAAGGCGGCGCAGGTTATCACGAAAAATCTGGAGGGGGCGAAGTTCACGCTCGCCGTGCCGGCCTATATGGCGGAAAAAGGCGTCAAGGATTTTGCCGACCTCGCCAAACATGCCGATGAATTCGAAAGCAAGATCTACGGCATCGAGCCCGGCGCACCGGCCAACCAGAATATCCAGAAGATCATCGACGCCAATGATTTCGGCCTGAAAGGCTGGGAGCTCGTCGAATCTGGTGAGCAGGCCATGCTGGCGCAGGTGGAACGGGCCGGCAGGGACAAGAAGGCTGTGGTCTTCCTTGCCTGGGCACCGCATCCGATGAACGAGAAGATCGATATTGCCTATCTCTCCGGCGGTGACGCCTATTTCGGCCCGAATTTCGGCGGTGCAGAGGTTTATACGCTTGCCCGCACCGGCTGGCCGGAAAAATGCCCCAATGCCGCGGGGCTCTTCAAAAACCTGAAGTTCGATATTGGCATGGAAAATACGCTGATGGGTTCGATTCTCGGCGGCGAAGATTCCAAAGCTGCGGCAGCGGCCTGGTTGAAGGCCAATCCCAAAGCGTTGGATGGCTGGTTGCAGGGCGTAAATACGCTGGATGGCAAACCGGGTGCGGATGCCGTTAAGGGCAAGCTTGGTCTCTGAGCCGGAAAGTGGAAATGCCGCGTCCCAATATTCTGATCCTGATGGCCGACCAGTTCAACGGGACGTTGTTTCCCGATGGACCGGCCGATTTCCTCCATGCGCCGCATCTCAAAGCCTTGGCGGAGCGCTCTGTCCGCTTCGCCAATACCTATACGGCTAGCCCGCTTTGTGCACCGGCTCGCGCGTCGTTCATGTCCGGGCAATTGCCAAGTCGTACCCGCGTTTACGACAATGCCGCAGAGTTTGCCTCCGACATCCCGACCTATGCGCACCATCTGCGCGCGGCGGGTTATTACACCGGACTTTCCGGAAAGATGCACTTCGTCGGGCCTGATCAGCTGCACGGCTTCGAAGAGCGTCTGACGACCGATATCTATCCCGCGGATTTTGGCTGGACGCCCGACTATACCAAGCCAGGCGAGCGGATCGACTGGTGGTACCACAATCTCGGTTCGGTCACCGGTGCAGGCGTTGCCGAAATCACCAACCAGATGGAATATGACGACGAGGTGGCCTATCACGCCACACGCAAGCTTTACGACCTGTCTCGTAGACTTGATGAACGACCGTGGTGTCTGACGGTCAGCTTCACCCATCCGCACGATCCCTATGTTGCGCGGCGGAAATTCTGGGATCTCTACGAGGACTGCCCGGCCCTTGATCCTCAGTCGAAGGCGATAGCTTTCGATCAGCAGGATCCGCATTCGAAACGGCTGCTGGAAGCCTGTGACCACAAGGCCTTCGACATTTCGCCGGAGCAGATACGCCGGGCACGCCGCGGTTACTTCGCCAACGTCTCCTATATCGACGAGAAGATCGGCGAAATCCTTGGGGTCCTGAAGGCGACGCGGATGGAGGAGGACACCATCGTCCTCTTCCTGTCAGATCATGGCGATATGTTGGGTGAGCGCGGCCTCTGGTTCAAGATGTGCTTTTTCGAGGGCTCAGCCCGCGTCCCGCTGATGATCGCCGCACCCGGTTGGCAGCCGGCTTTGATCGACACGCCGGTCTCGACACTGGATGTCACGCCGACATTGTGCGGTCTGGCAGGGCTTGATATCACCTCGCTCAAACGCTGGACCGACGGTGAGGATCTGGCGCCGTTGGCTGCTGGCACCGGCGGGCGCGGCCCGGTGCCGATGGAATATGCGGCCGAAGGCTCGATCTCGCCGCTCGTCGCCATCCGGGACGGCCGATACAAATTGTCCGTCTGTGAGGTCGATCCGCCGCTGCTTTACGATCTGGACGCCGATCCCGAAGAGCGTACCAACCTTGCCGGCGATCCCGTTTTCAGCGACGCGCTCTCATCGCTTTCCGCCGAAATTGGCCGGCGGTGGCAGTTGCCGGTGTTCGACGCTGCTGTTCGCGAGAGCCAGGCGCGGCGCTGGGTGGTCTATAAGGCGCTGCGCAACGGCGCTTATTACCCGTGGGACTACCAACCCCTGCAAAAGGCTTCGGAACGCTACATGCGCAACCACATGGACCTCAACGTGCTGGAAGAAAACCAGCGTTTTCCGCGGGGAGAGTGAGGCGGGCAAGGTGCGTCAAGCGGTGGTCGACACCCTCGGGGCGCCGCCCGCCGCCTGCACGGCAAGACTGCCCGCGGCAACCCCGGCTGTGAGGCATTGCTGTTCGTCCCAGCCTTGAAGCCAGGCATCAAGAAAACCGGCATTAAAGGCATCGCCGGCGCCGGTCGTGTCGACCACGGGTACTTCCTGGGCTGCTAGATGCTGCAAGCCCCTTCGAAAAGATACCCACGCGCCTTGCGCGCCGCCTTTCAGCGCCACGACGGGAAAGGCCTCTGACAGGGCGTGCATGGCTCTTTCCGGGTCAGAATGCCCCGTGATTGCTTCCGCCTCTTCGAGATTGGGCAAAAACACGTCGACACCGGCACAGGCCTTGAGCAGCCCCTTGTCGTAAATCAGCGAAGCATCCCAGCTTGGATCGAGCGATACCGACAATCCGCTTGCCTTGGCGCGTGAAACCAGATCGGGCATCTCATGCAGCGTGGCGAATTCGGCGATGTGCAGATGCCGGGCGTTATCCCACGCAAAGGCGGCATCCAGCGTCGAAGGCCGGGCGGCACCGGCGCGGCGCGTCAAAAAAGCCCGGTCCTGACCAACCACAGTCGCCACCGTAACTTGCGGTCCGGCATCTGCTGCATGTTCCAGAAACTTCAGATCGACGCCGCTCTGCGCCATTTTCTCACCGATATCGCGCGAAAACGTATCGGTGCCCAGTCTTGCAAGCAGCGCAACCGGGCGGCCTATATGGGCGAAATGCGCAGCGGCAATGAAGGCTCCGCCGCCGGCTGCAATTTCCATGTCCCGGGCAAACAGTTCCCGGCCGAGGACTGGCAGTTCATTAAGACCGGTGAAAATGAGGTCACAATAGATCCGGCCGACGCTGATGACGGCAGTTTTTTCCGTTGACATCATGCGCGGCCCAGAAGCTTTTCCGTCTTGGCGTCGAAGAGATAAAGCGAACCTCGCTCCGCCTGGCATTGCAGCCGGCTGCCGACGGCCGGAATGGTTTTGCTTCTCGCCGTGGCGATCACCGAACTGTTGTCGGTGTCCAGATGAACAAGCGTCTCCGGCCCGAGCGGCTCGACTGCCGTGACCGTTCCTTCCAAGGTAAACGTTCCCTGAGCGGACCCAGACTCGCCAACAAGCAGATCATGCGGCCGGACGCCGATCAGAAGCTCACCCGTTGCGGACGGCGCGACGCCGTCGCCGGCTCTGGTTCCGCGCAGCAGGTTCATCGAGGGGCTGCCGATGAAGCGTGCGGTAAAGATGTCGACGGGTGTTTCATAAAGCTCCGTTGGAGTGCCGACCTGCAGGATGTGGCCGTCCTTCATCACCACGATGCGATCCGCCATGGTCATGGCTTCCACCTGATCGTGGGTGACATAAACGGTTGTCGTCTTAAGACGCTGATGCAAGCGCTTGATTTCAATACGCATCTGAGCGCGCAGCTGGGCGTCTAGATTAGACAGCGGCTCATCGAACAGGAAGGCGGCAGGATCGCGCACCATGGCGCGGCCGATGGCGACACGCTGCCGCTGACCGCCTGACAGGGCCGCCGGCCGCCGGTCGAGCAGGGCCTCCAGTCCGAGCACCCGGCCGGCCTCCTCAATGCGGCGGTTCTTTTCTTCACGGTCAAGCTTCGAGGTGTAGAGGCCAAAGCCGATGTTCTGGCGAACCGTCATGTGCGGATAGATCGCATAGTTCTGGAAGACCATCGCGATGTTGCGCTGTTTCGGTTCCTTCTCATTGACGATGTCGCCACCGATCTTCAGCGCGCCGTCAGAGATTTCTTCCAGCCCGGCGATCATTCTAAGGGTGGTTGATTTGCCGCAGCCGGAAGGGCCGACAAAAACAACGAATTCTCCGTCTTCAATGGCAAGGTCAATGCCCTTGACCGCCTCGACTTTGCCGTAGCGCTTCACGAGTTGATTGAGTTCGATTGTCGCCATCATCGGGCTCCCGTCAGCGCGGTGAATTTCTCTGCGAGTTCCGCGGCCTTTGCCGCTTCGTGATCGGCGGATCGCCGTGCTTCCGCCTCGAATGCAGCAAGCGTGTTGCGATAGCTGGCAATCGCTTGCCGCATGGGTTCAGGCGCGGGGCCGCCGAAACGGCTGCGCACGGCGACGAAGTGCTCGGGCGAGACGATCTGTCTGAATTTTTTCTCGTCGATTCCGGTTTGCCGCCCTGTCAGCTCGTGGAACGCCTTGAGGAAGGGCTGGTAACCGTCGTTCGGAAGATCGCCCTTCAGCGCGACGACGCTCTTGGCAACACTCGCGGCAATTTCATGGGCCTGACGGAAAGACAGGTCTTCTATGCGGACAAGCGAATCCGCCAGCTCCGTAATGGTAATGCAGGATCGGCGGATGTTCTGGTCAACCCTTTCGGGATCGATGCTGATCTGGCCAACGAGGCTGGCAAGCAGATCGAGAACCCGGCCGGCAGAGGCGAAGGCCTCATAACCCATGCCCTGCGTCTCGCCCTCACTGTCATTCATGTCGGTGAAGGGCGTATTGTGCATCACATCCAGCACCGTGCGCGCCCGCCCAAATGTCTGGCTGGCGAGGTGGCGCAGATGCTCGATCGGCACCGGGTTTCGCTTTTGCGGCATGATCGAGGAAATCTGCACCAGCGCATTCGGCACGTAGATCTGGCCGACCTCAAAACTCGTCCAGAACTGGAAGTCCTGAATGAGCCGTCCGAGATGCAGGAACATCAGCTCGATCGCGCCATAGGTTGCCGTTGTATAGTCGACGGCTGCGATGCAGGAATAGGAATTGCGCAACGGTGCAGCAAAGCCCAGCAATTCGGCAACGCGTGCGCGGTCGATGGGAAAGCCCGAGGTGGTGATGGCGGCGGCGCCCATCGGCGACAGATCAACGATGCGGCGCGCCTCCGCAAAACGGTCGATATCCCTAATCAACACTTCAATGGCGGCAGAAAGGTAATGGCCAAAGGTGGTGGGCTGGGCCGGCTGCCCATGCGTATAGGCCACGATGAGCGTGGATTGGTTACGCTCGGCGGCATCGATCAGCGCTTTCAGCAGAACACGCGCCTTGGCGGTGAGCGTGTCAATCTTGTCCTTCAGGCCGATCTTGAACAGGGTGTGATCGATATCGTTGCGCGAACGGGCCGTGTGCAGGCGACCGGCGATATCAACGCCGATGCGGGCTTTCAGCTCTTTCTCGATCAGGAAGAAAAAATCCTCGACTTCGCCGGTATAGACGAGCTCGGAGGGCTCGATGGTTTTGTCGATGTCCTCAAGTGCGCCGGCGATCTTAGCCGCTGTTTCGGCATCGAGAATGCCGGTCTCGCGCAGCATGACAAGGTGGGCGCGGTCTATGCGGCGAAACCCGTCGACGTGGTGGTTCTTGGCGCCATCGAAAAGCGGGCGCAGCACGGTTTCCTTGTAGACAGGGTCGGGAAACTTGCTGGTATCCGACTGGCGTGGGTTGATATCGGCCATGATATTATCCTTTCAGTCCCGCCAGCATCACACCGCGCACGATGTAGCGTTGCAGGACAATGAAGACGATGAGGGTAGGGATGGTCGCAATGGCTGCGCCCGTCATGATCATTTCCCACTGGATCTGCTGTTCCACGGCAAAGCTCGAAAGACCGACGGGCAGGGTGTAGAGCTCCTTGCTTGTCGTGACGATCAACGGCCAGAAAAAGGCTGTCCAGTTGCCGAGGAAGGTGAAGATCGCAAGCGCGGAGAGCGCGGGTGTCACAAGCGGCAGGGCGACTTTCCACCAGATCTGGAATTCGTTCAGCCCGTCGACGCGTGCGGCCTCGATAAAGTCGTTCGGAACCGTCTCGAAGAACTGCTTCATCAGGAAGGTGCCGAAGGCCGTCATCATGCCAGGGAACATGATGCCCCAGTAGCTGTCGAGCCAGCCCAGCTGGCTCGACATCAGATACCAGGGAATGACGAGCATTTCGGTCGGGATCATCAGCGTGGACAGGATGGCGAGGAAGATGAAATAACGACCGCGAAACTCGAACTTCGCCAAGGTATAACCAACCAGACTGTCGAAAAAGCAGTTGGAGACGGTGACGAGGACCGCAACCAGCGTCGAGTTGAAGAACCAGCGCAGGAAACGGCCATCAGCCATGACGGTCATGTAGTTTGCGATTGTCGGTGCAGCGGGAATGAGGCGCAGATCATAGACCTGATCCGCCGTCTTGAACGAGGTCGCGAACATGAACAGCAGCGGCGAGACCATGATCAGACCGCCGATCAACAGCAACGTCCAGGCGATGATGCGGCCGGGGCGGATGCGGGCGTGGGAGAGTGGCGAGGTTTCGCTCATTTCTTTTCCCTCAGGACCCAGAGCTGGATCAGCGATACGACAAGAAGAATGGTGAAGAGGACCACAGTCTGCGCGGCCGCATAGCCCATCGCATAGGAATTGAAAGCGGTCTGGTAGATCATCAGCACCAGCGGTTTGGTGGAGCCTAGCGGGCCACCCGGATCATTGGTGGTCATGTTATAGACCTGGTCGAAAATCCGCAGGAAACCGATCGATGAAAATACGACAAGGAAAACCGTGGTGGGTTTCAGAAGCGGCAGCGTGATCTTGCGCAGGATTGCCCATTCACCCAGCCCGTCTATCCGAGCGGCTTCGTAGAATGTCGTGGGAATGGCGCGCAAGCCGGCCATGAAGATGATGATCTGGAAACCGAGCCCCGCCCAGATGGCGGTTACCATGACCGAATAAAGCGCCTGATCGGTGGAGCGGATAAACGGTTGCTGGGGAATGCCGATCATGCCGAGCACGTCATTGATGATGCCGATGGGCGGCGGCTGATAGAACCAGCGCCACACCCAGGCCATCGCCGCTGCGGTTGTCAGGTAGGGCAGGAAATAGAGCGCTCGGATGAAGCTGTGCAGAATGCGCACCCGATCAAGATAAAAGGCGATGACGAAGGCGAGCACGAGGCTTATCGGCGTGCCGACGATGAGATAGGTGAAGGTGTTCTTGAAAACCTTCCAGAATTGCGGGTCCTTGAAGAGCTTGACGTAATTGGCTGTGCCGATGAACTTAGCCGGCCGCAGCAGGTCCCAGTTGGTGAAGGACAGGTAGAAGGCCTGCAGTGTCGGGTAAAACCGGATGACGCTATAAAACAGGATCGGGATCGCCAGAAAACTCCAGATCCACAAAAGCCGCTTGGTGCGCATGGAAAGGCGATCTCCGAAGGAGCCGCCGGGGCGGCCGGATGCCGCCCCCTGTTGATCGATCGCTGTCATTGTTGGACCTGCGGTTTTCAGGGTTTCGCCGCGTCGATGATTTCCTGCTCGGCCTCGGCGGCCTGCTTGATGGAATCTTCAACCGACTGGCCTTCGAGAAGCACACGGTTGGTCATGTCGATGGCATTCTGCCGCTGGGCGGCTTCATCCATGAACAGCGTCGTATGGGCGTATTCCAGCCCCTTCAGGAACGGCGCGTAGATAGGGTCCTTCAGGTTTTCTTCGGTCAGGGCCGCAGAGCGGCGTGCCGGCAGTTCACCCACCGTCTTCAGCCAGATCGCCATGGCTTCCGGGGAAGAGATATAGGCGAGGAACTTCTTGGAGGCCTCCAGCTCTTCACCCGTGGTCTTGGCGCTGATGCCATTGGCGAAGTAGCTCGCATAGTTGGAGCGGATATTCTTGTCATTGGTGGGAAGCTCGGTCACGCCCCATTCGAAATCCTTGATGGTGCGGAATGAGCCCAGCCGGAACGTGCCGTCGATGGTCATGCCGGCCTTGCCGGCGCGGAAGGCGGCCTGGCCTTCATCCATGAAACCCGCCTGGCCGATCTTCTTTTCAAGCTGCAGGCTGGTGTAGAATTTCAGCGCCTGGATGCCCGGCTCGCTGTTATAAGCTACCTTCTGGTCGTTGTCGGTATAGGGCTCGCCGCCATATTGGCGAATGAGCACTTCACGCCACCACTGGTGATCCTGACCGCCCATATCGAGCGTGGAACCGGCGACGGTGAGATTGCCGGCGGCATCGTGCTTGGCGATCTTTTGCGCGGCGGCGACGAATTCATCGAGCGTCTTCGGTGGATTGGCGGGATCGAGTCCTGCTTCGGTAAATAGCTTCTTGTTGTAGAACAGCGCCAGCGAACGAACCGCTGTCGGCAGACCATAATAGTCGTCGCCGCGTTTCATGGCGCTGACGATCGGGAAGAATTCGCTTTCGATCTTGTCATGCGGGAAGGTATCGGTCGGCAGTGGCTGCAAAATGCCGCCGGCCGCGAACTTGTCGAGCCAGCCGTAGAACAGCTGCATCACGTCTGGGCCTTTGCCCGACATATTGGCGGCAATCACGCGTGTCTGGTAGTCGGCATAAGGGAAGGTTACCTGCTTGACGGTGATGTCGGGATTGGCCTTCTGGAATTGTGCGATCAGCTCATCCATGGCCTTCACGCGGGTGTCGAAGACATATTGCCAATATTCGATTTCAACCGCCTGCGCGGCGTTGAATGCAAATGTGCTGAAACCGGCAACCAAGCCGGCGAACAGAGTTGCCCTGCGCATGTAAGCCTCCTTTTCCTCCGCCCGGTCTTCCGGATGCGGAGCGATCGTTCCCATTATCCGCGCTTTCGCGCGCGCTCATCGATTTGCCGGCAGCGAAGTTTCCTCTTCCGCCCAGACAAGACTGACCCCGGTCGGCCTCTACGGTTCTCCGAAGGCGCGCTTTTGTCAATAAGATAATTTACTTGAATTATTATATTGCGCTTATCCCCAATTGGACGCTATGAATTTTCTAACAGACGGGAAGTTGAAGAGATGACGGTGCACACGGTGGACGATTATCCCGTAGCAATCGGAAAAAATCCCGAGCGGAGCCGGGAGCACAACAGGCGAGTCGTTCTCGACCTCGTGCGGCGGCACGGCTCACTCGGTCGCGCCCAGATTGCCAAGATTACCCATCTCACCCCGCAGGCGGTTGCCAATATTGTCGATGAGCTGGTTGGCGAGGAATTGCTGAAGGAACTGGGCCGTCGTCGCACCGGGCGGGGGCAGCCGCCGATCCAGTTCGCGGTCAATCCTGACGGCGGGGCAACGATCGGCGTCGAGATCGCCGCAGACCACATGGTCACCGTCGGTCTTGATCTCGCCGGTGTTCTTCGCACGCAGCGCATCACGCCGCTCTTGGACACGACGCCGGATGCTATATTCAATACCTTTGCCGCCGAGCATGACGCCGTTGCCAAAAATCTAGGCTGCAGGCTGCTCGGCACCGGGGTCGTCATGCCCGGCCCCTTCGAGATCGATGGCATGACTTCGGTGGGACCGACGACGCTTTCCGGCTGGGGCGGCATTGATGCCCGGCAGATGCTGGGCGAAGCCTGCGGCCAGCCGGTCGTGGTTGAAAACGATGCCACGGCCGCAGCAGTCGGGGAACGGCTGTTTGGTGCTGGTCTGGCGATCCCGAATTTCTGCATGATCTATTTCGGCGTCGGTATCGGCCTCGGCATCATCCAGGATGGTGCGCCCTATCGCGGTGCATTCGGGAATGCCGGCGAAATCGGCCATGTGACTGTTTCGCCGAGGGGAAGGCCTTGTCCTTCCTGTGGGCAAAGAGGATGCCTGGAGGCTTATGCCTCAGTCTACGTACTGAAGGAAAAGCTTGTATGCGCCGGTGTTGCAGATACGGAACTTGATGATCTGGAGGCCCTGTTCGAGGCAGGTCATCCCGTAGTGAGGGAATGGATCGACGAAGCTGCGGCGCATCTGGCGCCCATGGTGGCGATGCTCGAGAATATTCTCGATCCGCAGACAGTCATTCTCGGCGGCGCTCTGCCTGAGCTCATCATCAGTGAAATCATTGCGCGGATGGGGCCTTTGCCGACCTCGGTCGCAAGTCGCAGGCAGCGGGAACTTCCGCGTGTCATCCATGGCAAGTCCGGGCAGTTGACTGCTGCCCTCGGCGCTGCCGCCTTGCCGCTTTTCGATATCGTCACGCCAAAACTTGAGACATCCATGGGAGCCGCAGCGCAGGCACCCGGCTGAATATTGGAGGAGACCGCCCATGCTTACGCCCCGGGAGCGCATCGAACGGCAAATGGCCGATCCGTGGCTCATACGCCTGCATCGCAGGCTGAGCGCGCTGAAGTCTATCGTGACCGTCATGCATACCGGCGCGCATCCGGACGACGAGCAGAACGGGTTGCTTGCCTATTTCCGAATGGAGCTTGGCATGCGTACCATCATCGCCTGCTCGACCCGTGGCGAGGGCGGTCAGAATGCGCTGGGGCCGGAAAGGCTTGGCGCGCTCGGCGTCATCCGCTCGCGGGAGCTGGAGGAGGCGGCCCGCGTCATCGACGCGGATATCAGCTGGCTCGGCCATGGGCCGGCGGATCTCATTCATGACTTCGGGTTCTCCAAGGATGGCGACCAGACCTTTGGCCGCTGGGGGCAGGAGCGCATCGTTGAGCGGCTGGTGCGCGCCTATCGCAAGGAGCGGCCGGATATCGTCATCCCGACCTTTCTCGATGTGCCGGGACAACATGGGCACCACCGCGCCATGACGCGTGCGGCAAAGAGCGCCATCGCGCTGGCGGCGGACCCTGCGGCCTATCCTGAACATCTTGCAGAGGGGCTGAAGCCGTGGCAGGTGGCGAAATATTACCTTCCCGCATGGTCGGGCGGTGGTGACACCTATGATGACGAAGTGCCGCCGCCGAAGACAACCGTAACGGTAAATGCTCGCGGCAGGGAGCAGGCGACTGGCGCGCAATACGACCGGATCGGCGAATGGTCGCGTTATTATCACGCTTCCCAGGGAATGGGACATTGGCCTAAGCTGGCGCAGGAGGTCTGGCCGCTGCATCTCGAACTCGGCAGTGATGCAGGGGGCGAAGAACGCTCAATCCTCGACGGGCTGCCGTCTTCGTTGTCAGACCTTGCGGTGTTCCCGGGCCTGGATGCCGACTTGGCAAGGGCGCTGGTCAAGGCGGAGCAGGCGATAAGCGAAGCGATATCGGCCTTTCCCGACAGGCAGCGGATCACGGCGTCACTTCTTGCCGCGGCAGCGCTTTTGCAGACGGTGGACGAATCCGCCACTGCGGATTTCAGGGAACTGCACGGACATCGGATCAGGCGCAAGCGGGAGCAGATCGATGCCGCCGTCCTGACGGCGCTTGATGTTTTCGAGCGGGCCTACGCCGAGCCGGCGGAGATCGTTCCAGGCGGAACGTCAGTTCTTTCCGTGGAGCTTTCAGACAAGGCAAATCACATTGATGTCGAGGTCACTCCGGTCCTGCCATCAGGTGTATCGTCATCCATCCAGTCGCTTGGCGAGACGCGGGTCTTTAAGCTTGTCGCGGATCAGGATGCAGCTGTTTCCGGGCTGTATCAGCCTGACTGGAAAGCCATGGGCGGCAATGGCCATGCCTCGGTGCGGCTTTCCGCAACGGTTGAAGGCAGAACGGTTTCGGCCGCCTTCGACCTTGAGGAACCGTTTTTCGTGACGCCGGCGCAGTCGCTGACGATTGCGCCGGACGCTCTTCTCGTTCCGCTCGGACAGGGGCAGGAGCAGGAGGCGCATGTCTTTCAGGCGCATATAAAGGGAGCCGATGCGTCGCTGTCGTTCAGGAATACGGGCGGCTGGAACCTGCGCAAGAACGGCGGCGACTGGATTGCCGAACGTAACGGCGAGGCCCGGGTGGGCCTTGCCCAGATCGAGGCGCTTGTCGGTGCGCAACCCGCTTTTCAGATAACGCCGATCGCTTATCCGCACATCGGTCGGGCAAGGTTTTTGGCGCCGTCCGTTCTGAAAATCCTCTCGCTGGACCTCAAGCTGCCCGAGAAGGCGCGGATCGGGTATGTCGGTGGTGGTGCTGACAGGGTCGGTCTTTGGCTGTCGCGAATGGGCCTCGATGTCACCGACCTCGACGCTCAGGCGCTTGGCGGGGACCTGTCGTCCTTTACGACGATCGTTATTGGCATCTTCGCCTTCGGCATCCGCAGAGATCTCGCTGCCGAGACGGAGAAACTTCACCGCTTCGTGGAAAACGGCGGTCATCTGGTCACGCTCTATCACCGGCCGACTGACGGGTGGAATACGGAAACGACACCAGTCCGGCGTCTTGAGATAGGCAAGCCTTCCCTGCGCTGGCGTGTGACCGATCCACAGGCGGAGGTAACGGTGCTCTTGCCCGACCATCCGCTGCTTACTGGGCCGAACAGGATTGATGCCGTCGACTGGGGGGGCTGGGACAAGGAACGCGGGCTTTATTTCGCCTCGCGCTGGGATGATGTCTACGAGCCATTGCTTGCCATGCACGATGTCGATGAGCAGCCGCTGAAGGGTGCGCTGGTTTCGGGCGTCATCGGCAAGGGTAGGCATACCCATACCAGCCTCGTGCTGCACCACCAGATGGACAAGCTTGTGCCTGGCGCTTTCCGCCTCATGGCCAATCTTGTGCAACCGGCGTGAATGGCGACCATCAAAGCGAAGAACAGCAAGGCCCTCGCGCAACGGACACCCGCGCGGGCATAGGCTGGCTGTTGCTGGACATGACCCTTGTTGCGGGCGGTATGACCGCGCTCGTCAAGGCGCAAGGCGTCACCTATCCCGCCTTCCAGCTCGTCTTCATCAGGGCGATGATCGGTCTGCTGTTCATCCTGCCGCTGATCTGGCGACACAGGGGAGAGATAGCGCGTGTCAAATATCCCTGGCGCAATCTTTTTCGCATCTGCTGCAATGCCATCGCGCTCACCAGCAATTTCATCGCCATTACCCTCTTGCCGCTTGCGACAGTCAATGCCGTTGGCTTTTCCCGGCCATTGGTGACTATGGCGATGGCCGTTGCCTTTCTTGGAGAAAGTGTGGGCCGCTTTCGCTGGGCGGGAGCCTGTCTTGCATTTGTCGGTGTGCTCGTCGTCATTGGGCCGGGCGGTGCGGAATTTGGCGTGGGCGTGATTGTTGTTCTGATATCGGTGGTGTTCGGCGCCCTTGCGGTGATCCAGACACGGGCGCTGCGGCGGGAAAACACCACGGTCATGATGGTGTTCTATACGGTGGGCCTCGCCGTCATCACCGCCATTCCGGCAATCTGGACATGGAGGCCGGTTGCGTCATTTGACTGGGTTCCGTTGCTCGGCATTGGATTGCTGGCGCAGATGGGACAATATTGCTTCCTGCGGGCCTATCGCATCGCGGATGCAAGCGTCCTTGCGCCGGTCAGCTATCTGTCGATCCTGTTTGTGACTGCGGTCGGATATTTTCTCTTCGACGAGGTGCCAGAAACTCGCGTTGTACTTGGCATTGTCATCATCCTCGTTTCGCTCCAATCCACTACCCTTGCGGAATATCTTCTGAAGAGGTTGCGGCGCAAACGGTGATTGTTACCGCTGCTGCGCCAGGAGGCGGAGCCGTATCCAACTGAGGGAGGAGGCCTTGGCGCGATCGTAAAAGGCGCGTGCGAAGCGCACATAGCGCATGATCCAGGCGAGCCAGCCGTAGGTCAGCAGCTTTTCCTTTCCGGCATGGTAGATGCGCTCGACAATGAGGAAAGTCGAGAGATGTGCAAGTACCGTCATAACGACGCCGGACTTAAGAGCGCCATGGGCGATGAGGACGAGGCCGACGATCTTCATCGGTTCGGCGATCGCAAAAGGGACGGCAAGACAGAGAAGAATGGCAAGACGCGGTAGTCTAGCAATCCGGGTCTCCACCTTCTGGATGATTGTAATACGGGATATCACCCTGATGACCGGGCGATAGAGCGGACGGAAAATTCCGTCAAGGATCAGCGCGAGAACGATGATCGCCCGGATGGGGAAGACCAGAATCCTCCGGATTTTGCTGTTCACCTCGGTCGGTCTCCATCAACGGCGCTACAACAATCCTTAGTCGCTCGAAACATGTCAAAACCAAGTCGGAATTGCCGTCAACCTTGACGAACGCTTGCATACATCCCGGTGGTGCGGAATTCGCTCGGGTTGGTGCCGTACAGTCGTCTGAAAACCTTGGAGAAATAATTGGGGTCCTCGAAACCGCAAAGGACCGAAACTTCCTTGATGGGGATGTGGGCTGCTGTCGTTAAAAGCTTGGCAGCGCGGCGAAGACGTCGCTGAAGAACGAATTCCGCAGGCGGCAGGCCCTCGCTCGCCGTGAAGATGCGGGAGAAATGTGCGCGACTGAGCCCCGCCACAGCTGCGAGATCGCTGACGGAAAGGCGTTCGCCGAGGTGGCTGTCGATGTAGCTCAGCACCTGCTGCATGGTGCGATATTCACCGCCGAAGGAGGGGTGCGACCCGAAAACGTCGTCATAAAGCGTCATCGCCGCTTCATAGGCAACGGCAGAAGCCGCGCCAGGTGTTTCCGCACCGTTGACGAGGCGTGAACAGCATTCTGCAAGGTGGTCGATCGTTTCCGGCTGTAGCTTGAGGACCGGACCGGTGACAGAAAGAATATTGCGGTGGATGCGAAGCGCCTCTTCGCCATTCATGGATATCCAGAAGAACTCCCATTCCTTGCCCTCTTCCAGCCAGTAACGGTGATTGTGAGGGATGAGCAACAGCAGGGTTTCCCCGGGTCTGATGACGTAATGCCGGTTCTCGTACCTCAGATTTCCCTGGCCGCTGATGCAGTATTGCAGGACGGTAAACGGCGTCTGGCCGCGCTTGCGACCATCCCAGTCATAATTGCCGCTACGGCGCAATTCATATCCGCTGCTGGTCGGCATGGTGTGCAGTGTCTGGCGTCCACGGGGCAGGGAGACAGTGCGCATGCAGGGTCCCTGATCGATCAGATCGTGCAGCACAAAATTACCCATAAAAGCATAATCCTTCTCTGGTTCTACATGTCTTTATAAGCATAATCCCGATCCGAGGAGACAGCCAGCAGGATATTGGTGCTGAAAAAATGGCGAGAAAGCCGGTTTTCCGGGATTCTCGCGGGTATTTTCTTATAGCGCCGTTTTAGTGTCCGTCGGCCCGTTTCACCCGTTCGATTTGCAACAGAGGTGGCGTTATGAGTTTCAAAATCGCTATTATTGGCGCAGGCAGCGTCGGTTTCACGAAAAAACTGTTCACTGATCTCCTGTGTGTGCCCGAGTTTCGCGATATTGAAGTCGCGCTCACGGATATCAGCCAGCACAATCTCGATATGATCAGGGCGATCCTCGACAAGATCGTTGAGGCCAATGGTTTCCCCGTCAAGGTGACCGCCCATACGGACCGCCGCCGGGCGCTGGAGGGCGCGAAATACATTATCAGCTGCGTGCGTGTCGGCGGGCTCGAAGCCTATGCCGATGACATCCGCATTCCGCTGAAATACGGCATCGACCAGTGCGTGGGCGATACGATCTGCGCCGGCGGCATTCTCTACGGTCAGCGCAACATTCCCGTCATTCTGGATTTCTGCAAGGATATCCGCGAGGTCGCAGCACCCGGCGCGAAATTCCTGAACTACGCGAACCCCATGGCCATGAACACGTGGGCAGCCATCGAATATGGCAAGGTGGATACGGTCGGTCTCTGCCATGGCGTTCAGCACGGCGCGGAACAGATCGCCGAAATCCTCGGTGCGAAATCCCCTGCGGAACTTGATTACATCTGCTCCGGCATCAACCACCAAACATGGTTCATCGATCTGCGGCTCAACGGCCGCAAGATCGGCAAGGAAGAACTGGTTGCCGCTTTCGAGGCACACCCCGTCTTTTCGCAGCAGGAGAAGTTGCGCATCGACGTGCTGAAGCGTTTCGGCGTCTATTCGACCGAGAGCAACGGCCATCTCTCCGAATACCTGCCCTGGTATCGGAAGCGGCCAGAAGAGATTGCTCGCTGGATCGACATGTCCGACTGGATTCACGGGGAAACCGGCGGCTATCTTCGCCACTCCACCGAAACACGCAACTGGTTCGAAACCGAGTTTCCGCAGTTTCTCGCCTCGGCAGACAAGCCGATTGATCCAGCCAAACGCTCCAACGAACACGCAAGCCACATCCTCGAAGCGCTGGAGACGGGGCGCGTTTATCGCGGCCATTTCAACGTCAAGAACAATGGCGTCATCAGCAACCTGCCGGCGGACGCCATTATCGAGTCACCCGGTTTCGTCGATCGTTTCGGCATCAACATGGTATCGGGCATCACGCTGCCAGAAGCTTGCGCGGCAACCTGCATGGCCTCGATCAATGTTCAGCGCATGTCAGTCCATGCGGCAGTCAGCGGCGATATCGATCTTTTGAAACTTGCCGTGCTGCATGATCCGCTGGTCGGCGCGGTCGCCACGCCGGAGGAGGTCTGGCAGATGGTGGACGAGATGGTTGTCGCTCAGGCGCGCTGGTTGCCGCAATATCACGATGCCGTTCCGGCAGCGAAGGAGCGGCTGGCGAAATCAACCGTCAAGACGCGGGACTGGGCGGGGGCTGCGCGCCGCAACGTGCGTTCCATCGAAGAGCTACGGGCTGAAAAGTCGGCTCTGAAAAAGGCTGTCTGAGGAAAAGCATTGAAACAGGCCGGCGGCGAAAGGGAGTTCGCCGTCCGGTCTAACGATCACAGAGGGTGGGCGCTCGAAGAGCTGCCATTTGGGAGGAAAAACGATGTTACTTCAACGCAGGATCGGTATCATCGCGGCACTGGGCTTAAGTGTTTCGATGATCGCACTCAATGCGAATGCCTTCGAGACCACGACGCCGCCCGAGCCGCCGCAATTTCCGGCCGAAGGCAAGATCAACTATGTAGCGCGCGACTCGATCCTCGAATTCAAGGCGCTTCCAAATTATAGTGAACCCGACTGGATCACCGAAAAATTCGAAAAGACCGGCAAGCTGCCGCCGCTGAAGGAGCGCCTGCCGGAGGAGCCGCTGGTCTACAAGACCGGTAATATGCCAGACGGTATGGGCGTTTACGGCGATACGATGCGCCACGTCGTCGGCGGCAGGCCCGAGGGCTGGAACTACATTGCCGGCCAGAGTCAGGGCTGGGGCGGCATCGATATCGCCCTTTCCGAATGCCTGACGCGCACCGCCCCGCTGTTCCAGGTGGATGCCAAGGATACCGAGCCGCTGCCCAATCTGGCGAACAGCTGGGAATGGTCGGAAGATGGCCACAAGTTAACGATGCATCTCGTCAAGGGTGCCAAGTGGTCCGACGGCGAGCCCTTTAACGCCGATGACGTGATGTTTTATTGGGAAGACGCCGTCATCGATCCCAATGTCTCACCGCTTGGCGGTGGCGCATCGCCTGAGGCTTTCGGTGAGGGAACGACGCTCAAGAAGATCGATGACTATACCGTCGAATGGACGTTCAAGGCGGCGTTCCCGAAGCAATATCTCTACACCATGGCCTATCCGAGCTTCTGCCCCGGGCCGTCGCATATTCTGAAACCGCAGCATCCGAAATACTCGAAGAACACCTATAACCAGTTTAAGAACGCGTTCCCGCCTGAGTATATGAACATGCCGGTCATGGGCGCATGGGTGCCGGTGTCATACCGGCCGGATGATCTCATTGTTCTGCGTCGCAACCCCTATTACTGGAAAGTGGATGAGAAAGGCCAGCAGTTGCCTTATCTCAATGAAGTCCATTACAAGCTCTCCACCTGGGCGGACCGCGACGTGCAGGCCGTGGCGGGATCGGGCGATTTCTCCAATCTCGAGCAGCCGGAGAATTTCGTCGCCTCGCTGAAACGCGCCGCTGATCCCAATGCGCCAGCCCGCCTTGCCTTTGGGCCGCGGCTCATCGGTTATAATCTGCAGATGAATTTTTCCGCCAATGGCTGGGGCAATCCGGATGAGCGCGGACAGGCCATCCGCGAGTTGAACCGTAACGAGGTCTTCCGCCAGGCCGTCACCTCCGCTCTGGATCGCAAGGCGATCGGCGACTCGCTGGTCAAGGGGCCTTTCACGGCGATCTATCCGGGTGGCATTTCGTCGGGGACAAGCTTTTATGATCGCGCTTCGACGGTCTATTACCCCTTCAACCTCGAGGCTGCCAAGGCGGCGCTGGCTTCGATTGGCCTGAAAGACACCGACGGCGATGGTTTCCTGAATTTCCCCAAGGAAACGCTTGGCGGCCGTAATGTCGAGATTACCCTTCTCGTCAACAACGGTTATGCGACGGACAAGAGCCTTGCAGAAGGTCTTGTTGGCCAGATGGCGAAACTCGGCCTGCGCGTCGTCATCAACAGCCTCGATTCCAACCAGCGCGATGCGGCCCATTATGGCGGGCAGTTTGACTGGCTGGTGCGGCGCAATTCCACCGAGCTTTCGTCCGTGGTGCAGAATACCGAGCAACTGGCGCCTGTCGGGCCGCGCACCAGCTGGAACCACCGCTCGCCTGAGGGCAAGGAACTGGACCTGATGCCATTCGAGAAGGACATCGCCGACATTGTGCGCAAGTTCATCTCTTCGCAGGACAATGCCGAGCGGGCCGAGCTGATGAAGCAGTACCAGAAGGTCTATACGCAGAACCTCTACACGATTGGCCTCACCGAATATCCTGGTGCCCTCATCGTCAACAAGCGGTTCTCCAATGTGCCGCAGGGTACGCCGATCTTCATGTTCAACTGGGCTGAAGATTCCATCATCCGCGAACGCCTGTGGGTCGCGGCCGACAAGCAGGGCAAATATGAACTCTTCCCTGAGCAGCTTCCCGGCAAGCCGGGCGAGGGCGGGCCGATCAACTAAAGCATTTCCAGGAAATGCGAACACTGCTTTCGTCTGAAAATGCCAAGACCCTGAAGAACTCCTCCCGGAGCACACCCGGTACCGGTCGCGCGTGAAGCGCGGCCGGCAACACACGGCCAATCCAAACCGAGGAAGACCGTTCGATGCTGAGATTTCTGACGATACGCGTGGCGTCCGCCATTCCGGTGCTGTTGATCCTGAGCGTGGTGACCTTCGCCATCATTCAGGCGCCGCCCGGCGACTATGCCGACTACATCCGCTCGCAGCTGATGAACCAGGGCGGGGCGTCCTTCGAGCAGGCGGAAGCGCAGGCGCAGGCATACCGCATCGAACACGGGCTCGATAAGCCGCTTGTCATTCAATATTTCAACTGGATCGGCGGTATCATCACCCGCGGTGATTTCGGCTACAGCTTTTATTACAACAAGCCGGTCGCCGATGTGGTTGGCGAACGCCTGCCGCGCACGATCGCGCTGGCGCTGGTCTGCCACATCTTCGCATCGGTACTTGGCATCGCCTTTGGCATCTGGGCCGCCACACGGCAATATTCCTGGGTCGACAACCTGCTCTCCACCATCGCCTTCCTCGGCATGACGATCCCGCGCTTCCTGATGGCGCTGATCCTCGTCTATCTCATGGTGTTTCATTTCGATGTGTCGGAGATCGGCAGCTTCTTCTCGCCGCAATACGGCGGTGCGCCCTGGTCGTGGGGCAAATTCGTCGATCTGGTCAGCCATGTCTGGCCGGTTGTCGCCATCGCCGTCTTCGGGGGGCTGGCCTACAACATGCGGGTGATGCGCGGCAATCTTCTCGATACGCTGAATGCGCAATATGTCGAAACGGCCCGAGCCAAGGGCCTTTCGGAGGGCGCCGTCATTATGCGCCATGCAGTGCCAAATGCCGTGCACCCGCTCGTCATGTATCAGGGCGTGGTGCTGCCCTACATGCTGAGTGGCGAGATCGAGACCGCCATCATCTTCGCGTTGCCGACCGTCGGCCCGGCCATCGTCGGCTCCATGGCGGTGGGTGACGTCTATGTCACCGCGACCTTCATGATGGTGCTGGCTGCCACGCTCATCGTCGGCAACATCATCGCCGATATGCTGCTCGCCATGCTTGACCCGCGCGTTCGCGAATTCGGGAGGGCCTGAGATGATGGCGTTTGACGAGATAAAAACCGAAACTGCCGCCACGGCGAAACCCGACCGCTCCACCCATGGCAACGAGACCTATCTCGCACTGGTCTGGCGGCGTCTCCGGCGCTCGTTTACCGGCATGGTCGGGCTGGTGCTGGTGGCGCTGTTGATCCTGATCGCCATCTTTGCGGATTTCTTCGCGCCGATGAACCCGCTTGAAACGCATGGCAGCTTTTCCCCGCCACAGGTGATCCGGTTCACCGACAAGGACGGCAGTTTCAGCCTTGCGCCGCGCGTCTATGCCATTGCAGAGTCGGAAGAGCTCGATCCGGTCACCTTCCAGCCTATTGTCGGCCCGGACTATGACAATCCCGTCTATCTCGGCTTCTTCGTGAAGGGTGCGGAATACAAACTTCTGGGTCTCATTCCGATGAGCCGGCATTTCTTTGGCTCTACCGACATCCAGCCGGTGCATTTTCTTGGCACCGATAAATTCGGACGCGACGTGCTGTCGCGCGCTATTTATGGCTCGCGTATCTCGCTTGCCATTGCCTTGAGCGTCGTCGCCATCGTTACCGTCATCGGCACCAGCGTCGGTCTGATATCAGGCTATTTCGGCGGGCCGCTGGATGCCTGGGTGCAGCGTTTCGTGGAGGTGGTGCTCGCCTTCCCGCAATTGCCGCTCTACCTCGCGCTGACTTCTCTTATTCCCGTCACCGCACCAACCACTGTGTTTCTTGTTTTTGTGGTCGGCGTCATGTCGGCGCTCGGCTGGGCACAGATGTCGCGCGAGGTGCGCGGCAAGACGCTGGCACTGGCGCGGATCGATTATGTCCGGGCGGCGATCGCTGTCGGCGCCACCGACCGGCGCATCATCTTCCACCACATCCTGCCAAATGTGATGAGCCATGTGATCGTGGCCGTCACCTTGCATATTCCAAGCGTCGTGCTGCTCGAATCCTTCCTCGGTTTCCTCGGCTTTGCGGTGAAGCCGCCGCTGATCTCCTGGGGGCTGATGCTGCAGGACACCGCGACCTATTCGGTCATCGGTTCCTATCCCTGGATTCTTGCGCCGGTCGGTTTCGTGCTGGTCACCGTGTTTGCCTTCAACGCGCTGGGCGACGGCCTGCGCGATGCCGTCGATCCCTATTGAGAGGAGCGTGACATGGTAGCTGCCCTGAACGACACCTTCGCCCCCGCCATCCGCTTCGACGCCGATGATCGTCAGGATAAAGCCATCATCGATGCCCGCAACATTGCCGTGACCTTCAAGGTGGAACACGGAATGGTGGAGGCCGTGAAGGACATTTCCTTCCAGCTTTATCGCGGCGAGACGATTGCCATCGTCGGCGAATCCGGTTCGGGAAAATCCGTCACGGCCCGCACGATCATGGGCCTTCTAACGAAGCGGGCGTCTGTTTCGAAATCCGCCACCGTGCGATTCAACGGCGACGACATTTTGAAGTTCTCGAGCCGCCAGCGGCGGGCGCTGCGCGGAAACCGCATCTCGATGATCTTTCAGGAGCCGATGAGTTCGCTGAACCCGATCTATACGATCGGCAGCCAGATCGTCGAAGCGATCCGCGTTCATTCAAAACTGAGCCGGAAAGAGGCCGAGGCGAGGGCGCTCGATCTTCTGCGGCAGGTGCAGATACCGGAACCGGAAGCGCGGCTCAAACAATACCCGCACCAGCTTTCCGGCGGCCAGCGCCAACGTGTCATGATCGCCATGGCGCTTTCCAACGATCCCGACGTGCTGATTGCCGACGAACCCACCACTGCGCTGGATGTGACGGTGCAGGCGCAGATCCTTAACCTCATCCGCGACCTGCAGAAGAAGCGCGGCATGGCCGTGGTGCTCATCACCCATGACTTGACGATCGTGAAGCAGTTTTCCGATTACGTCTACGTCATGCAGCACGGCGAGATGCGCGAGCACAACACCACGGAAAAGCTCTTCGAAGCGCCGCAGCACCCCTATACCGAACGACTGCTCGGCTCCGAACCGCATGGAACGGCAAAGCCGCTGTCAGAAAATTCCGGCGTGTTGCTGACGGCAAGCGGCGTGCGGGTCTCTTTCATGATGCGCTACGGCGGGTTGTTCAAACCGGAATTGAAGGAACTGATTGCTGTCGACAGTCTCGGCTTGACCCTAAGACGGCATGAGACGCTGGGGCTTGTCGGTGAATCCGGTTCCGGCAAGACGACCTTCGGCCAATCCCTGCTGCGACTGAACGAACCTGTCGCAGGCGAGGTGGTCTTTGACGGGGAGAGGGTGGATGGCCGCTCCCGCGCTGAAATGCGACCGTTGCGGTCTCGTATGCAGATCGTGTTTCAAGACCCTTTCGCCTCGCTCAATCCACGTATGACGATCGGCCAGATCATCGAGGAAGGCCTCATCATCAATGGCCTTGGGCGAACCAAGGCCGAAAGGTTGGACCGGGTGCGCGATGCGCTGGAGGCGGCGGGCATGCCCGGCAATATCCTCTCACGTTTCCCGCATGAATTCTCCGGCGGCCAGCGCCAGCGCATCGCCATTGCCCGTGCGGTGGCGCTGGAGCCGGAATTCATCCTGCTCGACGAGCCGACTTCAGCGCTCGATCTTTCCGTGCAGGCGCAGATCATCGATCTGCTGCGCAAGCTGCAGGACGAAAGGGGGCTCAGCTACCTTTTCATCTCGCATGACCTGAAGGGTGGTGCGTGCGCTCTGCCACCGCGTCATCGTCATGCAGCGCGGGCAGATCGTTGAGCAAGGGCCTGTCGAGGAAGTGCTGACAAATCCGAAAACCGAATATACTCAGCGGCTTGTACGGGCCGCCTTCGAGATCGCTTGAATTTCAATGCCGGAGGTAAACATGGCAAGAGATCCCAGGATTGCATTCATCGGCGCAGGCTCAACGGTGTTCATGAAGAACATCATTGGCGATGTGCTGCAACGTCCGGCGCTTTCGGGTGCAACCATCGCCCTGATGGATATCAACCGCGAAAGGCTGGAAGAAAGCGCCATCGTCGTCAACAAGTTGATTTCGACATTGGGGGCAAAGGCAAAAGCCGAGACCTATACCGACCAGAAAAAAGCACTCACCGGTGCGGATTTCGTCGTCGTCGCTTTCCAGATCGGCGGATACGAGCCCTGCACGGTCACCGATTTCGAGGTGCCGCGGAAATATGGCCTGCGCCAGACTATTGCCGACACGCTCGGTGTCGGCGGTATCATGCGCGGTCTTCGCACCGTTCCGCATCTGTGGAAGATCTGCGAGGACATACTGGCGGTCTGCCCAAACGCGATCATGCTGCAATATGTGAATCCTATGGCGATCAACACCTGGGCGATCGCGGAGAAATACCCGACGATCCGGCAGGTCGGCCTTTGCCATTCGGTTCAGGGCACGGCGATGGAACTCGCGCATGATCTCGATATTCCCTATGAGGAAATCCGTTATCGTTCGGCCGGCATCAACCATATGGCGTTTTTCCTGCAGTTCGAGCACCGCCAGGCAGATGGCAGCTACAAGAACCTCTATCCCGACCTCTTGCGTGGCTATCGCGAGGGCCGTGCCCCAAAACCCGGCTGGAACCCGCGCTGCCCCAACAAGGTGCGTTACGAGATGCTGACGCGGCTCGGCTATTTCGTCACTGAAAGCTCGGAGCATTTTGCCGAATATACGCCCTATTTCATCAAGGAAGGCCGCGAGGACCTGATCGAGAAATTTGGCATCCCGCTCGACGAATATCCCAAGCGTTGCATCGAGCAGATCGAGCGCTGGAAGGGCCAAGCGGCGGCCTATCGTTCGGCCGAGAAAATCGAGGTCAAACAGTCGAAGGAATATGCCTCGTCTATCATCAACTCGGTATGGACGGGCGAACCCTCGGTTATTTACGGCAACCAGCGCAACAATGGCTGCATCACCTCGCTGCCATCAGACTGCGCGGCGGAAGTGCCGTGCCTTGTCGACAATAACGGCGTGCAGCCCACTTTCATCGGGGAATTGCCGCCGCAGCTCACCGCCCTGATGCGCACCAACATCAATGTGCAGGAGCTGACGGTACGGGCGCTGATGAGCAAAAACCGCGAGCACATCTACCACGCCGCGATGATGGATCCCCACACGGCGGCCGAACTCGACCTCGACCAAATCTGGTCGATGGTGGACGATCTGCTTCTCGCCCATCGCGACTGGTTGCCGGAATGGACGCAGGCGGAGGTAAGACGGGCGCGGGCGGTGTAAGGCGGGGTTGCTGCGAAAAATGCGAGGCGTAGGGTTTTCGTCTGTGGTCGAGTTCCCCGACACGCCTCTCTCCATATTCGACGTTATCCTCGGGTTTGTCCCGAGGAACCAACCACGTAGCGAAAATTGACAGGGAGCAGATGCTCGGGACAGGCCCGAGCATGACGGATGGTGATTGTCATGCCGCCCATCAATTTCGGCGGTGAGTCTCCATGTTGCTTCCAGCTTTTGCCCTAAACCTCCCGCGCACTTGACTTGTGTCAAAGCCGCAGAGCGAACCCTCACGTAAACAGCACTCAAACCGGCCCACTTCCTCAAACAGGAGAAATGTCGGGTGCGAATACTAAACGCAAAGGTGGCTGGCTTCTTCGGTTTCATCGTATTAGGGTTGAAATTCGAAGGGTTCATGGGGAAGACGGATGTCTAAAAAAGGCTTGCTCGTTGGTCTGGTGATTCTGGTTATTGCCGGTGTTGCCTACTTCTCCTGGTCAAAGCTAAAGGGTGGGGCACTTCCCGCCGGTTTCGTGGCCAGCAACGGCCGGATTGAGGCCGTCGAGATCGACATTGCCACCAAAACCGCCGGTCGCCTTCACGACATCATGGTGCGTGAAGGCGATTTCGTGAAGGCCGGGCAGGTGCTCGCCCAGATGGATACGGCGCAACTGGAGGCGAGGAAGCGTCAGGCGGAAGCACAGTTTCGCCGTGCGAAAATAGCAATCGATACGGCCCACAGCCTTGTCACCCAGCGGGAAGCCGAAAAGACCTCGGCGCTGGCGGTGGTGGAACAGCGCAAGGCCCAGCTCGATTCCGCCTCCAAGACCTATGCGCGCTCGAAGCAGCTGCTGACCGGCAATGCCGTCTCGCAGCAGATCGTCGATGACAGCGAGGCCGCCGAACAGTCCGCCCGCGCCGCGCTCGCCTCGGCGCAGGCCTCGCTTGCGGCTTCCGACGCCGCGATCAATGCCGCCAAGGCGCAGATAGTTGACGCCGAAGCGGCGGTGGACGCCGCACAGGCTGACATCGAGAGCATCGAGACTGACATAGCCGATGCGACGCTGAAATCGCCCCGCGACGGTCGCGTGCAATATCGCATCGCCCAGCCCGGAGAAGTGCTATCCGCCGGTGGAAGGGTTATGAGCCTCGTCGATCTCGCCGATGTCTATATGACGTTTTTCCTGCCGACGGCTGAGGCTGGCCGTACGTCCATGGGATCGGATGTGCGCCTGATATTGGATGCCGCCCCGCAATATACCATCCCCGCCAAGGTTTCCTTCGTCGCCGATGTCGCGCAATTCACGCCGAAAACGGTGGAGACCGAAGAAGAACGCCAGAAGCTGACATTCCGGGTGAGGGCACAAATCCCGCAGGAGCTGCTGCAGAAGTATATAAAGTATGTCAAAACCGGGCTGCCCGGTATGGCCTATGTCCGGCTTGATCCGCAGGCCGTCTGGCCGGAAAACCTCGAACGCAATCTCGTCAAGTGACGGTGGCCACCATGGTCGCGTCTCCCGTAACGAATGACAGCAACGCACCAGTCGCGCGATTGGCCGATGTGCGGTTGACCTTCGGAAGCGCCATCGCGCTGGCCGACATATCGGTCGAGATCCCCGCCGGGCGGATGATCGGGCTTATCGGGCCTGACGGTGTGGGCAAATCGAGCCTGTTGTCGCTCGTCTCCGGCGCGCGCGCCATCCAGAAGGGCAAGGTGGAGGTTCTGGGCGGCGACATGTCCGATCCCCGCCACCGCGAGGATACCTGCCCGCGTATCGCCTATATGCCGCAGGGTCTTGGCAAGAACCTCTATCCCACCCTGTCCGTCTTCGAGAATATCGACTTCTTCGGCAGGCTGTTTGGACAGGGCGGCAGGGAGCGGCAGGCGCGCATTGCCGATCTGCTGAAAAGTACCGGCCTCGAGCCCTTCGCCGACCGCCCCGCGATGAAACTTTCTGGCGGCATGAAGCAGAAGCTGGGGCTCTGCTGCGCGCTGATCCACGATCCCGACCTGCTCATTCTCGATGAGCCGACCACGGGTGTCGATCCGCTGTCGCGGCGGCAATTCTGGGAACTGATCGATTCCATACGGGCCGGGCGTCCGGGCATGAGCGTCATCGTCGCCACGGCCTATATGGAAGAGGCCGCCGGTTTCGACTGGCTGGTCGCCATGGATGGCGGCAAGATTTTAGCGACCGGCTCGCCTGCCGAACTTCTCCAGCGCACCTCCGCACCCAATCTCGATGCAGCCTTTATCGCGCTCCTGCCGGAAGAAAAGCGCAAGGGCTACCACGAAGTCCATATCGCGCCGCGCAAGGTGGCGGGTGAGGGCGACTATGCCATCGAGGCGTCGCATCTCAGCATGCGTTTCGGCGATTTTACCGCCGTCGACAATGTCAGCTTCAAGATTCCGCGTGGCGAGATTTTCGGCTTTCTCGGCTCCAATGGCTGCGGAAAATCCACCACCATGAAGATGCTGACGGGGCTTCTGGCGGCCAGCGAAGGCGAGGCGAAACTTTTCGGGCACAAGGTGGATGCCAGCGATATGGCGATCCGTCACCGCGTCGGCTATATGAGCCAAGCCTTTTCGCTTTATTCCGAGCTGACGGTGCGCCAGAACCTCGATCTTCATGCCCGCCTGTTCAAGCTGCCGGAAGAGACCATTCAGCCGCGTATCGCCGATATGGCCGAGCGTTTCGATCTCGGTGCGGTCATGGAGACACTACCGGACGACCTGCCGCTTGGCATCCGGCAGAGGCTGTCGCTGGCGGTGGCGATGATCCATTCGCCTGATATTCTCATCCTCGACGAGCCGACCTCCGGCGTCGACCCGGTGGCACGGGACGGGTTCTGGCAAATCCTTGCCGATCTCTCCCGCCACGATAATGTCACCATCTTCATCTCCACCCATTTCATGAATGAGGCGGAGCGCTGCGACCGGATTTCGCTGATGCATGCCGGCAAGGTACTGATCAGCGATTCGCCTGACGCGATTACCAAGAGCCGAAATGCCGCAACGCTCGAAGAGGCCTTCATCGCCTATCTCGAGGATGCTTCAGGCGTCAAAAAGGTGACAACTGCCGGCGGCCCTGTCGCGGCAGCGCAGGTGCCGGCGACGCAGCATGCGGCGCCCACCCGCAGGAGATTTTTCGATTTCAGGCGCATGTTCAGCTATACGCGCCGCGAGGCGCTGGAACTGCAGCGCGATCCCATTCGCGGCACGCTGGCGGTGCTCGGCAGCGTCATCCTGATGTTCGTCATCGGATACGGCATCAATCTCGATGTCGAGGATCTGACTTTCGCGGTGCTGGATCGCGACGATTCCACCATCAGCCGCGACTACGTGCTCGACATTGCCGGCTCTCGATATTTTATCGAGAAGGAGCCGATCCGGGACTATGCCGATATGGACCGGCGGATGCGTGACGGGGAACTCAGCCTTGCCATTGAAATTCCTCCTGGCTTCGGCCGCGATGTCTTGCGAGGCAAGACCGTAGAGGTGGGCGCCTGGATAGACGGCGCCATGCCGCAGCGAGCGGAGACAGTCCGCGGTTACGTGCAGGGCATGCATCAGACGTGGCTGGCGCGGAAGGCCGCCGAAATTTACGGCAGCGCGGCCACGCAAAGCAGCTTCAGCATCGAAACGCGTTATCGTTACAATCCCGACGTCAAGAGCCTTGTCGCCATGGTGCCAGCGGTCATTCCGCTGCTTCTCATGCTCATCCCCGCAATGCTGGCGGCCCTCAGCGTCGTAAGGGAAAAAGAGCTCGGGTCCATCGTCAATCTATACGTGACTCCGACCACGCGGCTGGAATTCCTGATTGGCAAGCAGCTTCCCTATGTCGCCCTTGGCATGCTCAATTTCGTGCTTCTGACGGCATTTGCGGTCTTCGTCTTCCAGGTGCCATTCACCGGAAGTTATCTCGCGTATGCGACGGGCGCGCTGCTCTATGTCATCATCGCCACATCCATCGGCCTTCTCATGTCTTCCTTTATGAAGAGCCAGATTGCGGCAATCTTCGGCACGGCTCTTCTGACGCTCATTCCGGCGACTCAATATTCTGGCATGATCGATCCCGTCTCGTCGCTGCAAGGGGCGGGCGCCTTTATCGGCAACGTCTATCCTGCCACCTATTTCATGACCATTTCGCGTGGGACTTTTTCCAAGGGCTTGGACTTCGCCGGACTTTCAGGCTCCTTCCTGCCTCTTCTCATTGCCATTCCACTGCTCCTCATTGCTGGTGCTGCACTTTTGAGAAAGCAGGCGTTATGAGGCTTTTTTCGTCCAACATTTTGCAGCTCGGCATCAAGGAACTGCGCGGACTTGCGCGAGACGGAATGCTGATGCTGCTTATCGTCTATGCCTTCACGCTGCAGATCTATACCGGTTCCAGCGCGCTGCCGGAGACTCTGAACAACGCGGCCATCGCCATTGTCGACGAGGATCAGTCGCCGCTTTCCAGCCGCATCAGCACGGCATTTTATCCGCCCTATTTCGCACCGCCAAAGCAGATTTCCATCGCCGAAATGGACAAGCGCATGGATGCGGGCCTCGATACCTTCGCCCTCGATATCCCGCCGGATTTCCAGCGCCGGCTGATGGCCGGCCAGCTGCCTGCCATCCAGCTCAACATCGATGCCACCCGCATGAGCCAGGCTTTCAGCGGCGGCGGTTATGTGCAGAGCATCGTGACGAGCGAAGTTCAGGAATATATCAATCGTTATCGCGGTGCGACCTCGGTGTCGGTGGAACTGACGCTGCGCTCCCGTTTCAATCCGGAGCTGGATAAATCCTGGTTCGGCTCGATCAACAACATCATCACCGCCATTACCATGCTCTCCATCGTGCTCACAGGGGCGGCGCTTATTCGCGAGCGAGAACACGGAACGGTCGAACATCTGCTGGTCATGCCGGTCACGCCACTGGAAATCATGCTCAGCAAGGTCTGGTCCATGGGCCTTGTTGTGCTGGTAGCCTCCGCATTTTCCCTTCTTGTTGTCGTCAAGGGGCTGCTCGCCATCCCCATAGAAGGCTCGCTTTCGCTTTTCCTGCTTGGAACGGCGCTGCAGCTTTTTGCCATGACATCGATGGGCATTTTCCTCGCGACAGTGGCAGGTTCCATGCCGCAATTCGGCATGTTGCTGATCCTGTTTTTGTTACCGCTGCAGGTGCTGTCCGGCGCCATGACACCGCGCGAAAGCATGCCTGATATCATCCAGTACATCATGCTTCTGGCACCAAACACCCATTTCGTCATCCTGGCGCAATCGGTGCTTTTCAGAGGGGCGGGGCTGGATGTGGTCTGGCCGCAGCTGCTCGCGCTGCTGGCCATCGGCTCGACGCTTTTCGTTCTTGCGCTTCGCCGATTCAGGCGGTTCCTTCGCTGAAAATCGGAAATGAACCCGTCTTCCCGCATATCCAGACGAGTTAAACTAATTGTGTTCGGCAACGCTATTTTCGCCCTCGGGCAATATGCCTATGAGACGGCTGGGTAAAAGAGGGCTTTGTTCAGGAGTAGCAAATGAATATCGCAGCACGCCTGTCGCTGGTGGCTAGTATCGCACTGGCCGCGACACCATCTTTCGCATCGGAGGATATGGCTTCGGAGACGAGCGAGGCGATATTTGGTTTCGGCGGTATGCTGACGAAAGAAGACATGCTGAAAAGCGCGGCCCTCATTCCCGTGGAATACGAAAAGAATGCCATTCTGGGCGGCGGTTACCAGTTTTATCCCTACCGCATCGGCAATGTAAAACTGGGTGGCGAAATCGGCATTGCTGCGAGATTTGGCAAGGGCCTTACCGGTGAGGTGTGGGCCGGCCCGGTCGCGCGTTATGAGCAGATCAGGCTCAGTGAGCGACTGTTCATTACCCCGAGCTTTACCGCCGGTGTCAGCCTCGTCACGGATGCGCAGCCGGGCCGCGAGCGCGAGCAGGAAATCAAGGATGATGGCAATGCCAACGTCCTGTTTTATCTCGGGCCTGAGATCAACGTCTCCTTCAGCGAGGATTCCTCGACGGAATTCTTCTGGCGCCTTCACCACCGGTCTGGGGGTGGCAAAACACTGGGCAACATGAAGGGCGCCACAAACGCCAACGTCTTCGGCGTGCGCTACAAGTTCTAAGCAGGCGCTCCGTTACCAGGTCATGGATTTGAGCCACGTTACTTTTCGACCCAGGCCGGGTCGGCAACCCTTGCGTCTGACGCATGGGTGGATTGCCTTATTCTGCCTGTTAATTCCCCATTGAAAAGCGCATATAGAGGTCATCGAAGGACGCCGGAACAAAACGTTACTGACGTCACCAAAACCTCAGAAAGGGTCATGTCATGAACGTAGCACGCAGCTTCAACAATTGGCGCAAATATCGTCAGACGATCAACGAACTGGGCCGTATGAGCAGCCGTGAACTGCACGATCTCGGTATCGACCGCAGCCAGATTACCAGCGTTGCCCGCGCCGCCGTTGGCAAATAAACAAGCGGCACTTCCGCATTTTCAAGTCCCGAACGCCCGCCTTGCGGGCGTTTTTGTTTTTTACTGAATGTGACCTCAACCTTTAGCGCCCGGATCACCGCAAAGCATGCGAGAGGAGCGCATTCGTCGGCTACTCCCAAGCATCAAGACAATCCGCAGATCCAATATGTAGAGCGGACGAAGGTAGCATCCGTTTAGCCGCTCCACCGGATGGCGACTTCCCTTACGGGGTATGCGTCCAGCGCATATCAGTGCTGCAACCTTGTGCCTGGCAAATGCGCAGAAGAATGGTATCTTCATTTCATCGAAACGGATGTACCTCCTCCCACATCCTTTTCGTGAAGCGGACGATCCTACTCCTCCTCCCAAAGGATTGCCCCGGGGACAGCGTCTATCCTCCTCCCAAGTCGCTGTTCATTTTTTCAGAAAGCCTGCCGCACCTCCTCCCGCGGCAGGCTTTTTTGTTTTCAGCCCGTTTTATAACCGTGGTTCTACTCGAAGGGCATCATGCCGATCGGGGTCACGGCGTGGGTGCCGGCGCGTTTGGCAATGGCATAAGCGAGGCACTGTTCTACCGCGTCCTGCGGCACTGGCTTTGAGATCACGCCCGCCCCGACACCGAGGTTAACGACGACCTCAGGATTGGCGGTCATGAAGATCACGACCACACCGCTCTCGGAAAGTCTGCGGCCGATTTCAGGACCGGTCTGGCCGTCTGCCAGATTGACGTCGACAAAAGCGACGTCGGCGCTGCGTCCGAGTGCGATGGCATCGTCCAGACGGTTGGCGATGCCGATGACGTTGGCATCATCTTCGGCCTGCATGATTGAGTCTTCAATATCCATGGCAATCAGAAATTCGTCTTCCACAATCAGGACGCGAGGCTGTTGCGTGCTGTAACCTGGTTCTCTCTGCAAGACGTCTGCCAACATTGCCTGTCTCCATACTATGCGCTCATCGGGCGCTGTCGGCTAGCAAACACCCGTGAGGGTAACTCGTTCCAAATTGAGATAAACATAGTGAATGGAGTGTAAACGATGTCCCTTTTCGGCTATCAACACTCAATGGTGAAGCATTTGATTCGGTTTGGTTTTCATCCGGGGAAGGGGTGGGAGAACGTTGCCGTAGCGCATCTTTCGCCGCTTGTGCGCAAGTCTTTTGGCCGCAATCTGTCCTTAAGGCTTGCATGAAATTTCAAGGCGTTACCGTGTTGTTCCTGCGCCCAGGAAGACGCGCTGCAATGCCGCCGATCATTCGGGTGCCGATTATCTGTACGGCGCCGGACCCTATGAGTTGAGAAAGAGAACAAGACGATGACCCAGTCTCCGCGCGCCACCATTGCTCGCAATACCCCCAATATCGCTGTTGTCGGCGTCGGGGGTGGCGGTGGCAATGCGATCAACAACATGATCGCTGAAGGGATTGGCGGGGTGGATTTTATTGCCGCCAATACGGATGCGCAGGCGTTGAAGAAGACCAACGCTCCCCGCCTCGTCCAGCTCAGTTCAGAGCTGACGGGCGGTCTGGGAGCGGGCGCCGATCCCGAGGTCGGCCGTCAGGCGGCGATCGATTCCCTCGATGAGATCATGGACCACCTCAGCGGTTACGACATGTGCTTTATCACCGCCGGCATGGGCGGCGGCACCGGTACCGGGGCTGCTCCAGTGATCGCTGAAGCCTGCAGGGCAAAGAACATCCTCACCGTCGGCGTCGTTACTCTGCCTTTCAGCTTCGAGGGCGCGCGCCGCATGCGCGCTGCCGAGTATGGCTTTGCCAACCTGCTCAATACGGCCGACACCGTCATCGTCATTCCCAACCAAAACCTGCTGCGCATCGCGGACGCCGGCACCACGTTTGAGAATGCTTTGAAGACCGCGGACAAGGTCCTGTCGCTCGGCGTGCGCTGCATCACCGATCTCATTCTGCGCGAAGGCCTGGTCAACCTTGATTTTGCCGATGTGCGTTACGTTATGAAGAACGGTGGCCGCGCGCTGATGGGAACCGCGCAGGCCAAGGGCGAGAAGCGCGCGTCGGAAGCGGCGGCCGCAGCCATTGCCAATCCACTGCTCGGCGAACCTTCGCTGAAGGAAGCCCGCGGCGCGTTGGTCTCGATTTCCGGTGGCAACGACCTCACCCTTTACGAAATCGATGAAGCAATGACGCTGGTTCGCGAGGCCGTCAGCGAGGAAACGGACGTCGTTATGGGTGCGTCTTTTGATCCGACGCTGGACGGCGCTTTCAAAATTTCCGTCGTGGCGACCGGTCTGCGTAACTGATCGCTGGCCGAAGCGTTGTAGCAAGTCGTATCCTCTTTTATCGCACAATCCGCGCTCGTGACCGGCTTGCGACACAAATCGAATGATCTGAAGCCGTCGTGGGCAATTTCCGCGACGGCTTTTTGTTGTTTTTGAACGATTATTCCGGCATTCAAAGTCACGGCCGTGCCACGCCGCGTTGATAACGAAAAAAAATAATAGTACTCTTTATGTCGACAAGAGGGATTAATGATGACGGATATTATTGCTTCTGCAGAGCGCAAGCGCGGCTCCGGCGTGAAAATGGTTTATGACCTGCTGCGTGACGAGATTCTCGATCTGGTTCTGCCGCCGGGAAGCCCCATCGATGAAGTGCAGCTGGCCGAACGATTCAAAATGTCACGCACGCCCATTCGTGAAGCGCTGGTGCGCCTTTCGGGTGAGGGGCTGATCGATACGCTGCCCAACCGCTCGACCATGGTGTCGAATATCGATTTCTTGAACATGCACACCTATTTCGACGCTTTGGTCTTGATGTACCGCGTCACAACCCAACTGGCCGCGCAATATCATCGGCCGGAGGACCTGGCTGGCATTCGCGCGCATAACAAGGAGTTTGCCATAGCCGTTGAGGAGCAGGACGCACTGGCAATGATCTCCACCAACGCCGCTCTTCATCTCTCGATAGCGGAGGCCGGCCGCAACCCCTATTTCACCAGCCTCTTCAAGCGCCTGCTGGATGAGGGGCGACGTATCCTCAGGCTCTATTATCAATCCTACGAGGACCGCCTGCCTAAGCGGTTCGTCGATGACCATGAGGAAATGATCGCGGCGATCGCCGCGCGCGATATCGCACTTTCGGAAAAACTGGCGCGTGAACACGCGGAACAGATCGTTCGCCAGGTGCAGAAACTGCTGGTGCGAAACGAGCGCCTTGAAATAAGTCTGTAGCCTGTCGATTTCTTGTCGACAAATAAAATACAAGATAGTAATGTCCTCCTCGAAAGGGTGGCGCGGAGCCGCGACCATTCCTGAGAACCCTGTGCCTTAGGAGCTAATAATGACGGCCAGCATTTTTTCCGGCGTAATCCCTGCTTTGATGACCCCATGCAAGGCAGACCGCACACCTGATTTCGATGCGCTTGTCCGCAAGGGCAAGGAACTCATCGCCGACGGAATGTCCGCCGTCGTTTATTGCGGCTCCATGGGCGACTGGCCGCTCCTGACGGACGAGCAGCGCATGGAAGGCGTCGAGCGTCTCGTTAAGGCTGGCATTCCTGTCATCGTTGGTACCGGGGCGGTCAACACGGCATCTGCCGTTGCTCATGCCGCGCACGCCCAGAAGGTTGGCGCCAAGGGGTTGATGGTCATTCCACGCGTCCTGTCGCGCGGTTCTGTCATCGCTGCCCAGAAGGCGCACTTCAAAGCCATTCTCTCGGCTGCTCCGGAAATCCCGGCCGTCATCTACAACAGCCCATACTACGGCTTCGCGACCCGCGCCGATCTCTTCTTTGCGTTGCGCGCCGAGCATAAGAACCTCGTCGGTTTCAAGGAATTCGGCGGTCCCGCCGATATGCGTTATGCGGCTGAAAACATTACCAGCCGTGACGACGACGTTGCCCTGATGATTGGCGTCGATACCGCCGTCTTCCACGGCTTCGTCAATTGCGGCGCAACCGGCGCCATCACCGGCATCGGCAATGTGCTTCCCAAGGAAGTCATTCATCTCTGCAAGCTGTCGCAGGCGGCCGCCAAGGGTGATGCGGATGCCCGCGCCCGCGCGCTGGAACTGGAACAGGCGCTCGCCGTACTATCCTCCTTCGATGAAGGCCCGGATCTGGTTCTCTACTTCAAGCATATGATGGTGCTGAAGGGCGACAAGGAATACACGCTCCACTTCAACGAAACCGATGCCTTGACCGACAGCCAGCGCGGTTATGTCGAAGCGCAGTTCAAGCTGTTCAACAGCTGGTACGCTGACTGGAGCAAGCTTCCGGGCGCAGTGCAGGCCTGCAAGGCTGCCTGAGATATCGCTGCTGTGAAAGAAAGGCCCGCAACTGTGGGCCTTTTTTTGCATGAGATGAGCCTTGATATTTCTCCTCCGTCATGCCGAACTAGATGCGGCATCCAGCCACAGCGCGTCTGCGCCGTGAAAGGACTTTTCCGCGATCAAGGACCTGATCGCGCTGGAAGCCGATCTAGTCAGGTGTGCCGGCGCGGGGATGCTATGCAGTCGCAAAAAAACGCTGAGTGACGTTGTCGCTATCAAGGCCCGCAATTGCGGGCCGCAGACTGCTGACAAACCCCTGGCGTGAGCTGGGGGTTTGTGATTCATTGGGACATGTTGAAGAAACCTGCTCCCGAA
>NZ_VEIU01000012.1:0-72924 GCF_007680755.1 Agrobacterium sp. DE0009
ATAAATCCATCACCTCAAACAAGTCAACACACCCACCGTCAAAAAACTGACATTTTTAGCAAATCATTGAAATGTAATGATAGTTTCGGGTTCGACCTAAAATACGGCCGGGAAACCGCCGATAACATCGCGTCTGGTCCTGTATCGGGAAACATGTAATAGCATCCTACAGGAGTTTTAGAGCCATGAGGGCGTCTGACGCCCTATAGAGACAAGAATTGGAGAGCCCGTGCGCATTCTCGATGAAGCCGTCATTCCCGAGCTGCCGAAATATTACCGTGGCAAAGTGCGCGAGAATTACGACCTGCCAGACGGCAATCGCATTATTATTTCCACCGACCGCCTGAGCGCCTTTGATCGAATCCTCACATGCATCCCTTACAAGGGACAGGTCCTGACGCAGACCGCGCGCTACTGGTTTGACCGGACGATGGACATTTGCCCCAATCATGTTGTCAGCTATCCGGACCCCAATGTCGTCATCGGCAAGCGGCTCGATATCCTGCCGGTCGAGATCGTCGTGCGCGGTTATCTCGCCGGCACGACCGGCACCTCCATCCTTACCCTTTATAAGAAGGGTGAACGACAGATGTACGGCATGAGCCTCCCTGACGGGATGAAGGACAATCAGATTTTGCCAGAGCCGGTCATCACACCAACGAGCAAGGCATTTGACGGCGGCCATGACGAGCCGCTGACGCCGGCCGAGATCGTGGGGAAAAAACTCCTGACCCAGGAGCAATGGGACAAGCTGTCCCGCTACGCGCTGGACCTCTTCAAACGTGGACAGGAGATTGCCGCAAAGCAGGGTCTCATTCTCGTCGACACGAAATATGAATTCGGCACCGATGAAAACGGCAACATCATCCTGGCTGACGAAATCCATACGCCGGACAGCAGCCGCTACTGGATGGCCGACAGCTATGACGAGAGCTTTCGGAGTGGCACCCGCCCGGCAAGCTTCGACAAGGACTTCGTCAGAGCCTGGGTCGCCGAGCGCTGCGATCCCTATAAGGACGACATTCCCGAAATCCCGCAAGATCTCGTCCTCCAGACCTCCAGGGTCTACATTGATGCTTACGAGCGCATCACCGGGCAGAGCTTCGTTCCCGATGACAGCGGTGAAACGCCGCTTGCAAGAGTACGTCGGAACCTGGAGCCGTTTTTCCCCGGAGTCTGACCGTGAGCAAGATGATCGAACACGCGAGCAAGGTAGACAGGAAGAATGACCGTCCTGTCAAACGCCGGCCTCGCCGTTCCGCCGAGGAGACCCGGCGGGACATTTTAGCAAAAGCGGAAGAGCTTTTCCGCGAGCGTGGCTTCAACGCCGTGGCGATTGCCGATATTGCCGCAGCGCTCAGCATGTCTCCTGCCAATGTCTTCAAGAATTTCAGCTCGAAGAACGCCCTCGTCGACGCGCTTGGTTTCGAACAGATCGGCGTTTTCGAACGGCAGATCTGTCCGCTCGACAAAAGTCACCTGCCGCTGGAGAGGCTGCGCCATCTCGCGCACAACCTGATGGAACAGCACCATCAGGATCTCAATAAAAATCCCTACGTCTTCGAGATGATCCTGATGACCGCCAAGCAGGATATGAAATGCGGCGATTATTATAAAACCGTCATCGTGAAACTGCTGGCCGAAATCATAGAGGATGGCGTTGAGGCTGGAACCTACGCAGCAACCGACGCTCTTTCTCTTGGCGAAACCGTGCTGCATGCGCTGACCAGCGTCATCCATCCCGTCCTCATCGCCCGGGAAGATATCGGCAATTTAGCAACACGTTGTGATCAACTCGTCGATCTGATCGATGCGGGATTACGCAATCCACTTGCTAAGTGACGATTCCCAATTTACGTCACCTTCTCGCAATTGCTTGCGAAGCGCATTAGCCTGCGCTTCTATGCGCTTGGCGGTTCGGACGAAATGAGCGAATCGGGTCCCTGTTAAGGCCTTCGCCTGTCACGTCGGTCCTCGGACGCGCATCCGCCGAGCGACATTGCGCTTATAGTTGAATGCGATCAGGACGCAGGGAAGAACGATGAGCCGACGTATTTTACCCCTATTTGCTTCTCTGTGTGTCACCGCGCTTCTGGCCGGATGCAGCGATGGCGGAGAAAGCAATCAGGCGCCCGGCCAGGGTGCCGCGCGTCCGCCGTCTCCCGTCAGCGTCATCGTGATGAAGAACAGCGAATATCCGCTGACCACGGTGCTGCCAGGCCGCGCCAGCGCGTTCCAGACCGCGGAGATCCGCCCACGCGTCACTGGCATCATCCGCGAAATCCCTTTCAAGGAGGGCAGCGAGGTCAAGCAGGGCGACGTTCTCTACCAGATCGAGGACAATACCTATCTGGCGGAAGTGGCGCAGGCCAAGGCCAATGTGGCAAAGGCCGAGGCAAGCATTCCGAGCGCCGAGGCAAATCTTGCCCGCTATGAGCGGCTGGTCAACAGCGGCGCAACGCAGATCGAATATGAAAATGCCAAGGTAACGCTGCTGCAGGCGCAGGCGGATGTGGCCCAGACGAAGGCGGCGCTGGAAACGGCGGAGATCAATCTCGATCTCACCAAGGTCCGCGCACCTTTCGACGGCATTACCAGCGCTACCGCCTTCAGTATCGGCAACGTGGTGACCGCAAACCAGACGACGGCGCTGACCACGCTACGCCGCATCGATCCGATCTACATCGACCTGATGGAGTCCAGCATCAACCTGCTGCGTCTGAAAAAGGCGATCTCGTCCGGTCAGCTTGGTGGCGACACGAAGGAGACAGGCATTCATCTGACGCTGGAAGACGGCACCGAATACAAACACGACGGCAAGATCGACATGTCGGACATGGCGGTGAGCGAAACGACGGGCACCTTCTCCATCCGCGCCCTGTTCGAAAACCCTGACGATCTTCTGCTGCCCGGCACCTATGTTCGCGCCACACTGACGATCGGTAAGGAAAAAGGCTTCCGCATTCCGCAGCGCGCGGCGAGCCGCAACGCCAATGGTGACCTGACCGCAAAGTTCGTATCGGCGGAAAACAAGGTGGAGACCCGCACCTTCCCGTCCAGCCAGCAGTCTGGCAACGCCTGGCTGGTGACGGAAAATGTCAAGGATGGCGACAAGCTCATCGTTGATGGCTTCCAGTGGATCGCCGATGGCGCGACCGTGGCACCGGTCGAAGTAACCATCGACGATCGCGGTATCGTCGTTCTGCCGCAGCAAGCTCCGCCTGCCGCCGCCCCAACGAAATAAGCATGAGCAGCAAACCCTCGGTCGAAGCTCGCACAAGGTAAGGCAGGACTGCCATGGCCCATTTCTTCATCCGGCGCCCCGTTTTTGCATGGGTTATTGCCATCGTCATCATGCTGGGCGGTGCCCTTGCGATCTGGACCCTGTCCATTTCGCAATATCCGGACATCGCGCCAACGACGGTTCGTGTCAGCGCCACCTATAACGGCGCCAGTGCCGAAACCGTCGAAAAATCGGTGACGACCATCATCGAGGACGGCATGACCGGTCTCGATGACCTCACCTATATGACCTCGTCATCCTCGACGGGAAGCGCCGAAGTGACGCTGACCTTCGGCAACAGCATCCTGCCTGACATCGCGCAGGTTCAGGTACAGAACAAGCTCCAGCTCGTTCAGTCGCAGCTGCCCGATACCGTGCAGCAGCGCGGCATCCAGGTCAGCCGCTCGACATCGAGCATCCTCATGGTCGGCGCGCTCATTTCCACCGATGGCAAGCGCAACTCGGCCGACCTTGGCGACGTCTTCTCCTCCCGCGTCGAAGACCAGATCAAGCGTCTCGAAGGTGTCGGCAGCATCAACGTGTTCGGTTCGGAATATGCCATGCGTATCTGGCTGGACCCGTTCAAGCTCAACAAGTACCAGCTGACCACGGCCGACGTCACCGGCGCCATCGAAAGCCAGAACACCCAGGTTTCCGTCGGCTCTCTCGGTGCTGTGCCCGCGGTCAAGGGTCAGCAGCTGAATGTTACGGTCACGGCACAGAGCCAGCTCACCACCGTTGCTGACTTCGAAAAGGTCATTCTGAAAGTCGAGAAAGACGGTGCGACCGTTCGCCTGAGTGACGTCGCGCGTATAGAGATCGGCCAGGAAACCTATGGCGGCGATTCCCGCTCCAATGGCCGTCCTTCGGCCGGCTTTGCGGTCAACCTCGCGACAGGCGCAAATGCGCTCGACACCGCGGCCCGCGTCAAAGCGGCTTTGACCAATGTCGAAGGTTCCCTGCCCGAAGGCGTCTCGATCGAGTATCCCTACGACACGACCCCCTTCGTCAAGCTGTCTATCGAAAAGGTGGTCCACACACTGATCGAAGCGATCATCCTCGTCTTCGTCGTGTTGCTGGTCTTCCTCCAGAACCTCAGGGCCACCTTCATTCCGATGATCGCCGTGCCGGTCGTGCTTCTCGGCACCTTCGGTGTTCTGGCACTCACCGGATATTCCATCAACACGCTGACCATGTTTGCCATGGTTCTGGCCATCGGCCTCCTCGTCGACGACGCTATCGTTGTCGTTGAAAACGTCGAGCGCATCATGTCGGAAGAGGGTCTGTCACCGGTCGAGGCGACCGAGAAGTCGATGGGCGAAATCACTGGTGCAATCATCGGCATCGCACTCGTCCTGACCGCCGTCTTCATTCCGATGGCTTTCTTCGGCGGGTCGACGGGCATCATCTATCGCCAGTTCTCGATCACCATCGTGTCGGCGATGCTGCTTTCGGCCGTTGTCGCCATCGTGCTGACGCCGGCGCTGTGCGCCACCATGCTGAAGCCGATCGACCACCACAAGAAGCAGCGCGGGCCGGGTGCGTGGTTCAATCGAGGCTTCGGCAGAACGACGGATGGCTATGTCTCCACCATCGGCTATCTCCTGAAACGCCCGTTGCGCGTCATGATCATCTTTGCGGTCGTCATCGGTGGCTGCGTCTGGTTTTTCAGCAAGCTGCCAAGCTCGTTCCTGCCACAGGAAGACCAGGGCGTGCTCCTGACCATCATCCAGACCCCGACGGGTTCGAACATCGAACGCACCAATGAGGTGGTAAAACAGGTCGAAAGCTACTTCCGCGAAAAAGAAGCCGCCAATGTCGAATCGGTGTTTGGCGTGCTTGGCTTCAGCTTCAGCGGTTCCGGCCAAAACAACGCCATCGTCTTCACCAAGCTCAAGGATTTCGAGGAACGCACGGCGCCGGAGCAACATGCCGGGGCCATCGTTCAACGCGCCATGGGCACCTTCTTCGGTTTCCGCGATGCGCAGGTCTTCCCGCTTCTGCCGCCGGCCATTCAGGGCATGGGCACGTCGAGCGGTTTCTCGATGTATCTGGTGGATAGCGGCCGAAACGGCACCGATGCCCTGACGGCCTCATCGAAAGAACTGATCGCGCTTGCCACAGGCAATCCGAAGATCAGCTCGCTCAGAAGCGACAGCCAGGACAATGAAACCCAGATGAAGATCGTTCTCGATCAGGAAAAAATGGGTGCCATGGGGGTCGACCTGTCCTCCGTGAACCTCATGCTGTCGACGATCTTTGCGGGGCGCGATGTCAATGACTTCACGCTCAATGGCGAGTTGAAGCCCGTCTATGTCCAGGGTGACGCCCCCTATCGTATGCAGCCCGACGATCTGAAGTTCTGGTATGCCCGCAACACCAATGGCGAGATGGTGCCTTTCTCTTCCTTTAGCGAAGTCAAATGGATCAATGCCCCGCCATCGCTGGCGCGCTTCAACGGCACGGGGGCGATCTCGCTGGAGGGCACTGCCGGAGCGGGCGTCGCCTCGGGCGACGCAATGGACGAAATGGAGCGTCTGACAGCGAGCCTGCCGGGTGGTTACACGGTGGCCTGGCAGGGCATTTCCTATCAGGAACGCCTCTCGGGTTCGCAGGCGCCGATGCTCTACGCGCTGTCGGTGCTGATCGTCTTCCTGTGCCTTGCCGCCCTTTATGAAAGCTGGTCGATCCCGTTCTCGGTCATCATGGCCGTTCCGGTGGGTGTTCTCGGTGCTTTGACGGCGGCGCATTTCTTCGGTCAATCGAACGACGTCTACTTCAAAGTCGGCCTTCTGACCACGATCGGGCTTGCGGCAAAGAACGCGATTCTGATCGTCGAATTCGCCAAGGAGAGGCAGGAGCACGGACTGAGCCTGATGGAAGCGACGCTGGAGGCGGCAAAGCTGCGCCTGCGCCCGATCATCATGACCTCGCTCGCCTTCATCCTCGGTGTCGTGCCTCTCGCCATTGCAACCGGAGCGGGTTCAGCTGCGCAAAATGCAATCGGCATTGGCGTCCTGGGTGGTATGCTTTCTGCAACACTGCTCGGAATTTTCTTCGTTCCGTCCTTTTTCGTCATCATTCGCCGCCTTTCAAGGCGTTAACAAAACAAAAATGGGCTGTGCCAACCGTTAATACGCTGCTAGAAATATCGCCGATTTGGCAAGTGCACGTTTCTACGGCATATCGACCGCGCAGCCCATTTGTCAGCCACGCTCGGTAAGCCAACCTAAGAATTGGGAAAATTACATGCTGTCTATTCGCGCTATCGCTCCCCTGACAATGCTGCTGCTTGCAGGCTGTGTCGTCGGGCCCGACCAAAAGACACCGGAAATCCAGTTGCCGGGCAAGTTCGCGGAAGGCGGCAAGACCAGCAACGGTGACATCAGCAGCGTCGCGTGGTGGACCGCATTCAACGACAGCCGCCTTAATGGCTATGTCGCGACCGGCCTTCAACAGAACCTGACCGTGATGCAGGCTATCGAGCGCATCAATCAGGCGCAGGCAAATGTCATCATCGCCGGCGCCGGTGCGCTTCCGAGCCTGAATGCCCAGGGGCAGCATACGACCAGCCAGACATCTGGCAGCCTGCGCGATGTGCCGGTGACGAACACCTCGTCCGGCGGCCTCAGCGTTTCCTGGCTGCTCGATCTTTTCGGCCGCTACCAGCGTGCCCGGGAAAGCGCCAGCGCAGATCTTGATGCCGCATACTCGACCGTTGATGTTCAGCGTCTGACGCTGATCTCTGCGGTGGCGTCAGCCTATATTGACGTTCGTTATTATCAGGAGCGACTGGCGATTGCCCGCCAGAACCTCGGTTCGCGTCGCGAGACGCTGGATCTGACGAAGCTGCAGCTTGAAGCTGGTGCTGCCTCCCGTCTCGACGTGGTTCAGTCCGAGGGTCTCGTCAATTCGACCCTGTCTGAAATTCCGGGACTGGAAACCAATTTCCGCAAGGCCGCCCATCGCATCGCGACCCTGCTGGGCATGCCGGCATCGTCGCTCATTACGGAATTGCAGAAGGGCGCTCGTCAGCCGGTTGCCCGCAGCATCCCGCGCACAGGCATCCCCGCTGACCTCATCCGCAACCGACCGGATATTCGCGTTGCCGAGCGCAATCTTGCCGCGGCGGTCGCTGCCATCGGTGTAGCTGAAGCGCAGCTTTATCCAAGCATCGAACTCAGCGGCTCGATCACGCCGAGCTATAGCTTCATCAGTGGTGGCAGCCGCGGCTCGGCCAACAGCTGGTCCTTTGGCCCGTCGCTGGTTCTGCCCATTCTGGACGGTGGTCGCCTGCGCGCCAATGTCGACATTGCGAACTCGCAGGCACGCGAGCAATACCTTGCCTGGAAGGCGACGGTTCTGAACGCGGTCGAAGAGGTTGAAAACGCTCTTGCCGCCGTCAACCGCGACCAGCGCACCGCAGACGCCCTTCGCAGGACCGTGGCTTCCTATCGTGAAGCACTTCAGCTTTCGACGGCAAGCTACCGCGATGGCGCTTCGTCCCTGCTCGACGTTCTGGACGCGCAGCGCCAGGTTTCCACTGCGCAGGCGAGCCTTGCTCAGGCCGTACAGCAGACGGCCCAGGATTATGTCGCCCTCAGCATCGCGCTCGGTGGCGGTTATGCTGTCGGCCAGACGACGGCTCCCAACAGGGGCGGCCCGACCATTGCCGCTGCCGCCGTTGCCAAGGGCATGTGACAGCATCCAAAATGACAAACAAAAAGCCCGCGTCTCGACGCGGGCTTTTTTATTGCGGACATAAAAAGCACCCGTCATCAGGTGCTTTTTATGTCATCAGCCGTCAGGCTCAGTTCTTGGCGCGCTCGACGTAGGAATTGTCTTCCGTCGCGATGACCACGCGGATGCCGGCATCGATATGCGGCGGTACCATGGTGCGAATGCCGTTGGAAAGAATTGCCGGCTTGTAGGACGACGAAGCCGTCTGGCCCTTCACGACCGGCTCGGTTTCCATGATCTCGAGCGTGACGTGACGCGGCAGTTCGACCGCCAGCGGATTGCCTTCGTGGATCGAGAGAACGCAGGTCATGCCTTCCTGCAGATAAGCCTTCTGGTCACCCATCGTCTCGGCATCGACCACGACCTGATCGTAGTTTTCGGGGTTCATGAAGTGGAAGCCTTCGCCGTCTTCATATAGGAACTGGAAGTTCAGGTCCTCAACGAAGGCGCGCTCGACCTGTTCGGTGGTGCGCCAGCGCTCGGAGACCTTCACGCCGTCGACGATGCGGCGCATATCTACCTGGGTGACCGGCGTGCCCTTGCCGGGGTGAAAGTTCTGCGCGGTGAGAACGACGTAAAGCTTGCCGTCGACGTCCAGAACATTGCCCTTGCGGACGGATGAGGCGATAACCTTGACCATATGACTTCCTTGTAACTCGATGAAATGCGTCGTAAAGGACTGCACGGCAGCACCTGCCCCGGCAGACGTTTTGTCTGTTTTCTGGGGCGCAACTACCTTAAATCCGCACGAATTGCCAGCCTTCTACAGCAATTCGCGGAAGAGTGCCTAGCGGTTTTCCGCCCGGGCCTGCTTTAAATGACCCGATCAGGCGCTTTGCGGGCCATGTCCTGACGATCGAGCGCCGCATGGAAGACGGAAAAGAACTGAACATGCGCGAAAGCAACGAAACAATGTCGCCATGGTGGACGCCCGACGTCCATGCCGATCGCCGCGCGTTTCTGCTTGGTCGCAATCGTATCCAGTCCGCCTTCCGAAACTATTTTACTGACGAGGATTTCCTGGAGGTGGATACTGCGACATTGCAGATCTCGCCCGGCAACGAGGCGCATCTGCATGCTTTTGCCACGCGAGCCCTGACCCCGGCGGGCGACGCCGTGCCGCTTTATCTCCACACCTCGCCGGAGTTTGCCTGCAAGAAGTTGCTTGCAGCCGGCGAAACACGCATTTCCTGCTTCGCCCATGTCTACAGAAATCGAGAACGAGGCCCCCTCCACCACCCGGAATTCACCATGCTGGAATGGTATCGTGTGGGCGAAACCTATGAGAGCCTGATGAGGGACAGCGCCAATCTTCTGGCATTGGCAGCGGAAACCGCAGGCACGAAGACGTTCACCTATCGCGGTCGCAGCGTCGACCCCTTTCTCGAACCGGAGCGGATAAGCGTCGCCGAAGCCTTTCTGCGCTATGCGGGCGTCGATCTTCTGGCCACCATCGACCAAAACGGCGAGACCGACAGCCGCCAGCTTGCCGCGCGTTTGACCGATGCCGGCATTCGCGTGGCTGAGGACGATACCTGGGCCGATATGTTCAGCCGCGTCATTGTCGAGCGGATCGAGCCCGAACTGGGCTTCGGCAGGGCGACGATCCTCGACGAATATCCTACCTGTGAGGCGGCCCTCGCCCGCAGGTCGCCGAAAGACGGCCGCGTCGCGGAACGTTTCGAGCTTTACGCCTGCGGTGTTGAACTGGCCAACGCATTCGGCGAATTGACCGACGCCAACGAGCAGAGACGGCGTTTCGACATGGAGATGGCGGAGAAACAGCGGGTTTACGGCGAAACCTATCCGCTGGACGATGATTTTCTGGCGGCACTCGCAATCATGCCGCCCGCAAGCGGCATCGCACTCGGCTTCGACCGGCTTGTCATGCTGGCAACCGGCGCGCCCCGCATCGATCTCGTCATGTGGGCACCCGTTGCGGATTATGGCCGATGAAGCATTCGGAAGCCATCAAGACACCGGAGGCGTTGCTCGAAGCCGGCCTGATAAAGGCCGGAGCGCTTGATGATCTGCGCGCTGTGACAGAGCGTTACGCGCTTGCGATAACGCCAACAATAGCAGCGCTGGTAGATGACAGCGATCCTGACGATCCGATAGCCCGGCAATTCGTTCCCGACGTTGCGGAACTCGTTCACCTTCCCGAAGAACGCGACGACCCGATTGGCGACCACGCGCATAGCCCGGTCCACGGCATCGTCCACCGCTATCCCGACCGCGTCCTGCTGAAGGCGGTGCATGTCTGCCCGGTCTATTGCCGTTTCTGCTTCCGCCGTGAAATGGTTGGGCCGCAGGGCAATGGCATGATGAGCCCGGAGGAACTCGACGCCGCATTCGGCTACATAAGCGCGAGCCCCTCCATCTGGGAGGTCATCCTGACAGGTGGCGATCCACTCGTTCTTTCCGCACGGCGTTTGTCGGAGCTGATGAAGCGCCTCAAAGACATCCCACATGTTAAAATTGTCCGCTTCCACACGCGCGTTCCAGTGGTTGACCCCGGTCGAATCGACGCGGCATTGATCGATGCGCTGAAAGCCAGCGGCAAGACGACCTACGTCGCGCTGCACGCCAACCACGCCCGTGAGCTGAGCGAGGCGGCGCGACAAGCCTCGGCACGGCTGATCGACGCCGGTATCGCCATGGTGAGCCAGACGGTGCTGTTAAAAGGCGTCAACGACGATCCCGCCGTTCTCGCTGACCTGATGCGCGCCTTCGTCGAGGCACGGATCAAGCCCTATTATCTTCATCATCCCGATCTCGCACCGGGCACCAGCCATTTCCGGCTGACGATCGAGGAAGGCCAGCGAATCGTTTCCGCTTTGCGCGGCCATGTCTCCGGTCTATGTCAGCCGACCTATGTTCTTGACATCCCCGGGGGTCACGGCAAGGCAGCAATTGGCCGAAATGCGGCAGCAAAGACTCGCGATGGCTGTTATGCCGTTTCAGACTTCAACGGCAACGATCATATTTACCCGCCACGAACGACAGACATCGATTAAAAAATGACATACCGGCCCTGCGCCGCAAGGCTTTTGAGGGTTCAGGCATGTGGAAACAAAAATTTCACATTTCCGCCCCTGTCCTGTCATCATAAAGAAAAATATTCTACCTATAACAATCAGCATTGATTTTAACGCTGGTCTGGATTATCAGTGTGGGACTGGAGAACGAGTCTCCTGATTCTGGGCCAACACCAACACAGGGAGTGTGTCATGTCAAAACATAGTGCCATTAACGCAATCCTTGGTCTTGAGTCCTGGAATGCTGGATTTAAATCCACGTGTTCCCGCTGCTGTCGAATGTGACCTGACGGTCACAATTTTCAGAAAATCTGTTCGACAACATGCTGTGTGAAGTAGCCACAGCGGGAGTATACCTATGCAAAAGCAAGTAATTGAATTCGCTGGCGAACCCGTCGGCATCGTCATACCGGACAACGACCGGCTGAAGTTTATCGCGGTGAAGTTCCACGTCCACGACCTGGACGAACAGAAGTTCGACAGTGCCGACGACGTGCGGATCGCCATCCGTGATCTCGTGCGTAACCGGAACCTGGCCGCAGTTGCCTGATGCGGCTTGCGTTCCAGCTTCTCATCGAAACGCAGAAAACAGAGTGCGCCCGATATTGAAGCCGCATGACCGGCCGATGGCGCACTCTTTTATTGCCTGAGATTATAGCTGCGCCGCCTGTCGCGCGCATATCCTCGGATGGCTTCACCCGAAAGCCTTACAGAATTATCCCTTGAGCCACTGATGGCGCTGGCGCCTTAAAACGCCGTGAAAGTCAGCGTTGTCAGGGACCGCACGATCCCCGGAATATTGACGATGTTCTGGTTGATGAACTTGCCTATGTCCTCTTCCTGCGGCAGGTAGATTTTCAGCAGCAGATCATACTCGCCGCTCGTCGAGTAAAGTTCCGAAACCAGTTCGGTCTTATAAATGGCATCGGCGACATCGTAGGTCTTGCCGGGTTCGCATTGAAGCTGAACAAAAATGGGCTTCACGGACATCTCCCGTATTGAACGTGCAGTGTGTGGCGCCGTCCGCCACCTGTCATGAGGCACTATTGGCTCAGCCGCGCGCCTCTTGCAAGACCGACACCGCGTTGACGGTGAAAACTCTTCAGCTGCCGCTACCTGCCGATTGCCGCTTGGGAAACGATCCAGTCCCGAAAACTGTCGAGCGGCGGATAGCCTGCACGATCAGGCATGCAGGCGAGATAATAGGCTTCTTCGCTCTCCACTTGCCCGGCAACTGCCGCGACGAGGCGACCGCTCTCGATTTCTTCCTCAATCATGAAAGAGGGGATGAGAGACGCCCCGACGCCGGCGCTCGCCGCTTCCGCTATCGTCGTGAATTGGTCGAACAACATGCCATGCACATTGTCAAAATCCACATCGTGGCTGCGAAACCATTGCTCCCAGGCATCGGGGCGGGTCGTCATGTGCAAAAGCGGCACATGCAGGAGATTTTCCGGGCGCGTAAGCCCGTGACGTTCCTTAAACGCCGGGCTGCACACCGGAATAACTTTTTCATGCATCAGGAAAATCAGCTCTGTGCCCGGCCAGTGCGGCAGCCCGAAGTGGATCGCCGCATCGACCGTGTCAGTACGGAAATCGAAGAGTGACGCCCGCGTCAGCAGATTGACCGAAACCCCGGGATGCCGGGCGATGAAATCAGGAAGCCGCGGCACGAGCCAACGGGTTCCGAAACTCGGGAGGACGCCGAGATTGAGCGTGCCGCCATCCGGATTGGCGCGCAGGTTGAGCGAGGCCGTCGATATGCGCCGCAACGCCTCGCGGATGTCGCGCGCATATCCCTCTCCCGCCCGTGTCAGCCGGATCGTCTGACGCTCGCGCAGGAACAGCGCGACGCCGAGCTGCTCTTCCAGGGCGAGGATCTGTCGGCTCACGGCACCCTGCGTCAGGCCGAGTTCTCTCGCCGCTGCAGTGACGCTGCCGGTGCGCGAAGCGGCCTCGAAGGCGGCGAGCAGCGAAAGCGACGGCAGAAAACGGCGGGGTGGCAGCACCATATTCCCTCGCGGAATGAACTCTTGACGATATGTCGATATTCAACAGACGCCGCGGCTTGTAAAGTCTCATTAACAAGGGCTTGTCACCCATACGGAAACCAAATGAACTTGCCCGCACCATGGTGGAACGATGTATAACGACCCCCGCTCCCACGGTCTCTGGGAAAAGACCGCGCCGCAACCGCCCGTAACACCCGCCTTGCAAGGCGAATCCGTTGCCGATGTCGTCGTCATCGGTGGTGGTTTCACCGGACAATCCGCCGCCCTTCATCTGGCCGAAAAAGGTGTCGACGTCGTTCTCCTGGAAGCAAAAGAGATCGGCTTCGGGGGCGCCGGGCGCAATGTCGGGCTCATCAATGGTGGCATGTGGGTCATGCCCAAAGAATTGCCCGGCGTGCTGGGTTCAACCTATGGCGAACGTCTTCTCGGCCTGCTGGGCAATGCGCCGCTTCTTGTCCGAGAACTGGTGGAAAGACACGACATCGCCTGCGAAATCGAGAAGAACGGTACGCTTCATTGCGCTGTCGGCGAAAAGGGACTTGCTGAAATCCACGAGCGCTGTGCGCAGTGGGCCGCGAGGGGCGCGCCGGTGCGTGTTCTGGATGCCGAGGAGACAGCGAGACGAATCGGCAGCACCGCGTATTCCGGCGCCCTTCTCGACACGCGGGCAGGCACGATCCAGCCGCTCGCCTATGTTCGGGGCCTTGCCGCAGCTGCCCGGAAGAATGGTGCGCGTCTGCATACCGATAGCCCGGTGATCGCCACCGAGCGCAGCCATGGAAAATGGCTGGTCAAAACCGAGCAAGGCTCGGTAACTGCCAACTGGATCGTTGTTGCCACGGAAGCCTACAGCACCGGTCCATGGCGGATCGTCCGCGATGAGCAGACCTACCTTCCCTATTTCAATTTCGCCACCAGACCGCTTGGCGACAACCTGCGAAAGAGTATCTTGCCGGGGTGTGAGGGTTGCTGGGACACGAAGGAAATTCTCTCCTCCTTCCGGATGGACAAAGCCGGCCGGTTGGTCTTCGGCAGTGTCGGCGCCCTGCGCGGCACCGGCGCCGCCATTCATCGCGCCTGGGCAAAACGATCGCTGAAGCGGCTTTTTCCGCAACTTGGTGAGACTGAGTTCGAATGTGAATGGTATGGCAAGATCGGCATGACCGACAACGCCGTGCCGCGCTTCCACAAATTCGCGGACAATGTCATCGGATTCTCCGGCTACAATGGCCGCGGCATCGCGCCCGGCACGGCATTTGGCAAGGTGCTCGCGCAACATATTCTCGGTGAGATCGGCGAAGCCGAAATGCCCCTGCCTTTGACAGAGCCGAAAGCACAGGCCTTGCGAGCGGTGAAGGAAGCCTATTACGAAGCCGGCGCGCAGATCGCTCATTTCGCCGGCGAGCGTTTTTGATCCTTAACAGGTTCGACCATATGCAGCGCAAGGGATTCTTCAGCAGCTAGTGGTTCGCCCGAACCTCTGCGATCGTCACGCCCTTTTTACGCGATGTATCCATGAAAATATAATGCTTGCCCTTTCGCCATATCGATATATTCATACGAATATCACGTATCGAGGACACGCATCATGAGACCTTCGCGCCGCAGCTTTTTCAAAACCATTGTCGTGGCTACGTCCTTCTCCATCGCAGCGTCCTTTGTGAGCGTTCCAGCTTATGCCGCCGAAAAAGTGACCGTGTTTGCCGCGGCGAGCATGAAAAACGCCCTCGACGCCATCAACGCGGAATGGGCGAAGGACAGCGGCAACGAGGTCATCGTCTCCTATGCCGCGAGTTCCGCGCTCGCCAAGCAGATCGAGCAGGGTGCGCCGGCCGACATCTTCATTTCCGCCGACCTTGCCTGGATGGACTATGTTGCCGAAAAGAAGCTGATCAACGCTGACAGCCGCTCCAATCTTCTCGGCAACCGCATCGTTCTCGTCGCCCCGGCAGACAAGGCAAAGCCAGTCGAAATCAAGCAGGGCTTCGATCTTGCCGCTCTGATGGGCGACGGCCGTCTGGCCATGGGCGCAGTCGACTCCGTGCCGGCAGGCAAATACGGCAAGGCCGCTCTGGAAAAACTCGGGGTCTGGTCCTCGGTCGAACAAAAGGTCGCCGGTGCGGAAAGCGTGCGTGCCGCGCTGCTGCTCGTCTCTCGCGGCGAAGCCCCCTATGGCATCGTCTACCAGACCGATGCCGCCGCCGATCCGGGCGTGAAGATCGTCGGCGCCTTCCCGGAAGACAGCCATCCGCCGATCATCTACCCGGTCGCCATTCTTTCGGAAGCCAAGTCCCCGGCAGCAAAGGCCTATCTTGATTTCCTGAAGTCGGCCAAGGCAACGCCCTTCTTCGAAAAGCAAGGCTTTACCGTTTTGAAATAAACTGCCTTTCGTGAGCCCAGCATATTGGCCGCGAGAGATGACGTTTGCAGGACACGGACATTGCATTGGTGGACACTCAGCCCTGAAGAATGGACGGCGATCCGGCTCAGCCTGTGGGTCTCCTCCATCGCCATGCTTGCCAGCCTGCCTTTCGGTATTGCGGTCGCCGTGGCGTTGGCGCGCGGCCGCTTCTGGGGAAAGTCGCTGCTGAACGGCATCGTTCACCTGCCACTCATTCTGCCGCCCGTCGTCACAGGTTATCTTCTGCTCGTCCTGTTCGGCCGCAGGGGCGCGATCGGACAATTTCTCGACAGCTGGTTCGGTCTCGTCTTTTCGTTTCGCTGGACGGGAGCAGCGCTCGCTTGCGCCGTCATGGCTTTTCCGCTGATGGTGCGCTCCATCCGCCTTTCCGTCGAAGCGGTGGACCGCAAACTGGAGGAGGCAGCGGAAACCTTGGGCGCAAGTCCGCTCTGGGTCTTCCTCACGGTTACGCTTCCCCTCACATTGCCCGGCATCATCGCCGGCATGATTCTCGCTTTCGCAAAGGCGATGGGCGAATTCGGCGCGACTATCACCTTCGTTTCCAACATCCCAGGTGAAACGCAGACGCTCTCAGCCGCCATCTATACCTTCACCCAGGTTCCGGGCGGAGACGCCGGCGCATTGCGGCTGACCGTCGTCTCCGTCGTGATCTCCATGCTCGCCCTGCTCGTCTCGGAGTTTCTGGCGCGCATCATCGGCAAACGGGTGAGCATGGAATGACCCTTTCAGTCACCACCCGCCATCGCCTCGGGTCATTCGAGCTCAATGCGTCCTTCACCTCAGAAGGCGGCGTTACCGCCCTGTTCGGTCGGTCCGGTTCTGGCAAGACGTCGATCATCCGCATCATCGCTGGCCTTCTGCGGCCGGACGAAGGTGAAGTCACGTTGGATGGGGAGGTTTTTGCCAACAGCAGAAAGCGGCTGTTTCTGCCGGCCCATAGACGCCGGTTCGGCTATGTTTTTCAAGAGCCGCGGCTCTTTCCCCATCTCAGCGTTGCGCAAAATCTGCAGTACGGCAAATGGTTCACCAAAGACAAATCCAAGGTGGCGCAGGAAGGTCCTGTCGTCGACATGCTCGGCATTCGCCATTTGTTGCATCGACGTCCGGACAAACTCTCGGGCGGTGAAAAACAGCGTATCGCTATCGGCCGCGCCCTGCTTTCTTCTCCAAGGCTGCTGCTGATGGACGAACCGCTTGCCTCTCTGGACGAGCAGCGGAAGGCCGAGATTATTCCCTATCTCGAACGGCTGCGCGACGAGACAAAAATCCCCATCATCTATGTCAGCCATTCCATCCAGGAGGTCGCCCGCCTTGCAGACCGCATCATCGTGATGAAAGACGGCAAGGTGGAAGCGCAGGGCATAGCGGCAGACGTGCTGGCGAGACCGGATTTCAGCACCCACCTCGAAAGGCGCGAGGCAGGCAGCATTCTCTCCGGGCAGATTGAGAGCTTCGACGAGCGGCATGAACTCGCCGCCGTACGGTTAAAGACCATGCTGCTTCATGTTCCGGCAAAAAAGGGAATGTCCGGCAGCCCCGCGCGGGTTTTGATACCGGCACGCGATGTGATGCTGGCAACCGTCAAACCCGAGGGGCTTAGCGCCCTCAACATTCTCGAAGGCCACGTCGCGACGGTCTCTCTCAGCGAAGACGGCATGATGACGGTTCAGGTGGATTGCGGCGGCGATCTCATACAGTCGCGCATCACAGCCCTCTCCCATGAGCGGCTGCAACTGGAACCGGGAAAACCGGTGCATTTGATCATAAAGTCGGCGGCTCTCAATCCCTATTGACGGCCGCATCGGGATTGCGGTTTTTCTCCAGCCAGTCAATATCCGCGCGCAACGCGTCGGCGATCCGCTTTTCCATGCCACGATACCGATCCAGCAACTCGGTTCCGAAAGCCGTCAGCGACGCGCCGCCACCCTGTTTTCCACCGCGTTGTGATTCGATGACCGGCTGCGCGAACATACGGTTGAGCGCATCCACCAACAACCATGCGCGACGATAGGACATATCCATTGCCCGCCCGGCGGCGGAAATGGACCCGGTTTCGGCAATGAGCGCCATCAACTCGATTTTGCCATGCCCGAGACGGTCCCCGGGTGGAAAGTCGATACGGAAAACGGGTTTCAGGGGGGAGCGGGCTTCACTCATCGGTCGACCTCAGCCCATGAAGATCACGATAGGCTTTTTGCGCCCCCTCCACCGGCAGGGCTGTCGCCTCATAGACGCCGCGCGCCACTGCCCTCGCCATGGTGAGCGTGGCGAGGTGGCAAAGCTCGGCGAAACGAATGCCGCCTTCGAGCGGTTTTTCCCCGGTCGCCGCTGCAAACATGGTGTCGCCGTCACTCGGCAAATGGGCGGGAAGCACGGCGCGGGCCAGCCCGTCATGCGCCATAATGGAAAGGCGATGCGCCTGCGCTTTCGTGAGTACGGCATCCGTCACGACCGCGCCAATGGTCGTTGCCGTGAGGTTGACGCCCTTCAGGCGCAAGGCGGTATCGTCCGGTTCAAAGCTTTGCGGAAACCCGCTTCCGCCAAACTCCCCAGACACTTCAAACGGCGCCGACCAGAAGTGGCGGCTCGCGCCAAGGGTTGCCGAGCCAAGCGCGTTGACGGCGACAATAGCTGCCACTTTATAACCGCTGGAACTGATAGCACTTGCCGAGCCGAGCCCTCCCTTGAAGGTCGCGGTCGTCGCCCCGGTTCCGGCGCCGACCGTCCCGAGTTCGAAAGGCGCCGCACGCGCCGCCTTGAAAGCGGCATATCCCATCTCGCGATAGGGCGAATGCACTCCCCAATTTTTGTCGCCGCCGTTCAGCAGATCCATGAGGATCGCCTGTGGCGCGATGGGTACGCGGGTAGAACCCACCTGAAGTCCGCGGCCGATCTCCCGCAGCCCGGCCTGAACACCGCCTGCCGCATCCAACCCAAAGGCCGAGCCGCCCGACAGCACGAAGGCATCCACCGTTTCCACCGTCATCGCCGGATCGAGCAGGCCGATATCACGCCCGCCCGGCGCGCCGCCCAAAACAGAACCCGAGGCAATGACCGGCTTTTCGAAAACAATCGCCGTCACCCCGGAGCCAAGGGAAAGATCGGTGACATTGCCGACCGAAACACCTGAAATATCCGTCAGAAGATTGGTGAGTAGCGTCATACCGTTTCCCTTTTCTCCCGGTATCTCGCCACCATCTGACGCTGTCAACGCCAAACGTCACGTGCTTGATGTCGACCCCGAACGATAATCAGGAAAAAACCGCTGTCCCAATAACAGGTGTCGAAGGAACGGCCATATCCCGTGGCTCCAGCGGAGTGGCGAGGTATGCCTGATGGCCGGCCTCAATTGCGCGGGCGAAAGCCTTGGCCATGCCGACCGGGTCTCCTGCACCCGCCACCGCCGTGTTCAAGAGAACGGCATCGTAGCCAAGCTCCATGACAGTGACGGCGTGAGACGGCCGACCAATGCCGGCATCGACAATCAGAGGCACATCAGGAAAACGCGCCCGCATCGACTTCAGCGCCATCAGATTGAGCGGCCCCATGGCGCTGCCGATTGGCGCGCACCAGGGCATCAGCACCTGGCATCCCGCCTCCAGCAGCTTTTCCGCCACGACCAGGTCATCGGTCGTATAAGGAAACACCTCGAACCCTTCATCACAGAGGATTTTCGCGGCTTCGACAAGCGCAAAGACATCAGGCTGCAGCGTGTCGTGATGACCGATGACCTCCAGCTTGATCCAGTTGGTACGAAAAACCTCGCGCGCCATCTTTGCCGTCAGCACCGCTTCCTTGGCGGTGTGGCACCCGGCGGTGTTGGGCAGGATATGGCGGTCCAATTCGCGTATCAGCTCGAAAAACTGGCCGCCCTTCTTAGCCCCCGCCATTTCCCGGCGCAGCGAAATCGTCAGAATATCCGTATCGCTCGCCCGAACCGCATCCGCGAGCACGGCGGGCGATGGATAGCGCGCCGTGCCGAGGAGAAGGCGGGAAGATACCGCGCGGCCATAAAGCGTGAGCATGGTCTCAACCTCCCTGCATCGGCGAGAGGATTTCGACACGGTCGAAAGCTCTCAGCACGTAGCTGGCGCGTTCTTCCGAATGCACCAGATCGCCATTGACCGCCGTTGCCAGCCACTCGCCTTCGTAATCGAGGCGGGCAAGCAGACCAGCCAGCGTTTCAGCGGCGATATCAAGCTCGTCGCCGTTGACCAGAAGTTTCATGATCCCGTTCCTTATGAGATAGATTTTAGCAAATAATCCGCGCGACCTGCCGCGCCATCGCGGGCGAGAGCAGAAAACCGTGTCGGTGCGCGCCGTTTATGCAGATGGTCCGACCATCCTCCGTGACTTTGGGAAGATTGTCGGGATAGGCGGGACGCACGCCCGTGCCGGTCTCGATGATGCCCGCTTCCGCAAAGGCCGGATGCACGGCATAGGCGGCATTGAGACATTCCATCATCGAGCGGGCCGAAATGGCGCCCGCATCCTCCGTCTCGATCATCGTCGCACCCACCATGAAACGCCCCGGCTCGCGCGGCACGATGTAAAGCGGAATGCGCGGATGCAGCAGGCGGACGGGACGGGAAAGCGAAACCTCCGACGTGGCGAGGTAGAGCATCTCTCCCCGCACGCCGCGAAGGTTGGGAATTTCTCCCACTGCCGCAGATCCGGTGCAATCTACCACTCGGTCGAACCGCTGTTCATCCACCGAAACGCCCATATGAAACAGCACCCCCATTCCGCAAAGCTGCTCGTAGAGTGACTGCAGTGCAAGGCGCGGATCGAGATGCCCCTCATCCGCAAAGTAGAGCCCTGATCGGAAGCGACCGGCAAGATCGGGCTCCAGATCGGCGATTTCGGCCTCATTCACCGAGCGATAGCCGCTCGTCCTGGATGCGAAACGAGAAAGCTCCGCTTTGTCACGAGCGGGCGCGATGACCAGCGTTCCGTTGCGAACCACCAGACCGGGTGTCGCGTCATCCCACCAGCCAAGCGCGGCCTTGCCCAGCGTCAGAACCCGTTCTTCCGCGCTTTCGCGCTCACACCAGGGCGCCAGCATGCCGCCCGCATAAAACGACGCCCCGCGAAAAGGCGCGGCAGCGCGCTCAGACACCGCGACAACAACGCCCCTCCGCGCCAGTTCGAAGGCCGCCGTCAAACCGGCGACCCCCGTTCCCTTGACGAGAACACGCATTTACTCGGCGCTCGCGGGAGTCGGAAGCGGCATGTAAAGCTCGCCGCCTTCCTTGAAACGTGCGGCCATGGCCTCCAGCCCCTCCTTCTGCGCCTCAGCGCGGATATCGTGGGAAATGCGCATAGAGCAGAATTTCGGTCCGCACATGGAGCAGAAATGCGCGACCTTATGCGCTTCCTTCGGCAGGGTCTCATCGTGGAAGGACCGCGCCGTATCGGGATCGAGCGACAGGTTGAACTGATCCTCCCAGCGGAACTCAAACCTTGCGCGGGACAGCGCGTCGTCCCGCACCTGTGCGGCGGGATGGCCCTTGGCGAGATCGGCGGCGTGGGCGGCGATCTTATAGGTGATGACACCGACCTTCACGTCGTTACGATCAGGCAGGCCAAGATGTTCCTTCGGCGTAACATAGCAGAGCATCGCGGTACCGAACCAGCCGATCATCGCCGCGCCGATGCCGGATGTGATGTGATCGTAACCCGGCGCAATGTCCGTGGTCAGCGGTCCCAGCGTATAGAAGGGCGCCTCACCGCAGGTCTTCAGCTGTTTGTCCATATTCTCCTTGATCTTGTGCATCGGTACATGGCCGGGGCCTTCGATCATCACCTGGCAATCCTTGGCCCAGGCGACCTGCGTCAACTCGCCCAGCGTTTCCAGCTCGGCGAACTGCGCAGCGTCATTGGCGTCGGCGATCGAGCCGGGACGCAGGCCATCGCCCAGTGAGAAGGAGACATCGTAAGCACGGCAGATGTCGCAAATCTCCTCGAAATGCTCATAGAGGAAGCTTTCCTTGTGGTGATGCAGACACCACTTGGCCATGATCGAGCCGCCGCGCGAAACGATGCCCGTGACACGGTTAACGGTCAGCGGAATGTAGTGCAGCCGCACGCCGGCATGGATGGTGAAATAATCCACGCCCTGCTCCGCCTGCTCGATCAGCGTATCGCGAAACACCTCCCAGGTGAGATCCTCGGCAATGCCGTTGACCTTCTCCAGCGCCTGATAAAGCGGCACGGTTCCGATCGGCACCGGCGAATTGCGGATGATCCATTCGCGGATATTGTGAATGTTGCGGCCAGTCGACAGGTCCATGACGGTATCCGCACCCCAGCGGATCGCCCACACCATCTTCTCAACCTCTTCCGCCATGGAGGAGGTGACGGCGGAATTGCCGATATTGGCGTTGATCTTGACGAGAAAATTGCGGCCGATGATCATCGGCTCAAGTTCCGGGTGATTGATGTTCGCAGGGATAATGGCGCGGCCGGCCGCCACCTCCTGACGCACGAACTCCGCCGTGACATAATCAGGAATATGCGCGCCGAAACTCTCGCCGTCACGAGCGAGCTTCTCCTTCGCTGCCTCGCGCCCGAGATTTTCGCGAATGGCGATGAATTCCATTTCCGGCGTGATAATGCCGGCCCTGGCATAGGCAAGTTGCGTCACCGCCTTGCCCGCGGTTGCTCTCAGCGGCTGATGACGCACGGCAAATTCAGGCGTCAGGCGCTCGCCGGTAGCAAAACCGTTGTCCTCCGGCTTGACGTGCCGTCCCTCATAAGCCTCGACATCGCCGCGTGCGACGATCCACTCGTGGCGCAGGCGCGGCAGACCTTTTTCGATCAGGACAGGATGGGAGGGATCGGTATAGGGACCCGAGGAATCATAGACAGTGACCGGCGGTTCGCCGGCCGTCGGGTGCACGGCGATCTCGCGCATCGGCACGCGGATTTGCGGATGCAAAACGCCCGGCTTGTGGATTTTCGCGGAAGCGGCATGCGGCCCGGTTGTGACGGAAAGAGGGATGGTCTTGGCAGCGATATTCATCTTGAGGCTCCAAAGTTTGACAGTGGAGACCCAGTTCGAGCCGGAATGATGGAAAATACCTGGGTGCCGACACGAAACGCCATGCGCCCGCCCGCCTTCAGGTCTTTGCACCGTCCCTACGCCAGTATGAACTGGATCAGGTTCAACGGGTCACTGCGCATGAAAGCAGAATCTCAGCCCCTTGACGGGACACCCCTGGTGAATGGCGACAGGAAAAAACACCCCCGGCCTTTTGTCAAGACCACGATCCGCGCTTGGCAAAGATGCCCAAATGGCGCATTCTTCCGTTAGTTGCAATTAACCTATTGGCTTAGGCGAATATTATCGTTTGCGTCGTAACGATAAGCACAAACCATCCTGATGTGAGATTCATGGGAGATACGTCTGAATGAACGCGACTATACGTGAAATACTGGCGAAATTCGGCCAGCTTCCAAGCCCCGTCGATACGATTGCAGATGACGCCGATCTTTACGCGGCTGGCCTTTCTTCCTTTGCTTCCGTGCAATTGATGCTGGGAATAGAAGAGGCATTCGACATCGAGTTTCCGGATAACCTGCTGAACCGCAAGTCATTTGCCAGCATCAAGGCCATTGAAGACACCGTTAAGCTTATTCTGGATGGTAAAGAGGCAGCCTGATGAACGTGACCGTCGCGCCGCAGGATAACACGCTGTCCGCGCGCGCGGGCCGTGTCGCAATCGTAGCAGCCAAGCATGCGGATGACGTCGATGTTGCCGGTCGGTTTCCACAGGAAGCCATCGACGCATTGCGTACAGAGCGATTGCTCGGCATCCAGATACCCTCTCCTCTCGGCGGCGAAGGCGCGAGCCTTCAGGAGATCGCCAATATCTGTGCCCGGCTCGGCCAGGCCTGTTCAGCGACGGCGATGATCTTCGCCATGCACCACATCAAACTTTCCAGTCTCGTGGAACACGGGGTGGACAGCGCCTGGCACACCAGCTTCATGCGCCGGGTGGCCGGTGAGCAACTGCTGCTCGCCTCGGCCACCACTGAAGGCGGCATCGGCGGCAACCTGCGCAATTCGATCTGCGCGATTGAGGTCGAAGGCGACAGCTGCCAGCTGGAAAAGGATGCGACCGTTATCTCCTATGGCAGCAATGCCGACGCGATCCTCATCACCTCGCGCGCCCACAAGGAGGCAGCGCCCGCCGATCAGGTGATGACCGTCTTCCTGAAAAACCAGTACACGCTCGAAAAAACCCATACCTGGGACACGCTCGGCATGCGCGGCACCTGTTCGGACGGCTTCCTGTTTCGCGGGCAAGCGCCGGCAGCACAGATTTTCCCCAAGCCCTTCGCGGAAATCGCTGCACAATCCATGCTTGCAAGTTCGCATCTGCTGTGGAGCGCCGTCTGGTACGGTATTGCCTCCGACGCGGTGCTGCGCGCCCAGTCCTTCGTCAGGGCCGCAGCCCGCAAGTCGCCCGGCACCGCCCCTCCCGGCGCTATTCGCCTTGCGGAGGTTTCCAGCAAGCTGCAGGTGGTGAAGTCCAACGTCATCGCTGGCGTCAAGGCCTATGAGGACACCAAGAGCGACCCGGAAAAGCTGATGTCCATGGCTTTTGCCGTCGCCATGAACAACGTGAAAATCTGCTCTTCGGAAACCATTCTTGAAATCATCGATCACGCCATGCTGGTCTGCGGCATCATGGGCTACAAGAACGGCACGCCCTATAGCCTTGGCCGACACCTGCGCGACGCGCATTCCGCCCGCCTGATGATTTCCAACGACCGCATTCTCGGCAATTCCGCCAACCTCCTGCTGGTTCACAAGCAGGACACGAGCCTTTTGGGATAAGACCATGGACATGCAAACATCGTTCCTCGATCGACTGTTCGAAGAAGGCCTGCTGATTGAAACGGGTGTGGATGGTCTTTATGGCCGTAGTGGCCAGTTTGAGGACGTCATTGCCGCATTCGAGCGGCTGATCGACCGAACCGGTGGTGCCGACGGTGCCGAGGCCATCCGTTTTCCGCCCGGCATCAACCGCGCATATTTCGAAAAAAGCGGTTACATGAAGAGCTTCCCGCAGCTTGCCGGCACGGTCCATTCCTTCTGCGGCTGCGAACTGGATCATGTCAGCCTGCTGAAAACCATGGATGAGGGAGGCGATTGGACCAAGGACCAGAAAGCAACCGACATCGTGCTGACGCCAGCAGCCTGCTATCCGCTTTACCCGACAATCGCCAAGCGCGGCGCGCTTCCCGCCGGCGGCGGTCTCTATGACATCCAGTCCTATTGCTTCCGCCACGAGCCCTCCAGAGACCCCGCGCGCCAGCAGCTTTTCCGCATGCGCGAATATGTTTGCATGGGCACCGAGGCGAACGTCACCGAATTCCGCCAGACCTGGATGGATCGCGGCGTGGAGATGATGAAGGCGCTCGGCCTTGAGGTCACCATCGATATCGCCAACGATCCCTTCTTCGGCCGCGCCGGCAAGATGCTCGCCAACAACCAGCGCGACCAGAACCTGAAATTCGAACTGCTGATCCCCGTGACATCAACGACCAACCCGACGGCCTGCATGAGCTTCAATTACCATCAGGATGCCTTCGGCCAGAAATGGGGCCTCAATCTCGCAAACGGCGAGGTCGCGCATACTGCCTGCGTCGGCTTCGGGCTTGAGCGCATCGCGCTCGCACTGTTTGCCCATCACGGCCTGGACGTGAAGGCATGGCCTGCGCCTGTCCGGGAAACGCTCTGGGGCTGATCATTCATGCGGCAGATTTTTCCCGGTCTCGACCCAAGAAACTATGTGCAGCATCCGCTCCATTCCTCCGAGAGAATGTGGCCGGAGACCAATTGCTACATCGATTTGTGGATCGAGGTGCTGGCCTCGAAGGGCTTGGCCCCGGAAGCCATGTTCGGGTTCACCCTGACGCAGGATTTCGAAGGCGACCAGTTCACCTTTTTCAAGGTGCCGTTGGAGGATCTGGAGGCGATTTATGGCGTCCGCGCCACCGAGCTTGCGATCTTCGACACAGTGGAAAACCACATCGAGGCGCAACTGGAACGCGGCCGCATTTGCCTCATCGAGATGGACAGCTTCTACATGCCCGACACCCATGGAGTGGGCTACCGGAAAGAACACGGCAAGACCACCATCGCCATCAACCGGCTTGATCTCGACAAGCGGGAGCTGGACTACTTCCACAATGCCGGCTTCTTCCACCTCTCTGGCGAAGACTTCGACGGGTTGTTCCAGCATCATCTCACGGAGACGGACCCGCCCTTCCTGCCCTATACGGAATTTGCGAAATTCGCGGACAATAATCCTTCGCCGGCGCATAGTCGAAAGACTGCCCAACGGCTGCTGAATTTTCATTTCACAAGGCGGCCCTCGACCAATCCGGTAAGGGCATTCGCAAAGGTATTTCCGACCCAGGTTGAAAAGGTCGCCGACCGGCCTTTCGGTTTTTTCCACAAATATGCCTTTAACACGCTGCGCCAGCTTGGCGCCAATTTCGAATTGTTGGCAAGCCATCTCGAGTGGCTGGATAAGGACGACTATGCAGCAGCGAGGGACCACGCCCTGCGCATAGCCGAAGTCGCCAAGACCGTGCAGTTCCAGCTCGCGCGCGCCGTCACGCGCCGCAAGTTCGATGCGCTGGCTTCAGTGCTCGATCCGGCCGCCGATGCCTGGGATGGCCTGATGAAATGCCTTGGCAAAAAACTGACCGATGCCAGCGAGGCAGCGTGAGGATTTACCTGCCGGGCGAAAGCGAAGAGCTGCTGAGCGAGGGCTGGACGCTGACGCTGACATCGGCCGATGCCTTTGAGACCCCATCCGATATTCCCGCGTCGATCGAAAGCCTTCATGTCTCCGTTCCAGGGACCGTGGCGCAAGCCTTGGAAACGGCCGGAAAATTCGACCGCCTTGCTCCACATCCCCTCAATGACATGGATGCCTGGTATCGGCTGACGATGATTTCAGGCACCCGTGAACGGGCCACCCTTCGCTTCGATGGTCTTTCCACCATCGCTGAAATCTTCCTGAACGGTGAGTTGATTGCCGCTGGCCAAAGTATGTTCGAAAGGCTGGAAGTGCCCGTCGAACTGACAGGCGCCGACGAGCTTGCGATCTGCTTCCGGGCGCTTGCCCCCCGGCTTGAGAAAACCGGTCCCCGCGCCCGCTGGCGGCCGCAGATGATGAATAGCCAGGGGTTGCGGCTGGTCCGCACCACCGCGCTGGGTTACATGCCTGGCTGGTGCCCGGAAATCCACGCCGCCGGTCCGTGGCGGCCCATCAGCCTGATACGGCAGAACGCCGTACTCTCAACGCTCCAGTCTTCGCTCCAGGACGACGGAACGGGAATACTCCGCATCACACTGCAAACGCAACGCCCGATAGAAACGGCAAAGCTCGTCTGCGCCGGTTGCAGCGTCGATCTCTCTGCGGACGAAAGCGGCAAGCTTTCGGGAGAACTGCGGCTGCCCGAGGTCGAACGTTGGTGGCCGCACACTCACGCCCAACCGGCTTTGCATGACGTTATCGTCGAGCTGGATGGCACACAACATCATCTCGGCCGAACCGGTTTCCGGCAGATCGAAATCGATCGGGGCGACGACGGCAATGGTTTTGGCCTGAAGGTCAACGGTCAACCCATCTTCTGCCGAGGCGCGGTCTGGACGACGGCCGACATTGTACGCCTCCCCGGCACGAGGCAGGATTATGAGCCCTGGCTCAGGAAAGCAGCCGAGGCAGGCATGAACATGATCCGCATCGGCGGAACCATGGCCTATGAGACGCCGGATTTTTTCGCGCTTTGCGACGAACTCGGCATCATGGTCTGGCAGGATGCGATGCTCGCCAATTTCGACTATCCGGCAAAAGACGAGAGCCTGCGCCAGCATATCGTCACGGAAATCGCGCAGTTCCTGGAAGCCACCGCACTTTCCCCATCGCTTGCCGTTTTCTGCGGCGGCAGTGAAATATATCAGCAGGGCGCGATGCTCGGCCTGCCGGAACAGATATGGAAGGGAATGCTGACCGAGGACGTGCTGCCAAGCCTCCTCGCAGAAAAACGGCCGGACGCAGCCTATGTTGCAAACTCGCCCTCCGGCGGTGCATTGCCTTTCTTCCCCAATGCCGGCGTTGGCCACTATTACGGCGTCGGCGCATATTGCCGGCCGCTGGAAGATGCCCGCCGGGCAAATCTGCGCTTTGCCGGCGAATGTCTCGCCTTCTCCAACATCCCCGAACAGCAGACGTTGGACAGATATCTTCCCGGCGTCGCCGTGCATGATGCACGGTGGAAGGCGCGCACACCGCGCGACCGTGGCGCCTCCTGGGATTTCGAGGATGTCCGCGATCACTATCTGAAGCTGCTTTATGACGTTGAACCTGATGTCCTGCGCCGCGAAGACGGCGGCCTTTATCTCGACATGTCCCGGGCCGCGACGGCAGAGGTCATGGAGGCGACTTTCGCCGAATGGCGGCGCAGCGGTTCCTCCTGTCAGGGCGCTCTGGTCTGGACATTGCAGGACCTCGTTCCCGGTGCGGGCTGGGGCATCATCGATGCCTTGGGCAGGCCGAAGTCGGTGTGGCACGCCCTGAAAAGGGCATTTCGCCCCATTCAGGTCAATCTGCTCGATGAAGGCACCAATGGGCTCGATATTCAACTCATCAACGAGACCGGCAAGGCCGTCGAGGCCATGCTCGAACTAACCTGCCTGCGGGAGGGCACCCAGCCCGTCGTTCATGCCAAGCGGTCGATTACGCTGCTACCGCGACAGAGCGAGACCGTTGCTGCGACCGACCTGTTCGGCGCCTTCTTCGACACGACCTATGCCTATCGCTTCGGCCCGCCGTCCCATGACGTCACGGTTGCCAGACTTCGCGATGTCGCGACCGGACAGATCCTTGCCGATGCATTCCATTTTCCGCTCGGCCGCAAGAAGGCGCTGCATGCCGCAAACATTCAGGTCACGCTCAGTGAGACGAGCGGCAGCTGGCACATCGACATCGGAACAGACAGGCTGGCGCAATCCGTCCACATTGCGGCGGACGGTTACCACGCCAGCGAAAACTGGTTCCACCTCGCCCCGGGCGAAACCAGAAGAATAGGCCTCGTGCCGGATATAGCGACAGTCGGAAGCCCTCCATCAGGAGAGGTGATGTCACTGGGCTCCAGCCGCCGGTTTTCCTTCTAGGGCGAGCCGCCTCACCGCATCAATGAACGTTGCCTTGGCTTCCGGCGTCGACAGGTTGTGGTCGGCGTCGGGAATGATCGTCAGCGATACATTCTGATAGACGGATAGCCCCCTGCCATCGGCATTGAAATAATACTGGAAGTGCTCCAGACCGTCATCGTTTTCGCTGTAGAGCAGATGAACGGCGGTATTGTTCGCTTTCAATCTGTCGAAAGCACCATAAACGGCGCGCCCTTCCTCGCTGCCCCGGCGGAAAAGCCTCGCGGTTTTTGTCGAAAGTCGCTTGAGCGTCGCCTTGACGATGTTCAGCCCGGCGCTCACCACGTCGACGTCGCCGCTGATGAGGCGCTTGAACGTCGCACCCTGTCGAAAACGCTGGCTGTATTCCCCAAAGGACCGGGGCCGCTTATGCAGCGCCTCGTCCACAGAGCGGCCCTTGCGCCAATGGAAAACAACCGGATTGACGGATACCACAGCGCTGATCCGGTCATCGGCAATCGCGCCGTTGAAGGCGAGATAAGCACCGCTGCACCGTCCCGCCGCAATGATCGGCCCATTGGACCGCTTGCTGAGAAAATCGAGCGCGGCAGACACATCGTCATTCTGCGCGACATCGTAAAGAACCTGCTCGGGCACATTTTTGACGGGAGGGCTGTCAGCAATATTGGCCGCGTCGAAGCGAAGCGATGCCACACCCTCCGTCGCGAGGGCGCGGGCCATCTGCACGGAGAGCCTGCCCCACCCCGCGTGGCGATCATAAGCAGCGCCAAGCAGGAGAACCGAGGATACCGCTTCGCCATTTTCAGGCCCGCAAAAGACGCCGAAGAGTCGACCGCCTTCGCCAAATTGTACCGGTTGCTCGATGAAACCCCGACCGAGTTGTGGCGCATTGAGCACGATGTCTTCACCGACTTGGAAAGTGCTCGAAACATGGGCCTGAGACAGAATCCAGTTAACCAGCCGGTTCACCACATCGCCAGATATTTTTGAAAGCGTCGGGCTTGAGACAAGATCATCGTAGCCTGCAAAAGCGGCCTCCTCCACCGAACCGCCGATAGCCCGAAGATGCCTTGCGAAATCCGCATCGGTCACACGACCGGGTCGCGAAAGGACCAGAAGTGCACCTGCCGGAGCGGTGGTCAGATTGGAAAGATTGGTCTTCCTGATCGCATCCGCTACACCCATGGGCATAACCATGCCGGCGATTGAGCCGGCGTCGGTCATTCGTTGCTGAGGCAAAAGACCCAAACCGTCATCGATCATGGATGACCACATCGCCACCTCACGCAGATACGCGCGGCCGGAAACGACGGGTCCCAAAAGCGCCATCGCGCTTACGTCGGCCGAGGTGGCAAACGCCTCTGATGCGATCATGCAGCCTAGTCCCTGCGCCACAACCACGACCTTGGCGCATCCCGAAATGCGTTTCAGATGAGTCAGCGCCGCGCGCGCGTCAGCAATCCAGTCTGCCGCGCGGCCCGCATCGTCAGGATCAAGGGCATCACCCGCGCCAAGATAGTCGAAGCGCAGGCTTGCAACGCCGCGCGCCGACAGCCTCTCGGCCAGAACACGCTGGAACTTGCGGCTGCACAGCTCCTCCATACCCCAGGGACTGACGAAAAGAACAGCGTGGTCCTGCCTCACATCCCCGGGGGCGGGATGAAAAATTCCGGTCAGCCCGCCAAAAGACACGGGATGCGCAACCGCCCCATCCGCAGCGACGCCCGAGAGCAACAATGAATCGAAAGAACGGTCGCTGCCTGCATGCTCTGAAATATCTATCGCCATCGACCTTGCCATCGTTGCGCCAGTGTCCGGCTCAACCGTTACGGGATCATCATATCGGAGCATCACAGTGCCTGTTCTACAATAAAAACAACAATATTAGCGAAATCTAAAAATACAGTCTCATTTATATCGCCTACGCCCGCATGTTGCAAAAGCAAACGCAGGAAAGGCACAGAAGTCACGCCAGTTCCGCTATTTTGCTCGAAACCGCTTGAATATGCTGATAAATAGCGAGTCTCATTCCCATTTGCAGGAGGAGGTTGCGCCCCCCGCCACCGGATCGTCTAGACACCGCGCAAACCAACACGCCGGGCCTCGCCCGACAGGTCATAGAAGTTTTACATGGAACAAAGCCTTACGCGTTATATCTGGTCGCACACAAAGCGGCAGCAGCTTTTTATTCTGCTGATCGTGGCCCTGTCCATGATCCCCTATTTCCTGGCATTCGACCTGCCCAAACAGATCGTTAACGGTCCTATTCAGGGCGACGGGTTCGAAGGCGCGAATGCAACGCAGCTCTTCATGCATCTCACGGTGGATATTCCCTATTGGGGCACCGTGACCTTGTTTCCGGGCCTTGAGCTCAACCGCATGTCGATGCTGATGGCGCTCAGCCTCACGTTCCTTGCGCTTGTCATCATCAACGGCCTCTTCAAATATTACATCAACACCTACAAGGGCCGGCTTGGTGAACGGCTTCTGCGGCGTATCCGCTTTGAGCTCATCGACAAGATTTTGCGGTTCCCGCCTTCCCACTTCAAGCGGGTCAAGGGAGCGGAAATCTCCAGCATGGTGAAGGACGAGGTGGAGCCGCTCGGCGGCTTTACCGGCGACGCCTTCGTCCAGCCGGCGCTTCTCGGCGGTCAGGCGCTGTCCGCGCTGTTCTTCATTCTCGTCCAGAATTTCTGGCTGGGCCTGATCGCAGCTTTCATGGCGGCGATCCAGGTCGGCATCATTCCGAAAATGCGCCGCCGCCTGATCGAACTCGGCCGCCAGCGGCAGCTGAGTGCGCGTCAGCTTGCCGGACGCATCGGCGAAATGGTTGACGGTATCGGCACGATCCATGCCTATGACACGTCCAATTACGAGCGCGCGGATGCTTCCCATCGCCTCGGCGATATCTTCAAGATCCGCTACGATCTCTACCAGTGGAAGTTTCTGGTCAAGTTCATCAATAACTTCCTTGCCCAGCTTACCCCCTTTTTCTTCTATGCGCTCGGAGGCTATCTCACCCTCAAAGGCAGCCTCGACGTCGGCCAGCTCGTCGCCGTCATCAATGCCTATAAGGAACTTCCCGGCCCTCTGAAGGAACTGATCGACTGGGATCAGGCCCGGCAGGACGTGCAGGTGAAATACGAGCAGGTCTTCGAACAGTTCGATGCGCCGAACATGATCGATGAGAAGGTGCAGAAACTCTCGCCGGGCGCCGTCGCGGCCATCAGCGCACCGCTCGTCGTCGCCAATCTGACGCTGGAAGACGATAGCGGCAGCCGCCTTCTGGAGCAGGCTTCGCTGAAGATCGAGCCGGGCGAGGTGATCGCGATCGTCGGCGGGTCCGGAGCCGAGGCGCTTGCGGATGCGATCGGCCGCACGCTCTGGCCGATATCGGGCAAGATCAGCCTCAATGACGTCGACATCCTAGAACTGCCGGAATCGCTGACGGGGCGACGGATTTCCTACGTGTCGTCGGACAGCTATTTCTTCCACGCCAGCCTGAAGGATAATCTGCTTTACGGCCTGAAACACGCGCCTCTCTCGGACAAGGAGTATGAGGGCGCCGCACTGGAACACCGCAAGTGGGAAATCCGAGAGGCGAAGATGGCGGGAAATCCGCTGATCGATATCAACAGTGAATGGATCGACTACGCCTCGAGCCCCGCAGGTGACGGCCGCCCGGAAAATCTGATCCAGGCCATTCTAGACGTACTCGACAGCGTCGAACTCTCCCAGGATATTCTGGAGTTTGCCCTGCGCTCCTCAATCGATCCTCTAACGGACCTGCATCTTGCCGCCCGTATCGTGGAGCTGCGGCATGTGCTGCGTGCCGAACTGGAAAAGGAAAACCTGAGCGGCCTTATCGCTCCCTTCGAACTGGAGAGCTACAATAGCGAGGCGACGGTCGGTGAAAACTTGCTGTTCGGCACCATGCGCGACTCGTCGCAATCCATCAGGACCGTTATCGAAAGCGATTATTTCCGCTCGCTGATGCGTGAAACGGGGCTCGTCAAAACCCTGTTCGAAATGGGGTACACGATTGCGGAAAACATCGTGGAAATCTTCGCCGACCTGCCGGGAGACCACCCGTTCTTCCAGCAGCTGACTTTCATGACGCCGGATGACATTCCGGTCTATCAGCAGATGCTGCAACGTCTTCAGAGCCGCAGTTTCGACGAGGCCAATGAAAACGAAAAACGGGCGATGCTGCGGCTCAGCTTCTTCTACATCGAACCTCGCCAGCGTTTTGGTCTTCTGACGCCTGAGATCATGAACAGGATTGTCGAGGTCCGGCACATGTTCCATGAGAACCTGCCCGACAGCCTGAAAAACGTGATCGAAATTTACGATCCAACCAAATACATGAGCGCGACCAGCCTTCTGGACAACATCCTCTTCGGCAAGGTCAGCCACCGTTACACCGACGCCTCGCGCCGCATCACCCGGATCGTGGCCGATGTGATGCGCAAACAGGGCGTTTACGAGCGGGTGCTGGCCGTCGGTCTCGATTTCAACCTCGGCGCCGGTGGCAAGCGGCTCGGACCACTCCAGCGCCAGAAGCTAAATCTTGCAAGGGCGCTTATCCGCAAATCCGACTACTACGTCTTCAACCGCCCTCTCCCGGGGCTCGACCCAAGACAGCAGGAAGAAATCGTCGAACGCGTCATCACACTCCTGAAACAGAACAACAATAATCCGGCGATCATCTGGGTTCTGTCGAACGCGCATCTGTCACGCCTGTTCGAGCGGATCATCGTTGTGCACCAGGGGTCGATAACGGCTGACGGAAGTTTCGAGACTTTGGCCGAGGAAAACGGTACATTCAAGGAAATGGTCGCGACATAACGTAAACAATGTGGCCGAGGTGGAACAGGAACAGGGTAAGACAATGCTGTTTAAAGACGAAATTCAGATGCTGAAGCGGGTTCCGTTTTTTTCGGAAATGGAGCCATCGAAACTCAAGCTGCTGGCATTCGCATCAGACCGGGTCTCCTATCACGCTGGCGATACACTGTTCCGCCAGGGCGATGTGGGCGATGCCGCCTATGTTCTTCTTACCGGCAAGGTGGATGTCCTGGTCGATTCCCCGTCTGGCACCCTGAAGGTCGCCGAAATGACCGGAAACGCCATCGTCGGCGAAATCGCCATCCTGTGCGACAGCGTCAGAACAGCGACCATTCGTGCCTCCACCAATGTGGAAGCCCTGCGCATCGGCAAGGAGCAGTTCTTCAAACTGATGTCGGACTTCCCCGATATCACGATCAAGGTCATGCGCGTTCTTGCCGAACGCCTCACCCAGACCACGGCAGAACTCAGCAAAGCGCGTACCACCTCCAAAACATGAATGGCATATCTGTGCTACCGGACGCGGCGACATTGGAAAAATAAATGTCGTACTATTGCAATATAAATGAAATGCTGACTGAATAAGGGGAAAGGCGGCCGCTCCAACGAGGGCGGATATAAGAATCTATAGAGACAACGGGCTTCATGGGAGGAAAGCGTGCAAGTTTCCGTTGTTATTGGGGTGTGCCATGGCGTTCAATTCCGACACAACACGTCGGGAAAGTAATAGGAATTTTCGGGTAAAGATCTGGGGTGCGCGGGGAACGCTTCCCGTTTCAGGTGAAAACTTCCGAAAATACGGCGGGAATACCATCTGCATCGAGGTGAGATGCGGTGATCACGTTCTGTTGTTCGATGCAGGTTCGGGCCTTCATCCGGCGGGTCTTGCCCTGCGCGCCGAAGGCGTTACCGACGTCAACCTGTTCTTTTCCCACTGTCACTACGATCACATCGTTGGCTTTCCCTATTTTAAACCCTTCTATAACAGCGCCAATGACGTTGCCATCTGGTCGGGCCACCTCTGCGGCTCCATGACAACGAGGGAAATGCTCAAAGACTTCATGAGCCCCCCCTGGTTCCCGGTCCCACTGGAGATTTGCTGCGCGAAGATGGCGACGCGGGACTTCCTGCCGGGCGATGTGCTTGATGTTCATCCCGGACTCTCGATCAGAACCGGCATGCTCAATCATCCCGGCAACGCCGTTGGGTACCGTCTGGACTGGGAAGGAAAGTCGCTGGCCATCATCACCGATACGGAGCATGAGCCGGGACAAATCGACGAAAACGTGCTCGAACTGATCAGGGACGTCGATCTCTTTCTCTACGACGCCATGTTTACAGATGAGGAAATGGGTCTTTACCGCGGTTATGGCCACTCTTCCTGGCAACAGGCGATCCGTCTTGCCAAACTTGCCGATGCCAAGAATGTCGGCTTCATCCACCACGCGCCCAGCCGCAGCGACGAGGAACTGGATACTATCGTCAAACTGGCGAAAGCCGAGTTCAGCGGTGCGTTTGCCGCCATGGATGGCCAGATTATCGACATCTAAGCGAGCCAATCTGATATGGCTGTCGCCGGCGCGATAGTTTTCCCGGCACCTATGAAGTAGCTTCATTGGAGCGTGCGATCGAACACGCACAATTGACCGCATGCGATCGATTGCTCCACGATATTGCCACGAGGCGGCCCGCATTAAGGGGCCACCACATCATACTGCATTTTGATTCCATGCCGTGAAGGCTATCTGACGGGACTTGCATGATCCGTTTCTTTTCAGAAACCAATTTGAGACGTGCCCGGATCCTCTCCGGCCTCATCATATTTTCTTTCGTTTTCTCCCATCTTATCAACCACTCCCTCGCGCTCATCTCGATCGACACTGCTGAGCGCGCGCGCAAATGGTTCAGCCTGATCTGGCTCAACCCTGTCAGCAGCCTGCTGTTTTACGGTTCGGTTCTGGTTCACGTCTGTCTCGTGTTGCGCTCGCTCTACCTGCGACAGACACTGCGCATGCCGCTACGGGAAGCGCTGCAGATCGTCTTTGGCCTTTCGATCCCATTCCTGATCATCAGCCACGCGGTCAACATCCGCGTGTCGCATATGATGTATGGCATCGATGTCGGCTATTATTCGGTGGTGCGGCGGCTCTGGATCAACAATCCCATGGGCGGCGCCTGGCAAAGCCTCGCCTTGGTTGTCATCTGGGTCCACGGATGTATCGGCCTTTATTTCTGGCTGCGGTACCGGGACTGGTATCCGCGCATCGCCGGCCTTTTCATGACCGTGGCGGTCATGCTGCCGCTTCTGGCGCTCCTCGGCTTCAGTGATGCCGGCCGCTGGCTTCAGGAAATCGATCAGAAATACGCTCTTCCACCTGGGCTGATGGACAGCACCATCCAGAGAGACGAACTGCCGCTGCAGCGGGAGATGGAGACCCGGATCAGTTTCGTCACCGGCACAATAGAAGCGGTTTTCGCCGGCGCTGTTCTCCTCGTCTTCATGTTGCGTGGGGTGCGCAGTTTTCGCCAGCGATTGACCGCCATCGGCATCAACTACGAACATGGCGCGCAGGCGCGTGTTCCGGCGGGGTTCAGCATTCTCGAAGCGAGCCGGCTTGCGGGCATCCCGCACTACTCCGTCTGCGGCGGCAAGGGACGGTGCTCGACCTGTCGCGTCAAGGTTTTGCATAGCAATGGGCCGCTTCCGCCGCCCGGCGATATCGAACAGACAACGTTACGGCGCATTCATGCCGATTCCGATGTGCGGCTGGGCTGCCAGCTTCGCCCCACCAAAGATCTGGATATCGCGCTTCTGGTCTCACCACCCCAGCAAAGCGACCTGCCGGCAGATGCCCAGCCGGCCAGGCCTGGCCGCGAAGAGGAAATAGCCATCCTCTTCTGCGATATCAGAAACTTTACAACGCTATCCGAAGCAAAGCTTCCTTATGACGTCGTTTTCCTGCTCAACCGCTATTTCACCATCGTCGGCCAGGCTGTGGAACAAGCGGGCGGCCATCTGGACAAATTTATCGGCGACGGCGCCATGGCGCTCTTCGGACTGGGGGACGATGCGGAGAATGGCTGTCGCGATGCCATGAAGGCGGCCGCGACCATTTTGCGCGATATAGCAACGCTTAACGAGGGGCTAGAAAAGCAATTTTCTGTCCGGCTCGAAGTGGTGGTCGGCATTCATTCCGGCCCGAGCATCGTCGGCGTCATGGGATACGGTGCTGCAAAAACGCTGACGGCCATCGGCGATACCGTCAATGTTGCAAGCAGGCTCGAATCCAAAGCCAAGGAATTCGGCGCCGCCATCGTGGTTTCCGAACCTGCCATCATTCAGGCGGGGCAGCCGATTGCCGATCTCAGAAGCGAGCAGATCGTCATTCGCGGCCGTAATTCGCAGATGAAGGTCTTCCTGCTCTCTGCAGAAGAGAGCCAGCGCTATCTATGAGGTAGCGCCGTGCCAGGCATAGGCGACCGCCGGCATCAGATCTTTCTGTAAAGGAAATAGCGGTCCGTCGGCACGCTTTCCGGCACCGGCAACGGCTTCAGCATGGCGTGATCCAGAGGCAACCCGCTGATCGCGACGCCGCCCTTCGCCAGCATGCCGGCCGCAAGATCGGGTAACCATGTAAGGGTCACGGCATCCTTTTCGGGGTACCCCGTACCGATATCGGCGTGCACCATGGCCGCCTCCGCGCCGATAAAGGCTGGGGCGGTTTGCGCAATTTCACCAATCACGAGATCACCCTCCGCTGGAACCGAGGAAGCGTGTGCGCCCATGGCCCTGTCGAAGGCAATGATGCGCCGGTCGGGAAAAAGCTCGCGCAGATGATTGAACGTTCGCCCGTTTCCGAGCCCGATTTCCATGAGCGCCCCCTCGCGCGGCAAATCGAGATCAGCGGCGACATGATTGAGGATGTCCCGCTGCGCGCTCAGCCGTCGAATGAAACTGTCCAGTCTGCTCATGCAATCAGGCCTTGATAATGTGTTTTGCAGCAATATTACGCCGCGCGAAGACATTGCGTGTGTCGATGATCAGCGGTGACCATGTGCTCAGGGCGGCATAGTCGACATCATCGTGGTCGGTTGCCACAAGAACCGCATCGAAGCCGCCAATTGTGGCTCTGTCCCACGCCACCGATTTCATGCCCATGAGATGACTGTATTCACGCGTTTTCGGGATTTCGGCAACGAAAGGATCGAAATAGGCAGCGTCGCCACCGCGCTCCTTGATAATCTCGAGCAGCTTGAGCGAAGGGCTTTCGCGAATGTCGGGCACGTTCTTTTTATAAGCGAGCCCAATCACCAGCACCCTGGAACGGCTGAGCGCCTTGCCGGCATGAATATCGAGCGCTTCGGCAAGCCGGCCGATGACATGCCTCGGCATGCCGGTGTTGATTTCGCCGGCAAGCTCGATGAAGCGTGTGGGCAGCTCGTATTCCCGCGATTTCCAGGTGAGATAGAATGGGTCGATCGGGATACAATGGCCGCCGAGACCCGGACCTGGATAAAAAGGCATGAAACCAAACGGCTTGGTTTTTGCCGCGTCGATGACTTCCCAGATGTCGATACCCATCGCCTCGAAGACGACCTTCAGTTCATTGACGAGGGCGATATTGACGGCACGGAAGACGTTTTCGGTGATTTTCACGGCCTCGGCGGTGGCGTTGGTCGAGACTGGGACGATTTTTTTAACCACCGAGCCGTAAAAAGCCGCCATCAGCTCGCCGGACGCGACCCCATCGCCGGCAACGACCTTGGGGATCGTCGAGGTCTCGAAATCGCGATTGCCGGGGTCTTCACGTTCGGGCGAAAAGCCAAGGAAGAAATCGACGCCAGAAACAAGCCCGGTGCTTTCCAGAATGGTCTTCACCACACCATCAGTCGTTCCAGGATAGGTAGTCGATTCCAGAACTATCAGCTGTCCCTTGCGCAGATGGGCGGCAATGTCCCGACAGGTTTTTTCAACGTAGGAAAGGTCCGGCTCCCGATATCTGGTCAAGGGCGTCGGCACACAAATGGCGATGACGTCGCATTCGGCCAGTCTGGAAAAATCGTTGGTTGCGACGAAACCGTCGTCCTGCCGGACATCGCCGAGCACCTCGTCCGAAACCGCCTCGATATAGCTTCGACCGGCGTCGATCGCCGTGATTTTACCTGGATCGATATCGAAACCCACAACCTTGAAACCGCCACTGGCGATCGTCATGGCAAGCGGCAGGCCGACATAGCCGAGCCCGATCACGCCCGCTTTGGCGCTTTTGTTTTCAATGCTGGAAAGCAGGTTCTTGGAGATGTCTGGGGAAGTCAAAGCGTGTCACGCTCCGCGCATGTGCAAAAGATGCTTCTCAGTTGGGCAAGAATGAGGAGCCTGTCAAGGCTCGGCCCTTTCAAATTCCGGTTGACGCCCAAGCCGTCGACAACGCACAACCATCGCCATGAAGATCGCCTTTTATGCGCCGCTCAAATCGCCCAACCATCCCGTTCCCTCCGGCGACCGGCTGATGGCACGTTTGCTGATGAAGGCGATGACGATGAGTGGCCATGAGGTTTTTGTCGCTTCCGAGCTGCGCAGCTTTCTGAAACAACCGGACGATCCGGCACGGTCATCGCTTGCCGATGAGGCCAGGCTCGAAATCGAAACGATCACGGAGCTATGGCGTCAGGACGGCGCACCGGACCTCTGGTTCTGCTACCATCCCTATTACAAGGCCCCGGATCTGCTCGGACCGGAACTGGTGAAGCGTTTCGGCATCCCCTATGTCACAGCCGAGGCATCCTATTCGCCGAAACGCAACGATGTGGGTTGGCAGGCAGTTCAGGACGCGCTGCTCGCCGCACTGAACGGGGCCGCGGTCAATATCTGCTTTACCGCGCGGGATCGTGAAGGGCTTGTATGCGCTTCCCCGAGCCTGCAATGGGCCATGCTACCACCCTTTATCGACGCCCGGTCGTTTCGCGGCAACGCGCCTCGGCCACAGCCATCAAGGCTCATCACCGTCGCCATGATGCGGGCGGGCGATAAGCTCTCAAGCTATCGTAGCCTGTCCGAAGCGCTCGCTTTATTGCCTGAAACTCTCGGCTGGACGCTGGACATCGTCGGCGACGGCCCGGAACGCACGGCCGTGGAGACTATGTTCAGCGCGTTTCCCGATCACCGCCTCGTCTGGCATGGGGAAAAGAGCCCGACAGACATCGCTGCACTTCTTTCAAGAGCATCCCTCTACGTCTGGCCGGGCCATGGCGAGGCTTATGGTCTCGCCTATCTCGAAGCGCAGGCTGCCGGCCTGCCCGTCGTGGCCGAAAAAGTGGCCGGTGTTCCCGAAGTGGTAAAATCCGGCACAACAGGATTACTGACACCGGAAAATGATACAGCCGCTTATGCCGAGGCGATCAAGACCCTGCTCGGCGATGACAGGCAGCGTGAGGAACTGGCAAAAGCGGCCCGCCAATTCGTCATCAATGAACGATCTCTGGAAAACGCCGCAACGAAGCTGAACCATATCCTTTTGCAGGCAAAGGCACGACGATCATGAGTCTGGAAAAACTTAACGCGGCATTGGATGAATGCCGCCGGCGCGGCATAAAGGCCGATCTCTGGCTCCGGGACGACGATGCGGTGGAACCGACACCGGCACTCGAAACGCTGCTCGATCTCTGCGCCGACTTCAGCGTTCCAGTGACGCTCGCGGTCATTCCCGAAAAGACGACGGAGAAACTCGCACGCCATCTTGAGGCTTCGCATATCGCGAAGGTTGCCGTCCACGGTTGGTCGCACACGAACTATGCCAGCGAAAAAGAAAAGAAGCAGGAACTCGGATCACATCGTGAGGCAGCTTTAGTGCTTGACGAATTGCAGTCCGGGCTTGAAAAGCTGCACGATCTGCATGGCAGCCGTTTCGTGCCAATGCTCGTGCCACCATGGAACCGCATCGACGCCGGTATCGTGGAAAGGCTGGCGGGTCTTGGCTACCGCGCCCTCTCCGTTTTCGGTCCGGAGAAACCCGGTCTTCCGCCACGCCTGAACACCCATGTTGACGTGATTGACTGGCACGGTAGCCGAGGTGGTCGCGACGCTGATGTGCTATTCGCAGAAACCGCCGCCCGTATTCAGAGCGCAGCCGAAAGCGGCGCAACGACCGGGATCCTTGCCCATCATCTCGTCCATGATGGCGCGGTTTGGGATTTCCTGAGACGGCTTTTCGAGGTCACCTGCGGTCATCCGGCCGCCCGCTGGCGGTCTTCGAAGGACCTCATCGACAACCTCTCACCATGATTTCCAGGCGATGAGCATGCCGCTCGCCGCGTTCGAAAGTGTGCGTCTGATCGCCTCGACCTCTTCAAAGGGCGCGCGATCCTGAAGAGACGCGGCGACGAAACCCGCCGGCGCAAGGCTGATGCTTCCCGCTCGCGCTGTGATGGTGAAGATCAGCGGGCCTGTGGACCACCAGGCCGGCGCACGCGGCATGTCCCTCAAAATCCCTGGAAATGACTCGAGCATCTTGCGGAAGACCGGATGGCCAACAGGTGTAGCAATGAAGGAATTGGCAAGCAGCGTGCTGCCCTGCCCCGTGTCGCGCGGCGTTTTTTCATCGAACACCGTCAACCCCACCAGAGGGAGAAAGGCGTCAAAGCTCACATCGTCGCTGGCCGGATACCAGTCGCAGTCAAGATAGATCCCGCCAAAACGCTCCAGCAGGATGTAACGGGCAACATCCACCGCGCCCGGATAATCGCCTTCATCCAGCATCGCCTTAAAGGCGCCGTTCGATAAAACCCCTTCCCGCTCCAGATCGGCCTCGCGCCAGAGGCGATAGTCATAGCCGTGCTTCGCAGCGTGCGCCGCCCACGCCCCAACCGACACGGGGGGCGCTTTGTTTCCGATCCATATCTGGTGGATACATCTTGGCACAGGCTCGCGGCTTTTGAGGCTGATCAAGCGGCGCTCCTCCGTGGAAAACCGCGCATATTTCTCCAACGCCTGCGGCGGCGGAACCAGCGTATATTGATACCCGATCCTGGCGACCAGATCACCTTCGGCCTTGGCAAGCCGCAACCTTGCCGCATGCAGCCGGCGCGGCAGGCCAAGCACGGTCTGCTCCCCCATCAGGTGCGCATCTTTTGCTGCAACGAGTGATAGGAGAAGCGCATGCGCTTCCGCATATTGGCCATCAGTTTGCAACTGACGGGCTTTCTCCAGCTGGCCGTCGTAATATTTCTTATCGGGCATGGATCCTCGTCCAGAAAGGCTCGTTAACTTATGGTCAAACAAAAGGCATGAGGCAGGCACCGCATTTCGGAAGCCGGCTTTGAATTTGCTAAACAATTCATTGTTTCAGAGGCATAGACAGACAACAAGCCCTACGATAACGTGAATTTAAGCCCTCCTGAGCAATTGTCACAAGGCAACGATAGAGAGACGGCAAGGAACACTTTGGCATGAGCGCTGGCGCAGATTTGCTCCGTATCGAAAATCTGCGGGTCTCATTTTCTCTCATGGGCGGCACCATCGATGCCGTCAGGGACACCAGCCTTCGCATTCTTCCGGGAAAAGTAACAGCCTTGGTGGGCGAATCCGGCTCAGGCAAGTCGGTCATCGGCCAGACGATCATGGGGATTCATCCCAAGACGGCGCGAGTGAGCGGCCGCGTGCTCTTTACCGATCCAGAAAATGCCGCCGCCGGCCCCGTCGATCTCTTGCAATTGCCGAAGGATGGACGGGAAATCCGCTCGATCCGCGGCAATCGCATCGGCCTTATCTTTCAGGAGCCCATGACCTCCTTTTCGCCGCTGCACACAATCGGCAACCAGATCGATGAAGCGCTTCGCATTCACAGCATCCTGTCACCGGCAGAGCGTGCTGAAAAAATGTACGAGACCCTCGACCTCGTCGGCTTTTCAAATCCCAAGAAGGTCGTGAACATGTATCCGTTCGAACTGTCGGGCGGCATGCGACAGCGCGCGATGATCGCCATGGCGCTCATCTGTCGTCCGGCACTTCTCATCGCCGATGAGCCGACGACCGCGCTTGATGTGACGATACAGGCGCAGATTCTGAAACTGCTGCGCGATCTTCAGAGCCGGCTCAACATGAGCATGCTGCTCATCACCCACGATCTGGGCGTGGTGGCAAACATCGCCGACGAGGTTGCCGTGATCTATCAGGGCGAAATCATGGAAGCCGGCACCGTCGACGACATTTTCAAGGCGCCTGCCCACCCTTATCTGAAGGGGCTGATGGCGGCTGTGCCTCACTTCGACATGAAGCCGGGCGAAAGGCTGAAGGCGCTGCGTGAAATCAACATCGACCACGAAAGTCTGGTCGGCAAGAAGACCGCCGCGGTTAACAAGACCCCCGGCCCGCTGCTGACGGTAGACAATATCAGCAAGACCTTCACGACCCGCAAATCGAGCTGGTTCCGCAAAGGCGCTGCCAATGCGACCAAGGCTGTGGATAGCGTCAGTTTCGAAATCCGCCGTGGCGAATGTCTCGGCCTGGTCGGCGAAAGCGGCAGCGGCAAAACAACCGTCAGCAAAATCCTGATGCGCGCGGTTCGTCCCGATGAGGGCTCGATAACTTTCCATCGGAAGGAAGGCGATATCGATGTGCTCAATGCCAAGGACGGTGAACTGAAAGAGCTGCGCTCGAAGATACAGATGGTCTTCCAGGACCCGATTTCCTCGCTCTCGCCGCGCATGACCATCGGCAACATTCTGAGCGAACCGCTTGAAATCCATGGACGCGGCGACGCCAAATACCGGGCGGAAAAAGTTCGTGGTCTGGTCAGGGCGATCGGCCTTGGCGAAAGCGCACTGAACCGTTATCCGCACAGCTTCTCCGGTGGCCAGCGGCAGCGTATCGGTATTGCCAGGGCGCTGGCACTCGGACCGGAACTGCTGATCTGCGATGAACCCGTTTCTGCCCTCGACGTGTCCGTGCAGGCACAAATCCTCAATCTACTGAAGGACTTGCAGCAGGATCTCGGGCTGACCTATCTCTTCATCTCGCACAATCTGGCGGTCGTGGACTATATGGCGGACCGTGTAGCTGTCATGTGTGAAGGCCGTATCGTGGAGCTGGCGCCGCGCGAGAGCCTGATGCGCGCTCCCGTCCACCCCTATACAAAATCGCTGCTCGCAGCCGTGCCCTTCCCCGATCTCGATCGCCCGCTTGATTTTAGCACCATCGGCAAAATCAGCGCGACGGGCAAATTCGACTGGGGCAAACAATTCCGGGATGACGGCGACGGCCAGATGGTTTCAGCCGACCTCGGCGAGGGTCATTTCGTGCTGGCCAACGGCAATGCCGATATCAGGGAGCTTCGCCCTTGATCACGCGTCGCACCACCCTTGCCCTTCTGGCCTCCGTTTTTATGCCGGCCTTTGCGCGCGCCGCTTATGTTGATCCTGACTACTTCAAGGAAAAGCGCGAGAAAGGCGAATTACCGGGCGTCGCCGACCGGCTGCCGAAAAACCCGCGTGTGATCGACGTGAAAGCGCTCGGTCGTGAGCCCGGAAAACACGGCGGAACGGTGCGCATGCTGATCGGTGGGCAGCGAGATATCCGCCTGATGCCCATCAGCAACTATGCCCGGCTGGTCGGATATGATGAGAAATTCGAGCTGCATCCGGATATCCTCGAAAGCTACGAGGTCCAGGAAGAGCGCATTTTCACCTTCAAGCTGCGTGAGGGCCACAAATGGTCCGATGGCAGCGATTTCACGTCAGAGGATTTTCGCTATTTCTGGGAGGATGTCGCTCTTAATAAGGAAATCCACAAGGGTGGCCCGCCAATCGAGCTTCTCGTCAACAACAAGCCACCCCAGATCGAGGTGATCGACAAGCTGACCGTGCGTTACAGCTGGGATGGCCCGAACCCGGATTTTCTGGCGAAGCTTGCGGCAGCGTCGCCGGCGCGGCTGTTCTTGCCAGCCGCGTACATGAAGCAGTTCCACGTCAAATATCAGACGCCGGAAAACCTCGCCAAGCTCATCAAGAAAAACAAGGCGGATGACTGGAGCGGTCTGCACATCAAGATGTCGCGGCAGGTGCGCCCGGAAAACCCTGCTCTGCCAACGCTTGACGCCTGGCGCAACACCACCGCACCACCGGCCGAACAATTCGTCTTCGAACGCAATCCCTATTACCACCGCGTCGATGAAAACGGGCTGCAACTGCCCTATCTCGACCGCTTCCTGCTGAACGTCACTTCGTCCGATATCATTTCCGCCAAGACAGCCTCGGGCGATAGCGACCTGCAATATTTCGGCCTCGATTTTGCCGATTACACGTTCCTGAAGGACGCGGAGAAGCGTTTTCCCCTGAAGGTTAATCTCTACAAGCGCTCCCAGGGCTCGCGCATCGCGCTCCTGCCAAATCTCAACTGCGCCGATCCGGTCTGGCGAAGCACGTTCCAGGACGTGCGTGTGCGCCGTGCTCTGTCGCTTGCCATCAACCGGCACGAAATCAACATGGTCTGCTTTTACGGGCTCGCCAAGGAAAGCGCCGACACCGTTCTACCGGAAAGCCCGCTTTACCGGCAGGAATTTGCGGACGCCTGGAGCGCCTTTGACCGCGCAGCGGCAAACAGATTGCTCGATGAGGTCGGTCTCGACAAACGCGACGATGCCGGCCTTCGTCTTCTGCCGGACGGCCGCCCGGCTTACATTATCGTCGAGACCACGGGCGAAAGCACGCTGGAAACCGACGTGATGGAGCTGGTCACGGACCACTGGCGGCATATCGGCATCGCGGTTTCCGTTCGTCCTACCCAGCGTGATGTTTTCCGAAAGCGCGCCATGGGCGGCGAGGTCTTGATGTCGGTGTGGATGGGGATGGATAATGGCGTGCCCACGGCCGACATGCTGCCGTCAGGGCTTGCCCCCACAGGCGACGACCAGCTTCAATGGCCGGTCTGGGGCATTCACTATCTCTCGGGCGGCCGCGAGGGTAAGGAGCCCGACCTGAAGGAAGCCGCCCATCTGCTCGATCTCCTGAAGACCTGGCGCAGAAGCGTGACAGAGGAAGAACGCGAGGCGATCTGGCTGGAAATGCTTGGCGTTTACACCCAGCAGGTCTTTTCCATCGGCATTGTCAACGGCGCGCTGCAACCGGTTGTCCATGTGAAGCGCATGCGAAACGTGCCGGACAAGGCGCTTTTCGGTTATGAACCGACATCGTATCTCGGCGTCTACATGCCGGATACGTTCTGGTATGACGGAGAGGCCTGATATGCTGCGGTATATTTTAAAGCGCATCCTCGTCATGATCCCAACACTGATCCTGATTTCGATGCTTGTCTTCACCATCATCGAGCTGCCGCCGGGTGACTATTTCGAAAGTTATGTCGCCGAGTTGCGCGCCATGGGCGAGACGGCGAACCTTGCTGAAATCGAGGAGTTGCGCGCCCGCTATGGTTTCGACCAGCCTGCACCGATCCGCTACTTCCGCTGGGCGACGGGTATGTTGGTCGGCGATTTCGGATATTCCTTCGAATATCAGCTGCCCGTCAGCGATGTCGTGGGCGACCGCCTCTGGCTGACGGTGCTCGTGTCCTTCCTGACGATCATCGTCACGTGGCTCATTGCCTTCCCGATCGGCATCTATTCCGCCACCCACAAATACAGCTGGGGCGATTATGGCCTCACCTTCCTCGGCCTGCTCGGCATCGCCATTCCAAACTTCATGTTGGCGTTGATCCTGATGTATTTCGCCAACATCTGGTTCGGCATCTCCATCGGCCACCTGATGGACCGGGAGTACCTCAATCAGGCGATGAGCTGGGCGAAGTTCAAGTCGATCCTCGAGCATATCTGGATACCGGTGCTCATCATCGGCACGGCGGGCACCGCCGGCATGATCCGTCGGCTGCGCGCCAACCTTCTGGATGAGCTGCAGAAACAATATGTGGTGACCGCTCGCGCCAAGGGTCTGCACCCCTTCAAGGTGCTGACCAAATATCCGCTACGCATGGCTCTCAACTTCTTCATCTCGGATATCGGCTCTATCCTGCCCGCCATTATATCGGGAGCGGAAATCACAGCGGTCGTCCTGTCGCTGGAAACAACCGGCCCGATGCTGATCAGGGCGTTGCAGAGTCAGGACATGTATCTGGCCGGCTCGTTCCTGATGTTCCTTGCCTTCCTGACGGTCATCGGCGTTCTGGTTTCGGACATAGCCCTTGCCATACTCGATCCCCGAATCCGCTTTGGAGGTGGTAACGTCAAATGACTTCATCCATCCCGAAGCCCGGCGACGCCCTTCCCCATTATGTCTCGACAGCGCCTTTCGATCCTTCTCTGATCGAACCCAACACATCGGGCATGGCCGCCTTCAGCAAGGCGTCGCAGCTGCGCCTGATGTGGTGGCAGTTCCGCCAGCACAAGATTGCCGTCTGGTCCGGCGCTTTTCTGCTGGTGCTTTATCTGTCCATCCTCATCTGCGAATTCCTTGCGCCCTATAATCTGCACACCCGCAACATCGATCATATCTACGCGCCGCCGCAGTCCATTCATCTCTTCAACGACGGAAAATTTGTCGGGCCCTTCGTTTATGGCCGCGAGATGACGCTCAACATGGATAATCTGCGGCGCGTCTACCGCGACGTGCCAACGGATATCCAGCCGCTGCGCTTCTTCTGCAAGGGTGACACCTATCGTTTCTGGGGCCTGTTTGAAGGCAGAACCCACTTCGTCTGCCCGGCCGAAGGCGGAGAAATGTTCCTGCTTGGCACCGACCGGCTCGGCCGTGACGTGCTTTCCCGCATCATCTACGGCGCGCGCATTTCGTTGACTATCGGCCTTCTCGGCGTCGCGATGAGCTTCGTTCTCGGCATTGTGATCGGTGGTCTCGCGGGATATCGCGGCGGCACATTCGACCTGATCGTCCAGCGCATCATCGAGGTGCTGCAATCCATTCCGAGCATTCCGCTCTGGCTGGCGCTCGCCGCAATCATGCCGGTGACCTGGAGCCCCATCCTCGTCTATCTCGGCATCACCATTATTCTCGGCATGCTGGACTGGACGGGCCTTGCGCGCGCCGTGCGTTCCAAACTGCTGGCGCTTCGCGAAGAAGACTATGTTTTGTCAGCACAATTGATGGGCGCCGGAACTTCGCGCATCATTGGCCGACACCTCATTCCCGGCTTCATGTCACATCTCATCGCTTCGGCGACGCTCACCATTCCCGGCATGATCCTCGGCGAGACTGCGTTGAGCTTCCTCGGCCTCGGTCTTCGGCCACCGATCACAAGTTGGGGAATTCTGCTCACGGAGGCGCGCAGCGTCAGCGTCATTGCGCTATATCCGTGGCTTCTCATCCCGACGATCCCGGTCGTTCTCGTCATCCTGGCCTTTAATTTCTTCGGCGACGGACTACGTGATGCGGCGGACCCCTTCAGATAAAATGGAATACACCTTGATCTATTGCCCTTCAGCCATCGCCTTTTTTGTGGAAGGCAAAAAGAGGTGTGGCCCATGAGCTCCCGTTTGAACGACGCGCGCATTCTCATGTACAGCCATGATTCCTTCGGTCTCGGCCATCTGCGGCGCTGTCGCACGATCGCGCACGCGCTGGTGGAGGACTATCGCGGCCTGAACGTTCTCATCATTTCAGGCGCCACCATTGCCGGTGCATTCGATTACCGCGCCCGCGTCGATTTCGTGAAAATCCCGAGCGTCATCAAGCTCCGCAATGGTGAATACACCTCGATGGACAGGCACATCGATCTTCAGGAAACGCTGAAGATGCGCCGCTCCATCATCTATCATACCGCCGAAAGCTTTAAGCCTGACATCTTCATCGTCGACAAGGAGCCCATGGGCTTGCGCGGCGAGGTGGAAGAGACGCTCGCCTATCTCAAGGGACAGGGCACCAAGCTCGTCATCGGCCTGCGCGACGTCATGGATGCGCCGCAGCTGCTCGAGGCCGAGTGGAAGCGCAACAATGTCATGAACAAGATCGGCAAGCTCTATGACCATGTCTGGGTCTATGGTCCGCCTGATTTTCACGATCCGCTGACGGGGCTCGACGTTCCGAAGACCGTTCGCGACAAGATGGATTTCGTCGGCTTTCTCCAGCGATCCAAGACGCAGGCCGAGACAGTGGCTCACCGGCCGGAAGGCGATTATCTTCTCATCACCACCGGCGGCGGTGGCGACGGCAGTGAATTGATCGACGACGTCATCAACGCCTATCACCATGACCCAGAACTGACCCACAAGGCGCTCGTCGTGCTTGGCCCCTATATGCCGGCAGATCAGCGCCAGCGCTTCATGAGCAGCGTCGCCGATATCCCGCATATCGAGATCATCGAATTCGACAACCGCATGGAAGACCTCGTCGCTGGTGCGCAGGCCGTTGTATCGATGGGCGGCTACAATACTGTTTGCGAGATATTATCCTTCGATAAGCCCGCCCTCGTTGTGCCCCGCACGGTACCGCGGGAAGAACAGCTGATCCGCGCCAGTCGTGCATCCGAGCTTGGTCTTTTCGACATGCTGCTGCCGGAAGATGCCGAAAACCCGGCAAAAATGGCGGCAGCGCTAAAGGCCCTGCCCAATCGCGCGCCGCCTTCGGTCAGCGCGCGCGGCTTGAAGCTCGACGGTCTCGAAAACATCTCCCGCAGAATTGCCGAATGGCTGCCGCCCGAGGGTGAGAGATCACAGATGACGCTGAGCGCCTGATGTCGGCTCGGCACCAATTTTTAGAGACACGCACGCTGTGACTGATACGAAAAAAATCGTGGTGCTCCTGAAGGGCTACCCGCGCCTGTCTGAGACGTTCATCGCCCAGGAACTTCTGGGGCTGGAAAAGGCGGGGCTGGAACTCGAACTCGTGTCGATGCGCCGGCCGACGGATAAGAAGCGTCATCCTGTCCACGATGAAATCCGGGCGCCCGTCACATATCTGCCGGAATATCTGCATGAAGAGCCTTTGCGGGTCCTGAAAGCGCTCTGGGCCTGCCGCAAGAAGCGCGGTTTCAGCAGAGCGCTTCGCCGTTTTTTCAGCGACCTGCCGCATGATTTCAGCCGCAACCGCTTCCGCCGCTTTGGGCAGGCCGCGGTGCTCGCGCATGAATGGCCAGAGGATGCCGAATGGCTGCATGTCCATTTCATCCACACGCCCGCGTCGGTCGCAGCCTATACCCATCTCATCACGGACGTGCCGTGGACGATTTCGGCGCACGCAAAGGACATCTGGACCTCCGGCGACCGCGACCTTGCGGCCAAGCTGCAAAGCGCCCGCTGGGCCGTTACCTGCACCGCTGGTGGCTTTCAGCACCTGCAGACTCTTTCCGGGGCGCGGCAAAATGTGCATCTAAGCTATCACGGTCTCGATCTCACCCGATTTCCGCATTTCGAAACGCCCCGCCCAGCGCGGGACGGATCCAATCCGGATGACCCCGTTCGGATTTTGAGCGTCGGTCGGGCAGTGAAGAAAAAGGGCATCGATATTCTGCTGCGGGCACTCGCTTCGCTTCCCCATGGCATCCATTGGCGCTTCACCCATATCGGCGGCGGTGACGAACTGACCCCACTGAAAAGACTGGCCGACGAACTCGGCATCGCCGACAGGATCGTCTGGACCGGCGCCATGGACCAGAAGCAGGTGCTGGAGAATTATCGGGAAGCCGACCTCTTTGCGCTGGCCTGCCGCATCACCAGCGATGGCGATCGCGACGGTCTACCCAATGTGCTGGTCGAGGCAGCGAGCCAGGCGCTGACCTGCGTTTCCACCAATATTTCAGGCATTCCGGAGTTCTTCGTCAATGGCGAAAACGGTCTGCTGACGGAGCCGGAAAATCCGGCAGCCTTTGCGGAAGCGCTGCGCAGCGCGATCACCGATCCGCAACTGCGCCAACGTCTGGGCGCTGCCGCCGAAAACCGCGTGCGAACCGCCTTCGATCATCGCACCAGTATCGCGGAATTGAAGGCTCTGTTCGAGACCGAGTGGGAAAAGACACAATGACCGAGATGGAAAAACGTCCCTGTGTTTTCTTTTACGTCCAGCATCTTCTCGGCATCGGCCATATTGCCCGCGCCAGCCGCATCGCCAATGCTCTGCAGGCGGATGGCTTTGACGTTGTTCTCGTCACCGGCGGTACTCCAGTTCCGGGTTTTCCGGGTGAAGGCATCCGCCATGTGGAGTTGCCGCCGATCGCCGTGAGTGACGGCAGCTTTTCCGGCCTTGTCGACAGTGCCGGTAAGCCGGTTGACGACGCCTTCAAGAACCTCAGAACCGACATGCTGATCGGCGCCTATCACGGCGCGAAACCCGATATCGTCATCATCGAGGCTTTCCCCTTCGGCCGCAGACAGGTGCGCTTCGAATTGCTGCCGCTGCTGGACGAGATTGAAGACAGCGAACCGCGCCCGCTCGTCATGACATCGCTGCGTGATATCCTGCAGGAAAAGATCAAGCCGGGCCGGGACGAAGAGACCGTTTCTCTGGTGAAGAAACATTTCGACGCCGTGCTGGTGCACGGTGATCCCGATTTCGCCCGACTGGAAGATACATTCCCCCTCGCCGACGAGATCAGCCAGCGCATTGTCTATACCGGGCTCGTCGCCCCGCTGCCACCGCCGGAGCCGGTGGAAAAATTCGATATCGTCGTTTCCGCAGGTGGTGGTGCTGTCGGTGCAGCGCTCATCCGGGCAGCGCGTGAGGCCGTCCCGTTGCTCCCTGGCATCAAAAGCTGGTGCCTCGTCACCGGCCCGAACATGCCGCAGGTGGATTTCGATGCGATCTCCGCTGAAGCGCCGGACAATGTCTCCGTCTTCCGCTTCCGCAAGGATTTCGCCAGTCTTCTGGCAGGCGCGCGGCTTTCAGTCTCGCAGGCGGGCTACAACACCGTTTGCGACATCCTCCAGGCGAAATGCCGCTCGCTTCTTATCCCCTTCGCGGCCGGGGGCGAGACGGAGCAGAGCGCCCGCGCGGAACGGTTGGCGCGGCTCGGGCTGGCGCAGGTGCTGGAGGAAAAAAACATCTCTGGACAGTCCATGGCCGACGCCATCGAGGCAGCTCTGGCGCTGCCGGAACCGGGCAAGGTTCACCTCGATCTCGATGGCGCCGCCGGCACCGCTAGAGCGCTACGCCGCCTTTATGACGAGAGGTGAGAATTGCCTTTAATTGGCGCACGGCGGCTTCGTCCGTCGCCTTCCGCCCTGCACCGGTGAAACCAAGCTTCGCCACCATGCTTTCCGGATCATAGGATGGCATGGCGGAACAGGAAGCGTGGATTTCCGTGATCGGAAAGCGATCCAGCAAGGCCTGAACGCTTTGCGGGCGCACACCGGCACCCGGCATGATGACGATGCGGCCCTTGGCGACATCCGATAGACGCGCCAAAGTCTCGATGCCCTCCAGCGCCGAGCGCGCACCGCCTGAGGTGAGGACGCGAGGAAAACCGAGCGAGATAGCAGCCTCCAGAGCCTCCTCCATATCGGGCGCGACATCGAAAGCGCGGTGAAGCGTCATGTCCAGCCCATCCGCGTGGCGGCGCAATTCTTCAAGCAACAGCATATCAAGCGAGCCATCGGCACGCGATGCGCCGATCACCACGCCGGAAAGCCCTGCCACGCGTGCCGCATCGATATCGCGCTTCATCACGTCGGCCTCGTCGCGCGTGAACACGAAATCGCCGGCGCGCGGCCGGATCATCACGCTCACCGGCAGTCCATAGGTCGCCGCCCGCTGCATGAACCCTGCCGATGGGGTGACCCCGCCGCCCGAAAGCGCGGCACAAAGTTCGATACGGTCTGCCCCGCCCCTCACGGCCGCTTCCAGACCCGCCACATCGTCCACGCAAATTTCGAGAATCATAGGTACCTCTTTCATCCGGGTGGCCGTTACCTGCGGCGGCCGGTCCCATCAAGCGTGTAGAGCATATAAACGCCGCCCAAACCGACGATCGCACCGAGTATCGACGTGCCGGAATAGCTGGTGACCAGCGTCCCCAAAGCAAAAATGAGAGCGCCGAGACCAGCCCCAAGGAAGATGTTTACGGCGATCAGCGAGCTTCCGAGCCCCGGCCGGTCTGCGATCAACTCCTGAAGATAGGTGATGGGAATGCTGATGATGGCGGCTGCACCCAGCGCGCTGATGAGGGTTTGCGCGTAAATGTGCCATGGCGCGGTCGCGAGCCCCTGCAGGACAAGGTATATCGCGTAAAGTACCGAGCCAGCCGCAAGCGTGAGCGTTTGCGGCATCTTCTTCTCGATCCAGCCCCAAAAGAGAATGAAAACGATTTCCAGCGCGGCAACGATACCAGCGACAATGCCGATATCTGCGACCGTACCCCTTGCCTGTCCGGTGATGATGAGCGAGCGGATAGAGTCGTTCAGATGCAGCATGGAGCAGATCAGCGCGATGGCGATGATCCGCAACAGCACCCGCCGCGATCCGATTTCCGAAAGCGAAGCCATAAAGCCGAAGCGCGCCTCCGTATTGACCACCGCCGGCGTCGCCGCGCGTGGCAAGCAGAAAGCAACCAACAGGAAGCAGACAAGCGCGCAGATGCCTGAGAACAGGAAGGCCAGAAGCATATTGCCGGAGTTCACCAGGAAAATGCCGACGATACCTGGCACCAGAACCCAGGACAGGGAGATGGTGGCGCGCATGATCGAATTCACCGCGATCATGTCGCCGGTCGAAAGGTTGCGTGCGTCCGCGCGCACATGCGCGAAGATCAGCGAATTCATCGCCCCGAAAATCGGAAGCAGAAGGAGCTTGGCGCTGACGAAAGCCGTGGCGTTGCCGACCAGATAGACCAGAAGATAACCGCTAACGCCGAAAAGCGCGATGAACAGCATGGGTTTACGATATTCTCCCAGCCTGTCGGCCACGATCCCCATCAACACGCTGGCACTGACGTTGATGATGGCGGCAAACAGCATCAGCATCGAATAGACGCTGTTGCTGAGCCCGATTTCGCGAATACCGATGACTGCCTGATAGGGGGCAGTCGCGGCATTCGAGAAGCCAAAAAACAGGATGGCGAGCGCCCCGATGCGGATCGACGGATTGTTGATGACGATGGAAAGAGCCGATGGCATGGGAATTCGCCTGGATGTGATCCGGCTTTGCCGGATCGGGGTAAACTATCGGAGCGCCGTCATCGCCAGCGGGCCGACAGAACGGGTGTGGGTGAATAATCGAAATCCGGCTTCCATGGGTAAAAATCGCCGTCCCGGCGGCGATTGGGAAGATTTTCGATATCCTGATTGATGACGCCTTCCGTCAACGCCATGAAGTTGGGATTGGCAATAGGCGCAAGCTCCGGTGAAAGATAACCGGACTTGACGACCAGTAGCCGCATCTCCTTTGGATTAAAGCCAAGACGGGTGAAATCGGAAATCATGTGATAGGGCCTGCGACGTGCCGCCAGAATGACCGTGATGCCGCCGATGGCGACCACCGCCTGCCGTTGGTCAGCAGCACCTGGATCGTCCAGTTTCACAACACGGGCCTCGACGTTCACGGACGGGCTCTGCGGATCGAGACTGCCGCCGATCTTCAGGAAAAGCGCAGCACCTTCGCCAGCAGCAAAACAAGCGTCAACAGCCGGCCGGTCGGTTATGCCGCCCAGCAACGCACCCTGCCAGTTGCGCTCAATCAGCGCCGCCAGTACATCGGCGCGGTCGCCCACTCCGCCGCCCGTCGGGTTATCGCCGGAGTCGGCAAGAATGATCGGCCGTGTGGCGGTCCTTTCGGCAATCCCCAGGATGGTGTCGAGCGGCTCCGTCACCGGACCAAAACGAAAATCCTGCCGTGCATCCCAGTAGGATTGCGCAATTTCGGTGGCGATAGCCTTTGCCGCCGCCTTGTCGGTCCCCGTCACCACCGCGCAAGCGGTCGCCCTCGGCTCGTCGGCCCAGACGTAACCGATCATGAAATTCGCATCCCACACGCCGGACCGTGCATCGTAATCCGGCAGGGCGGCATAAAGGTTTTTGGCAGGCTCGTCTTCCGTGGACGTCTTTTCGCCCGGCAGCAGAACCGGAATTTTCGCCCAGGCCACGCCGGGCTTTTCTCCCGTCTTCAGAGCCTTGATCAGCATCGTCCAGGCACGCACCATCGTTTCGCGTACGTCGATATGCGGGGCTGTGCGATAGGCGGCGAAAATATCCAGCTGATCGATGATGGTCTGGCTGACATTGCCATGCAAATCGTAGCTCGCCGCGACAACAACATCCGGGCCAACCAAAGCTCGGGCACTGGAAATCCAGTCGCCTTCCGCATCATCCATGCCCTCGACATTCATCGCGCCATGCATGGCGAGATAAAGCCCGTCCAGCGGCAATGCGGTCTTCAGACGCTCGAGGAATTCGTCCTTGAACGCCTCATAGGCGGCGCGTGAAATCGGGCCGCCCGGCACCGCCCGCGCATGCAGCAGCGGCAGCAGTTCCGCCCCGCCCTCGCCAAGGAAATTGAAATATTCCGCCTCCAGAAGATCTACGCCGCGAAAGACGCGAAAATCCTCCTGCACCATCAACACGGGGGAATAGGTGCTGCACTCGGTATGAATACCGCCAATGGCAATGCGCATCCCACCCTCCTCAATAAACCGGGTTCAACGGAACGATGGCTGCAAAACGCAGCCAGTCCTTTTGCGCCTTCGGTGTCCACGCCGCCTCGGCAATGGCCGGAAGCCTTGGGAAAACGAGGTGGTTGAAATAGGCGCGGTTGAGGAAATGTTCGGACCAGATGCAGGCCTGAACGCCTTTCATCCTTTCCTTCAGTTCGTCGGGAAACTCGCCAACGGCCTCATACCCGTAGGTATGCGACGGCGGAACGGTGCCAGCCCAGCTTGCCCCCGGCTCCTGCCAGGCCTCATCCTGCACCATGTCGAGATAATAGGCCTGACCTGGCGTCATCACCACGTTATAACCCTGCTTTGCCAGCTCAAGCCCGACCTCCGGCTTTTGCCACGCCATCAACAATGTTCCCGACGGATCGACGCCGCCGCCGTGAGAAACCTCATCCCAGCCGGCAAGCTGGCGGCCGCGCTCATGCAGCATGGCCTGGACGCGCTTCATGAAGTAGGACTGAATACCGAAAGTGCCATCGAGCCCTTCCTTCTCCATGAGACCCCTCGCAAGCGGCGAGGCCAGCCACGATCCGTCCGCAACCTCGTCACCGCCGATATGGATCAGCCGTGACGGAAAGAGTTCAACCATCTCGTCAAAGATCTTGCCGAGGAATTCGTAAGTCTGCTCGATCGCGGGGTTAAGTGCATTGTTCGGGTATCCCTGCACGGAACGGTAGCTGTCAGGTGCTTCCTGCCCATCCGTCAGCTCCGGATAGGCAACCAAAGCCGCCGTGCTATGACCGGGAATATCGACCTCCGGCACGACCTCGACATTCAATGCCGCCGCATGCGCCACCACAAGACGCACATCGTCCTGCGTGTAAAAACCGGAAACCGGCTCCGCCCCATTGCCGAGCTGTGGCAGGAGCGGCGCATCCGGGCCACGCGTCGCCCCGACCGTCGTGAGCAGCGGATAGACCTTGATTTCCAGACGCCATGCCTCATCGTCCGTCAGATGCCAGTGGAAGCGGTTCATACGCAGCCATGCGAGAATATCGATCAGCCGTAGCACATCGTCTGTCGGATAAAACTGACGCGAAACATCGAGATGGCAGCCGCGCCAGCTATAGCGCGGCGCATCGACGATGGTGCCCGAGGCTGGGAACCGGAATTTCGGATCGACGCGCGCGCCATGCAGCAGCTGCGCCAGAACCGTCAGACCATATTGCAGACCGGCAGCAGCCGAATATTCGACTGTCACAGCGTCGCTGGAGAAGGAAATGCGGTAACCTTCCGCTTCCAGCCCGCTATGCCGCTTGAAATGCAGTGGTTTTCCTTCATGCACCGGCGCAAGGCTGAAAGGCACATGCCCGACGGCAAAGAGCCTGCGGAACAGCGACAGCACGGTTTCCACCGCAAGCACTTCTTCGGCTCCCGCATCTTCCGTCGGGAAGAGCGCGACGGGAAAGCCCTCGCCGGGCTCGGCGTCGATTTCGGCGGGCCAGGGCTGAATGGCGAAGGGCAGATCGAGCTTGCCTTCGGGAAGCAGCACCGGCGCCGGTTCGCTGTGACGGCCATCCAGCATCAAGTCACCCACATCCACGGCGCGATGCGTGCCATCGGCAAGGCTGATGTAAGCAGACTTTGCCCCATCCGTGCGGTGCCTCGCCGGTCGCAGCAGGCCATTGACGGTAAAGCGCCAGGATTGTCCGGCTTCCAGCACGAAGCCGACCGGCGGCGCAAATTCATGGAAATTGGCATTTCGGCGCAGGTAAACCGCGTTGTCGCAAACCGGCTTGTCCACCGTCCGCGTCAGCGACGTGTAAACGATGCGGAAATCCGTCAACGGCTCACGCGACAGATTGACCAGGGTGAAAGTGAAGCCGCCAGATGCGGAGTCGGCAAGCGGATGCCAGGAATTTTCGAGACGATACTGTGCGAGCGCCATGATGCTCCCCTTTATTGCGCATTAAACCCGTTGGAGGGTTTTGATCAGTAGTGTTCGGATTGCGAAAACGTCCGCGCCAGCGGCGCCTGCCCGGCCGTCAGGCCACAATCGACCGGCAGGCACACGCCGCTGATGGCAGCAGCCTGAGGACCCGACAGAAAAGCGACCGCATTTGCGACATCTTCGGGCTTGACGATCCGTTGCAGCGGGTACCAATGCTGCGCTTCCTCAAATACCCTGGGATTGGTAGCGGCACGGGCCTCCCACGCCTGTGTGCGCACCGTGCCGGGCGCAACGGCGTTGGCGCGAATGCCGAACTTGCCATATTCAACCGCGATCAGTTTCGTCAGATGGATCAAGCCGGCCTTCGCCGCGCTGTAAGCCGGATGACCGAAGACTGCCATGCCGTTCACGGAGGTGATGTTGACCACAGAGCCCTGCGTGCGCTTCAACGCTTCCTCGAATGCCCTGAAGCAGAGAAACGGCGCTTCCAGATTGAGCGCATTGTCCTTGCGCCAGATTTCGGGCGTCGTGTCATGCAGGCTGACGGCTCTTGCAGCACCCGCATTGTTAACGAGGGTGGCGACATCACCCAGTTCGGCGACTTCAGCCGCCAGCCTTGCAAGATCCTGCGGATCCGTAACGTCGCAGGTCTTCGCAATGACTTCGGAATCGGACAGCAGCGAAACAGCCCCTGAAAGGGCGTCAGCGTCGATATCGACCAACACCACCCTTGCATGGGTCTCAGCGAGTGCCGCGGCAATTGCCCGGCCAATATCGCCGGCCGCGCCGGTTACCACGGCGAGTTGGTCTTTTCTGTCTTGCATGTCCTGCAACTCCCTTGAAGCTTGCAACCCATCGTTAAGCGGGTTCAGGCAAAGCACCTGTTTTTGTCGATTATTCCGCCCTCAATCACCCAGCAATTGCCTGTCGTCCGGGTCACGATGCTCGACAAGCTGCTGCTTGATGTGACGCAGGGTCACCATTGACCTTTGCCGTTGATGGTAGGCAGCAAGCGTCGCCAGAACATCGACGGCGGCGAGATAGGCATAGCGTGACGAGGTCGGGCGGAAGATATTGTTTCCCTCGGGCACATTGACCGCCACCACCATATCCGCGGCGGCGGCGACGGGCGTGTCGCTCTGGGTGAGTGCAATCGTCGTCACGCCCATTTCGCGCGCCAGCCTGAAGCACTTCACCAGCTCCATATTGCGCCCCGAAAAGGACGAGCCGATAATCACGTCTTCCTTGCGTGCTGCGGCCGTCATCATCAGCTGCATGCTGTGATCGGCACTGGTCGAAACCCGCAACCCAAGGCGGAACAGTCGGTTCTGAATCTCGGAAGCGATCATCGACGAATTGCCGCCCGCTCCGAAGGCATAGATCATGCCGCTATTGGCAATCTTTGTCGCCGCCGCATCTGCAAGCGCCGGATCGAGCGTCCTGTGTAACAGAAACAGAGCTTCCTGCGCCTTGGCCAATACCTCTTCAGCAACGTCTGACGGGCTGGTGCTGGAGGGCTCGGACGTCAGATATCGAACGCCGACATAAGCCGTCTTGGCAAGGCTCACCTTGAAATCGGAAAAGCTCTGGCAGCCCAACCGCCGGCAAAAACGCGTCACCGTTGGTGGCGATACTTCCGCGCGGGCCGCAAGCTCGATGATCGACGCATTGACCGCAAATTCGAAATCCGAGACCAGAATATCGGCTATCCGCCGCTCCGACTGCGAGAACTGTCCCCTGTCTTCCTGAATCTTTGCAAAAATATCCATGCTCGCCGGTCTCCGTTGTGCCAAAACCTAAAGTCTGGCCCCGTTCCCGATGCATCCTATTAAGATGCGCCCGTCAACCGCATTCCTCCTCGAAACAAGCGTATTTCGTCCCTCTGACGACAGCACCGACATCTCCTTAATGAAAATAATTTTCTCTGTTGATTGAGAGATGAGCATATGCCAACAATATTCGCCAGATAAATATCCAAAATCTGAAAATAATTTCAACATCGGACCCGAATGATGCGCGACCCCTTCAAAAATCCCTTCCCCGAAACCGACAGTGCCCGCCACTCCATCTGGGAGATGCTGGTGACGCGTGACATCGATGCCTTCCTCGCGGCTGACTGGTCGAGGGTCGCGGGTGACTTCGTCGAGGATGGCTTTCTCGGAATCAATGCCAACAGAGATCCAAACCCGGACAACTGGCGCCTGTCTTTCCCATCTCTTTCTGCCTATCGGGAGGAATGGCTGCGGCAGGCACATGATTTCCAGACCCAGAAATTTGCGGACGATCCGCGCCACGCCATTTTCACGACAACCACGCTCGAAGAGATCGAAGTGGAAGGAGAAACCGCGCTGGTGCGCAAGAAGTTCGACGGCGGGCTTCGCAAGGCCGATGGCAGCTTTGACGTCATGAAATGGCAGACGCTCTATTATTGCAGGCTGCACGAAGGGCGCTGGAAAATCAGCGGCTTCACCGGCTACATGCCCAACCCCATGCCTTGAACCAACAAGCATCAGAGAAAGATGTGAACGCCGGGCCGAACGTCCGGCGGTGTTTTTTCGTCTCGAGACAGACGACCGCCGGACACGGGTCGTGTTGGAAACAGCCGGGCATGGGTCAACAGATGTCATGGCCCGGCTCCAGCCCCTATTGTATCAACTTCAGAACGGAGAGATCGACGCGTCGGTCGAGCGCAATGCCGCTCTCATCGAACAGATGGCAATCGGCGGCCTTGATGCCGGTGACGATGGGCTCGTCCACGACAACAGGTGCCGAGCCCGACAGCAGGGCGCAATAATTCTCGCCCGTCGGCGCGACCCCGTAAGCGATCGTGTTGATCCCGAGCCGCTCAATCACACTCGGCGCAACCTTGATATTAAGATCGGCGGCTTCAAGCCCGGTATGTTCCGGGCGAATGCCAAGCGTCAGCTTAGAACCCTCAAGACCCGCACGAGGCTCCACCGGCACGGTGATTGTCTGGCCTTCATATGCCACAGTCACGCCCTCCGCGCTGACTGATTTGCAGGTGACCTTCAGGAAATTCATTTTGGGATTGCCTATGAAACCGGCCACGAACAGGTTTGCCGGCTTGTGATATAGCTCGAGCGGTGCACCGACCTGCGCGATTTCGCCGGCATTCAGCACCACGATGCGGTCGGCCATGGTCATGGCTTCCACCTGATCGTGAGTGACATAGATCATCGTCGCCTTCAGCGTCTTGTGAAGATTGGTAAGCTCGATGCGCATGTCGGCGCGAAGGGCGGCATCGAGGTTTGAGAGCGGCTCGTCGAAGAGGAATATCTTCGGCTCCCGCACAATCGCACGGCCGATAGCGACGCGCTGGCGCTGGCCGCCGGACAACATGCCGGGCCGCTGCTGCAGGCGCTGGTCGAGCTGAAGGATTTTCGCAACGCCTTCAACCTTCTGCTTGATCTTCTCCTCCTCCATCTTCTCGACCCGGAGGGGAAATGCGATGTTTTCGAAAACAGTCATATGCGGATAGAGCGCATAGGACTGGAAAACCATGGCGATGCCGCGCTTGACAGGCGGCAGTTCGTTGACCTTCACGCCATTGATGACGACGTCGCCGGCGGAAATATCTTCAAGGCCGGCGATCATGCGAAGCAATGTGGATTTACCGCATCCGGAAGGACCGACAAAAACGACGAACTCGCCATCCCTGATGTCGAGCTGAACGCCCTTGATGACTTCGAAATGTCCATAGTTCTTGCGGACGTTGTTGAGATAAAGCTGACCCAAGACTTGCCTCTCCCGGCAGCGGCCGACATCAGGCCGCGTTCAGAGATGTCCCGAACCCGCGCCACACCGCGCCGGATCGAAACCGTTGAAAAAACACGGGAGAAGCACCTGAAGGCGCCGGCATTCCCGCGGCGAAATCCGATCGGATGCGGGCAATGTTGCGCCCGCATCCTCCTCATGGATGTTTACTTGTACTGCTCGAGAGCGGCGGATGCCTTCTTCGCGGCATCTTCCGGTGTTGCCTTGCCAGTCACGACAGACTGCACCATCTCGATCACGGTATCCTGGAAGCCCTTGTAGTCGGTGAAGAGCGGCTCGGGACCACCATAGGCGATGCCGTCGATCAGCGGCTTCCAGAAGGGGTCCTTCGCGACGAATTCATCGACCTTGGCCGACGGGCGCAGCGGGGTCAGGCCGGCGCCGCCCTGCAGCTCATATTCGCCCTGCGGGCCAGGCGAGGTGATGAATTTGGCAAACTCGGTCGCCTTTTCTTCAACACCGGTTCCCTTGAAGATCGCAAGGCTGTCGGTGATGAGCAGAGTGCCGGGCCCCTTGGCTTCAGGACCGAGCGGAAGCGTCGTGATGCCCCAGTTGATCTTGGTTTCCTGAAGACGGGTTGCAGCACCCGACCCGGCCTGGATCATGCCGACCTTGCCATCGAGGAAGATGGCGCGGATTTCGTTCTGCTCATAGGCCGTTGGACCTTCGACGGAATAAGGCGTGATATCCTTGTAGGCCTTCAGGGCTTCGACAACCTGCGGGCTGTCGACCGTGATCTTGTCGCCGTCGATGACCTTGCCGTTATTGGTGTAAACCCAGTGCATGAACTGGTGCATGGTGTTATCGAAGGTCTTGGCAGGCAGGCCGTAACCGGCAATGCCCGTCTTTTCCTTGATCTGCTTGGCGAAGGCGATTTCTTCCGCCCATGTCTTTGGCGGCGTTTCCGGATCGAGGCCGGCCTGCTTGAACAGGTCCTTGTTCCAGTAAAGCGCCTTGGTGGAGAAAGCTACCGGCACGCCCCACTGCGTGTCCTCGAAGGTCACGGTGTCGACGATGTGCGGGTAGTAGCTCTTCTTTTCTTCATCCGACATCGGCACCGGAACGATGAGATCGTTCTGCGCAAACTGCTTCAGTGTGCGCGAACCGACATAGGCCATGGCGACCGGCGTGCCAGCGGCAGCGAGCGTGGTGGCCTTATCCTGGCACTGTTCCCAGCCGACGACCTCAGGCACGACCTTCCAGCCGGCATTCTTGCCTTCCCATTCCTTGATGTATTTCTCATGGATCGGGTCCATCTTGTCGCCGCAGTAGATCCAGCTGATCTCCTTGTCAGCGGCATGTGCCGTCACCGTGCCAAGGGCGGTGGAACCGGCAAATGCGAAGGCGCAGAGCGCCAAACCGTAATGTTTCAGTGCCATTGTAGTCTCCCGTTTTGGTGGTCGTTCCGGTTATTGCTTTATTTCACCGCGCCGGCGGTCAGCCCGCCGACGAGATATCGTTGCATCAGGAAAATCGCGATCATTGCTGGCGCGATGCCGACGAAGCTTGCCGCCATCAACTCGTTCCAGACCACTTCCTGCCGGCCGAAATAGGCAAACAGTCCAACCGGCAGCGGCATATATTCGGTCTTGGAATTGAAGGTCAGAGCGTAGATGAACTGCTGCGCATAGGCCTCGATGAACGAGGAGATGGCGACGACAGCGATGCCGGGCGTTGCAATGGGCAGGACCACACGGCGCAGTGTGTACAGCCGGCTGGCGCCATCCACATAGGCCGCCTCCTCCAGCTCGCGCGGTATGCGGCGCATATAGGTTACCAGAAGCAGGATGCCCGTCGGGATGATGAAGGCGACACCGGGGATGATCATCGCAAAATAGGTGTTCAGCACGCCGATCGACCGCATGAGGCGAAACAGCGGAATGAGCAGCACCGCACCCGAGAACATTTTCACCGCCAGGAATATGCCCAGCAGCAGACCGGCGCCTTTGAAATTGAAGCGGGCAAATGCATAGGAAGCGGGTATCACCAGCACGAGAACGATGAGCGTAATGCTGCCGGCGATAAAGAAGGAATTGAAGATATAGATGGCAAAGCCGGGAACGCTGACCCACATCGTCCGGTAGGCTTCAAACGAACCATTCTCGGGCCAGAATTTGTAAGGCGACGAAAAAAGCAGGCTGAGCGGCTTCAGCGAAACCAGAAAACCTTCCACAAAGGGCGCCAGAACGAAGGCCAGGAACACGGCAACGCCGCAATAAATTCCGATGATTTCATACCAGGCGTAGCGGTTGATCCTCGCATGTCTGTCGCTCATCGGCTGGCCTCCTGCGAGATACGGCTGGTGATACGGAAATAGAAGAAGGTGAAGATCGACAGGAAGATACAGATCAGCACGGCGCGGGCAGCGCCTTCGCCATATTTGTAAGCCCCGATCGCCGTCTTGTAGGTGTCGATGATCATCGTCGTGGTTTCGCCATTGGGTCCGCCACGGGTGAGGATCCAGATGATATCGAAGGAATTGAACGTCGAAATCAAGGACAGCACCGACATGGTAATCATGGCCGGCAGCATCAGCGGCAGTGTTATGCGACGGAAGCGATAGGCGCGGCTTGCGCCATCCGTCCAGGCGGCCTCATACAGGTCCTGTGGAATGGATTGGATGGCGGCCAACAGGTAAAGCGTCACCATGGGAACACCGATCCAGACATCCGTCACGATCGTTGCCCAGAAGGCCGTTTTGCCATAGGCGAGGAAGGCGATGGGGCCGTCCACCAGGCCGAGATTCTGCAGCACTCCGGAAATCATGCCGAATTGACCGTTATACATCCAGCCCCACATGAAGATGCCGATAGCCATCGGCACGATCCATGGCGGCATGGTGAGGATGCGAAACAGCGCCCGGCCGGGAACGGCGGAATTCAACAGCACTGCACCAAAGGTGCCGATGATCATCTTTATCGAAACGGAAAAAAACGTCCAGATAAAGGTCCGCGTGATGACATCGGCGAAAGTCGCATTGAAAATCTTCTCGTAATTGACGAAACCTACCCAGTTCGTCACCTTTTTAAGCGACGCATCGGTGAACGACAGAATGAAGGTGTCGACCAGCGGGTAAGCAACGACAAGCGTTATATAGAGAAGCGCCGGGACAAGAAGGAGCCAGGCGAAAATGACTGCGCTGCGTTTAGCATCCATCGCGCAGTCCCCCCTCAAGCCGATTTCACGGCGGGGGAGTGCAGCTGACCGTGCAGCGCCAGATCATATGCCTCCCACACCGGTTTGAGATCGACCACCTTGCGGCCATGGCGCGCCTCATCCATGGCCAACGCCAGAATGCCGGCCTCGATCGCATCCAGAGCGGAAACCGGTAAGGGCGCTCCCTTGACGACATGGGCGATGACGTCCTCGGCCATCTGCTCGTCCGCACCATAATGCTGTGAGAGCGTTGTCGCCGCCGAATAGGTCTTGGCGACCGTCTTCTCGTTGGTGCGGGCATTGTGCACGTTGAGGAAACCGCGCACGAAATCACCTTCAGCCATACCCTTGGCGCCGATCACGCAGAAGCGGCGGAAATCGTCGGGAACGTTGAGATTGGTGTGGAAGGCCAACGATGCACCATTTTCATATTCGACGATCGCAGTCTGGTAATCAATGATATCGCCATCGCTGTCGAATACCTTGTCGGATCCCATCCAGCCGCTCGGCTTGCGATGGTAGACTTCCATGTCGTTGATGCCGTCATTCTGGGGCGCATTAGCCGGCGTGAAGCTCTTGCGGCCACCGAAGCTCGAGACGAAACGCGGCCGCGCACCGACCACGCCGTTATAGAGATCGAGATCGTGGCAGCATTTTTCCAGCATGAACGAGCCTGAATAGTGCTCGTAACGCCGCCAGTCGCGCATGAAAAAGGCGCCATGGTAGGGAGGAATATGTTCGGATGCCTCGATGGAGACGACATCGCCAAGCTTGCCTTCGGCCTGCGCGGCGCGCAGATCGCGGTAAAGCGGCGAATATCGCAGGACAAGGCCGACCAGCAGCCGCTCATGGCCGTGCTTGTTGAGCAGCCGGGCGAGTTCGAGACTTTCCTCGATGCTGACGACGATGGGTTTTTCGGAGAAGATGGTGCAGCCGGCCTCAAGACCGATCCTGATATGGTCCAGATGCATGTGGTTCGGCGAGCCGATCATCAGGAGATCGAATTTCTCGTTCTCGATCAAGGCTTCAGGGCTGTCGTAAGCCTTGCCGACCGAGATGCCCTTCTCCTGCAAGCCAGGAAGACCAGCCGGGGCGGGATCGACATAGCCAACGATCTCGAAATCCTTGTCGATCTCATGAAAAACGTAGCCCAGATATCCAAGACGGAATCCGAGTCCGATTATTCCCACCTTCATGAACTTTGTTCCCTGCTCACTCGTAAATAATTTTCGCAGAAGCAACCATTTCTACGTCGGTTGTTCAATTATCTGCGACAATCTCCAACCATGATGAAATTAGTTTTCAAAACGGTCAAGCAAAATTCGGCTCACTCTGGCAAGTCACGGACAAGAAACCGATTCTTCCAGGCCAGCGGGACGCGCAACAGCTATCCACCGGCAACCGATGCCAAAACAATACCAAAAAAATGCCAATCGTCTAGAGCAATTGCAGCAACAGGAAAATTTTTTTGGTTAATGCAGAAATTTCGACCGACAGGCCTGAAATTGAGGCAAAATCCCGAAAAATGCTCCGATCAGCAATACATGTCCGATAATGGTTCTATTTTGGTATTGCCGATCGGCCATCGTGTGGTATAGCCAGAGGCAGCCACATCGGGATTGTGACAGAGGTTATGGATGAACGGGGCAGCGCTAAATCTGGACGACCTGCAATCAGGCGGCGGCCCGCTTTACCTGAAGCTGCGCCAGACGATTGAAGACGCCATCAATGCGGGCCGCCTGAAACATGGCGACGCGCTACCGCCGGAACGCGACATTGCAGAAAGCGCGTGCGTTAGCCGCGTGACCGTGCGCAAGGCAGTGGACGACCTCGTCCGCGACGGCCTTCTCGTCCGCCGCCACGGTTCCGGTACGTTTGTTGTCAAGCCCATCACCCGCATGCAGCAGCCCCTGACCAAGCTTACCTCCTTTACCGAGGACATGCGAAGGCGCGGCATGACGGCAAGCACCCGCTGGCTGGACAGGGGCTTGTTCCACCCGACCGGCGACGAAATGATGGCGCTCGGTCTTTCCCAGTCAGCCATGGTGGCGCGGCTCACGCGTCTGCGCCTTGCCAACGACCAACCGATCGCGCTCGAAGTCACCAGCCTGCCGGGCGACATTTTGCCGGATCCGCAACTGGTCGAAAATTCGCTCTATCTCGAACTTGAGAAAAGCGGCATCCGCCCGGTGCGCGCCATCCAGCGCATCTCTGCCCGCAACCTCACCGATGAAGAAACCCTGCTGCTGGGTGTCCCGCCTGGCTCGGCGGCGCTCTCGGTGCAGCGCATGGCCTATCTGGAAAGCGGCCGCCTGATGGAAATATCCCGCGCGCTGTACCGCAGCGATGCCTATGACCTCGTCGCCGAGCTGACGATGGGGCCTGAATGACAAACACCGATCGAGGATACGACACAATGACAACCCTGATGCGCCAGGAAATCAACGAGATTCCCGATGCAGTCGCACGCCTGCTTGATAATGCCAGTGCGGACTTCCAGGAGGCCGGCGCCAAGCTGAAGGCGCGTGATCCGGCTGTGATCGTCACCATCGCGCGTGGCTCGTCGGACCACGCCGCGCATTTCCTGAAATATGCCATCGAGTTGCAGACCGGGTTACCGGTTGCTTCGCTCGGCCCTTCACTCGCATCCATCTACCAGACGCAGTTGAGGCTGGAGCGGGCGGCAGCTTTTGCCGTTTCGCAATCCGGTAAGAGCCCTGACATCGTCGCTCTCACGCAAAGCGCCCGCAAGGGTGGCGCGCTCACCTTTTCGCTTGTCAACACCCTTCCCTCGCCCCTCGGCGACGCGGCCGATCACGCCATCAACATTCAGGCAGGCCCGGAAAAGGCCGTCGCGGCGACCAAGTCCTTCGTTAACTCCATCGTCGCGGGCCTCGCAATCCTTGCCGCGTGGACAGAAGACAAACAGCTTGCCGAAGCCGTCGGTGCCCTTCCCCAGAATTTCGCATCGGCCGTCGCGCTGGACTGGAGCCAGATCGGCGAGGCAGTCAAAGGTGAGGAATCGCTTTATATGCTGGGCCGTGGACCAGCTCTCGCGATCGCTGCGGAAGCCGCGCTGAAATGCAAGGAAACCTGCGAACTGCACGCCGAGGCCTACTCCTCCGCAGAGGTCATGCATGGCCCGGTGTCGCTGGTTGCACCGAAATTCCCCGTTATCGCTTTTGCAGCCCGTGACCGCGCCGAGACCTCCGTCACGGAAATCGCTTCGGGTCTTGCGGGCAAGGGCGCGAGCGTTTTTGTCACCTCCGCCAAGGGTAGCCCGGCGAAGTCCCTGCCTTTCGTGGAAACAAACCATCCGCTGACAGACGCCCTGTTGCTGATCGCGCCGTTCTACGGCTTTATCGAGCAATTGTCTCGCGCCCGCGGCTTCAACCCGGATGCGCCCGTGGCATTGAAGAAGGTAACGGAAACCCAATGAGCAGCAGCAAGGCATTTGTCGGCGCCCGCATTTTCGATGGCGCCACATGGCATGACGGCGAGGTTCTCGTCATCGGCAACGGCGAGGTTGCGACACTATCGAGTGGGGCGCCTGCGGATGCTGAGGTCATCGCGGCCGAGGGACTGCTCATCGCACCGGGCTTCATCGACCTTCAGGTCAATGGCGGCGGCGGGGTGATGTTTAATAATGAGCCCGACGTTGATGGCATCGCCCGCATCTGCGCCGCCCATGCCAAATTTGGCACCACCGCGCTGATGGTCACCCTCATCACCGACCGGCCGGATATCACAGCCAAGGCCGCTGAAGCAGGCGTCGCCGCTCATAAAACGGGTGTTCCCGGCTTTCTCGGTCTGCATTTCGAAGGGCCGCACCTGTCTATCGCCCGCAAGGGCACCCATGATCCGGCGCTGATCCGGAAGATGGAACCGGCCGATCTTGACGTTCTGGCCGCCTGCAGGGCGCAGCTTCCCTTCGTGTTGACGACAATCGCTCCGGAGAACGTAACTGAAGAGCAGGTGACGGCCCTGCAAAAAGCTGGTGTCATCGTCAGCCTCGGCCATAGCGATGTCGGCTTCGCCGTCGCGATGGCCTATGCCGAGGCCGGCGCATCAATGGTAACCCATCTCTTCAACGCCATGAGCCCTCTCGGCCATCGCGAGCCAGGCGTGGTTGGCGCTGCCCTTTCGAACGGCCGGCTTGATTGTGGACTGATCGCCGACGGTTTTCATGTCGATCCGGCGGCGATAGGTATCGCGCTACGCGCCAAGAATGGTCCGGGCCGCATCTTCCTCGTTACCGATGCGATGTCGACGATCGGCACGGATGATGATGGCTTTGAACTGAATGGCAGACGCGTTTACCGCAACGGCGGCCGGCTGACTCTTGAGGATGGTACGCTGGCGGGAGCAGATATCGATATGCTCTCCTGCGTCCGCTTCATGCACGAAAAATTGGGAACGCCGCTTGAGGAAGCGCTGAGAATGGCCTCCGCCTATCCCGCCGCAGCCATCGGCGTATCGCATAAGGGGAAACTTCTGCCCGGTTTCGATGCCGATTTCGTCATGCTGACATCAGACCTTCAGATGCATTCCACATGGATAGCGGGCGAAAAAATCTTTGACGCCGCACGGACCGGAGCCTGACCCATGATCGTCTGTTTCGACATCGGTGGAACGACCATCAAGGGGGCAGTGGCCTATGCTCCTGACGATATCCGCCCTGTACCGCGCATCCCGACGCCAAAGACAACTTTCGAAGATTTCGCCGCCGGCCTGAAATCCGTCATCGATCAAAGCGGCGGCGAGCCCGGCTGCGTGTCGCTGTCGATTGCCGGCGTCATCGATCCCGACACCGGCAAGGCAACCGTCGCCAATATCCCAAGCATCCACGGCCGCGCTCTGCAAGACGAGCTCGAAAAAGCGCTGGGTCTGCCCGTCATCGTATCGAACGACGCGGATTGTTTCGTGATCGCCGAATCCGAAATCGGTTCCGGTCGCGGTCATCGCGTGGTCTTCGGCGTCATCCTCGGAACCGGTGTCGGAGGTGGCCTCGTCATCGATGGTAAGCTTATCAATAGCGATGGCGGCTTCGCCGGAGAATGGGGCCACGGCCCTGTGGCGGCGACGCTCGCCGGAAACCCGCCGGTCTGCCTGCCGCGCTTCGAATGCGGCTGTGGCCTTGTCGGCTGTATCGACGCCATCGGTAGCGCTCGCGGCATGGAAAAACTGCACGCACACCTTCACCAAAAAGAGATGAGTAGCGAGGCCATTATTGCCGCGTGGCAGGGGGGCGATACGGGGGCTGCCAGAACCATCGACATCCTCGTCGATATTCTCGCCTCGCCCCTGGCAATGGTGATCAACGTGACCGGCGCAACCATCGTCCCGGTTGGCGGTGGACTTTCAAATTCCAGGGAGCTGATCACTGCGCTTGATGTTGCCGTCAGAACCCGCATCCTCAGGCGCTTTGATCGCCCCCTGGTCGTGCCCGCCATATGCCGCATCGAACCTGGGCTGATCGGTTCAGCGGTCATTGGCCTGAAATATGCTAACGAGGTCGCGGTTCCGGCCTAGCATCCGAAGATGCTCCGGGCGAGATCAGGTCGTGTGGATCTTTTCCCGGCGAAAGCCCAGTCCGACCAATCGGCCGGTGAGGTGCGCCAGAAACGGAAATCGCATGATCGCCAGCACAAAGGCCGGCGGCCCTTTCTTTTTTTCCGCGTCATCGACCTGCTTGTTTTTGCGACCGACACGCATCATCCGCTGGAGAAACTGCGTTGCCTTGGTGGGAAAGGATCGCCGGTTTTCGATTGCGGCGAGATCGTCGTCTGAAACACCGCGACCGGAAAGAACTGCCGGTACAAGCACATTCGCTGCCGCGACGGCGTCCTGAACCGCGAGATTGACGCCAACGCCGCCGACGGGCGACATCGCATGGGCCGCATCGCCGATGCAGATCAGGCCGGGTTTCCACCAGCGCTTCAGCCGATCGATACGGACGGTCAGAAGATAAATGTCATCCCAGCTTTTAAGCTCATCCAGCCTTTCTCGGGGAAAGGGGCAGATTTCGGCCACCCTACGCCTGAAAGCTTCGATGCCTTCAAGCTTTATGTCAGCGAAAAACCCTTTCCGCACGACATAACCGCATTGCCAGTAATCACCACGGTCGATCATGACGAAACCCTGTCGCGGACCGGCATGCCCCATGGTTTCCTTGGGATCGCCGGGCTGTTTCGAGAGCCGCATCCACAACACCTCGGTCGGAACACCGAAGCGCTGGACCTCCAGGCCTGCGGCCTCACGGACGACGGAACTGCGGCCATCAGCCCCCACCACCAGATCGGCCTCGATCTCTATCTCTCCATGCGGCGTATCGATCCTGATACCGCCGACCTTTCCGCCGCGCTCGACAAGGCCCGTCACCGGCGCATTCATCAGCAATCTGAAATTTTCGTATTGCCCGGCTTTCCCCACGAGGAAATTGAGAAAATCCCATTGCGGCATGAAGGCAATGAAGCGATTTCGGACCGGAAGACGGGAAAAGTCGGCAATCGTCACGCGCTCGCCGCCAATGACCGCATGAAGCGCCGGTGCACGCGTATGCGGAAGGCTCAGAAACTCATCGATGAAACCGAGTTGCTCGATCAGATCGAGCGTGGAGGGGTGGATGGTGTCGCCACGAAAATCACGCAGAAAATCCCCGTGTTTTTCAACCACGACGACGTCGATCCCGCTCCGCGCCAGCAGCAGGCCGAGCATGACGCCCGCCGGTCCGCCGCCGGCGATGGCAATGGTGGTGCGGATATGCTGGGCGGCCCCGCTATTGTCTCCCAGAGCGCTCTTCACGATATCCATCACTTCTCTCCCCCCACGCCTCGTCTTCACCGCGGATCGGCGGAGGGAAGGCTCACATTTTTCGGTTGCGGCCAGCCCTGCGCGTCGAATTTAAACAGCATCTGCGACCGCGCGAAGATAAAGGCGAAGGCCATTGCCGTCCACGTCCCGAGAAACAATCCGGCGGCGACATCGCTTGGATAATGGGCGCCGACGATGACGCGCGAAATCCCGATGACGAGGGCAAGCAGCAGGAAGCCCCAGCGAAAGCGTGGCATCAGCATGGCGAAGGCGCCGAAGAAGGCCCCCGCCGCCGTCGAATGTCCTGACGGGAAGCTTTCGTAAAGATTGTCGCCGGTGAAAGGTGTGAGACTATAGGCACCCATTTCCAGAAAAAGCTCAGGCCGCGCCCGCCCGATCAGAAATTTCAGCGTGTGGACGAGAATACTTGCCGTTCCGATCGTCAGGAAAAAATAGGCAAGAAGCCGCCACGCCGTTCGCAGGCGCCCGCCGTAGGTCCGCCCTTGCAGGACACGCGCCGCAATATAGGCCAGAATGGCTAGTGCCCCGGTAGAATAGAGCATCCAGCGGAACGTTCCGAAGTCCGTGATGGCGCGGTTGAAAGAGACGATTTTACCCGGCAGGGCCTGCGCGGTTTCAGAAAGATGCGGATCAAAAGGAATGAAAACGAGAACCAGCAGAAGGCTTGCCGCAAAAATCCAGCCACTGGAAACCACGAAACGTCGCATCGATGTCCTCTTCTGTTTTCCTGCATATGGCTTTGTCGGCAACAAAAACAATAGCTGGGCTTTGTCCTTGTTATGGCAGGTTTTCGCGGGTAGAGCCTAATCTGCCAAATAAATAAACGGGCCAAAGATGACGAATGCCAGCAAATTGCCACGCAAGCTCACCATATTGGGTTCGACGGGCTCGATAGGCGCCAACACGATTGATGTCGTTCGCCAGTTGGGAGGCCGAGAGGCGTTTGAGATCGCCGCCCTTACAGGTGCGGGAAACATCGCACTTCTGGCGGAACAGGCCGTAGAATTTGGTGCGCAGCTCGCGGTGACAGCCGAGGAAGAGAATTACCAAGCGCTGAAATCGGCGCTGGCCGGCACCGGCATAACGGTTGCAGCGGGCAAGGCAGGCCTCGAAGAGGCAGCCTCCATTGATGCCGGCTGGGTGATGGCGGCAATTGCCGGTACGCCCGGCCTCGCCCCGACGCTCACAGCGGCACGGCGCGGAGCGGACATTGCGCTTGCGAACAAGGAATGTCTGGTATCAGCCGGCGATATTTTCCTTCGAACCGTCAAGCAGGGTGGTGGCCGGCTGATCCCGGTCGACAGCGAGCATAGTGCGATCTTCCAATGCCTGACGGGCGACCATCAGCTGGCGGTGGAGCGCATCGTGCTGACGGCATCCGGTGGCCCTTTCCGCACCTGGTCTCGCGATGAGATGGCGAATGTCACGGCCGATATGGCCCGCGCCCACCCCAACTGGTCGATGGGCCTCAAGGTTTCGATCGGCAGCGCCTCGATGTTCAACAAGGGGCTGGAAATGATCGAAGCGAAATATCTCTTCGATCTCCGACCCGAGCAGGTGGAGGTGATCGTCCATCCACAGTCGATCATTCATTCGATGGTGGGCTACACGGACGGTTCCTATATCGCCCAACTCGGCGCGCCGGACATGCGCACCGCCATTTCCTATGCCCTCACCTTTCCGCAGCGTGGCAATCTGAATGTCGAGAGACTGGATTTCGCAAAGCTGGCGCGGCTGGATTTCGAAGCGCCGGACGAAGTGCGATTCCCGGCGATCCGCCTTGCCCGCACTGCACTGGAGCGCGGCGGCCTGCAGGGAGCGGCCCTGAATGCCGCCGAGGAAACCGCATTTCATGCCTTCGTTGAGGGAAGCATTGGCTTCCTTGACATGGCGGAGATCGTTGAAACGGTCATGGACCACCTGCATGACGGCCGATCCGCGACAACAATCGACGATGTTTTCGCGACGGACGAGGAAGCCCGCCGCCATGCGCTTGCAATCATCGCCGCAAAAGAAAAGGCCGCGTAAACGCGGCCTCAGACCGCTGACAAACCCGTCGATTTTTCGGCGGGTTTTGTTTTTGGGTTGGGTTGAGATTTTTGTTGGGCG
>NZ_VEIU01000013.1:0-63076 GCF_007680755.1 Agrobacterium sp. DE0009
ACGTCGTCCCCGACCTGCCATTCGTTCAGATAGGCAAGTCCGGCTCCGTCGCGGGCAGCCCGGAGCATCAGGTCGCTATCATCGAGCATGAGCTTGCCCGGAACGTCGAGCGTGAAGCTCTCGCCTCGCCGCTCGAACTCCCAGCGATAGATGGTCCCGCTCGCCATTCGGGCACGGATGCACATGTGGTCTTCGAGATCTGCCGGGACCTGCGGCTTTCCATGGCGGCGGAAGTAACCGGACGACCCAACTATGGCCGGTCGGATGCTGTCGCCAATCGGGACGACCACCATGTCCGGAGGAACGGCCTCTCGGATCCTGATGCCGGCGTCAAAGCCCTTGGCGTTGACGTCGACCAGCGCCCCTTCCGTGACGATCTCCACCGACATCTGCGGGTTCCGCCGCATGTAGTCCAAGATCAGCGGAGTGAGGATCATCCGGGTCGCGCCCACCGACGTGTTAATGCGCAAGGTTCCCGTAGCTTCTGCCCGGTGCTCGTCAACGTGTTCTACGGCACTGCGGATTGCCTCCAGCGCCGGACCGACGCTCGCCACGAACTGCTCCCCCGCGGCTGACAGCACCACGCTCCGGGTCGACCGGTTGAACAATCTGACGCCCATGCGCGTCTCCAGCGCAGCGATCTGCTGGCTGAGCGAGGACGACGACATCCCTAGCTCGCGAGCCGCGGCCCGGAACCCGCCCTGGGATGAGACAGCGAGAACCGCTTCGAGTTCTGCGAGCGAGCCACGCATCATTGTCCGTAATCTCCTATCAGCCTGAGCGCTTTTCACCAGCTTATCAGGACAGTCTCGAAATGCCAGATATGACTGGACAGCTAAAAGGAGTTTGAGATGCGCAACATCGACAAGATTTATATCAACGGAAGCTTCGTCACACCGAGGGGATCGGAGACTGCTGACCTCCATAATCCATCCACGGAGGAGAAAATCGGCACGGTAAGCCTTGGCGGCATCGAAGATGCGCGTGAGGCTGTCGCCGCCGCGAAACGCGCCTTCCCCGCGTTCTCGCGAACAACAAAAGCCGAGCGTATCGAGATGCTTAAGGGTTTGAACGCAGCCGTCGCCGCGCGCGTCTCCGATCTGACAGAAGCAATGGCGCTTGAATACGGCGCTCCGCAAACCTTCACACGGTTCGCCATCCCGCATGCTGCTTCAAGCTTCCTGACGATGGCGGATGTCCTCAAGGACTATGATTTCGAGCGACAGATGGGCCGCGCCCGCGTCGTCATGCAGCCCTCCGGCGTCGCCGCTGCCATCACCCCGTGGAACAGCAATATCGGCTTCATCACCTCGAAGCTCGCAACCGCCATCGCCGCCGGCACGACCATCGTCATCAAGCCCAGCGAGATGAGCGCTATACAGACGCAGATCCTCACCGAGTGCCTTCATGAAGCGGGTTTGCCAAAGGGCGTGTTCAATATCGTCAACGGGCTCGGCAATGTCGTCGGCGCGGAACTCAGCCGGCATCCGGACATCGCGAAGGTCATCTTCACCGGGTCCACAGCGGTCGGCAGAGAAATCCTGCGAAGTGGTGCCGACACCTTCAAGCGCGTGACGCTGGAGCTTGGCGGCAAGGGTCCGAACATCATCCTCGACGATGCCGATCTGAACGCGACTATTCCCGCCGTACTGCGGATGGGGTTCATCAACAGCGGCCAGGCCTGCATCGCCGGCACCCGCATCCTGGCTCCCGCCCATCGGCTCGACGACGTTTTGGCCAGGCTGAAGCAGGAGATCGAAACATTCAAAGTCGGCGCGCCAGACGATCCGGACGCGATGATTGGGCCGATGGTCAGCCGTAAGCAGTACGATCGGGTCCAGTCCTATATCGAGCTGGGAACGCAGGAGGGTGCAAGCCTCCTGACGGGCGGGCTCGGCCGGCCGGCCGGACTGGATCGCGGCTGGTTCACGAGGCCGACCATATTCATTAATGTCGACAACCAGATGCGCATCGCGCGCGAGGAGATATTCGGGCCGGTGCTGTCGGTTATCGCCTACAGCGACGACGCCGAAGCTGTGTCGATCGCCAACGACACTCCCTACGGACTTCAGGCCTATCTGCATGGCACCGACGCCTCCCGGATGCAGGCGCTTGCGGATCGGCTCGACAGCGGACGCGTCGTTGTCAACGGTGCACCCCATGAACCGCTCGCTCCATTCGGCGGGTTCAAGCAGTCGGGCATCGGCCGCGAGTACGGCGTGTTCGGCCTCGAAGCGTTCCTGGAGCCGAAGGCCGTCATCGCCGGATGAGCTGAGATTGAGCAGGCCGCGTCACGGGTTCTGAATTCGGACGATGATCTTTCCGACGGCCGTGCCGCTCTCCTGAAACTGGTGTGCCTCTACAAGCTCGTCGAGGGCATATGTCTTCGCGATCCGCGGAGCATATGCCCCAGACGCGGCACAGGCTGAAATCTCCTCAGTTGCCTGACGCATCGCTTCTTGCGGCATGGAGTAGACGTAGACGAAACGGAACGAGAAGCCACCCAGCAGCGCCGGGAAAAGGGGATCGTCAGCATGGCCTGCGGCGTTTCCGTCGAATAGGCCGTGACGACGCCGTCGCGCGCCAGACAGGCGACTGCCACGTCAATGTTGGCGGAGATGTCCACATCGACAATTCGATCGACCCCGTGGCCACCGGTCGCCGATCGCACGGTTTGAGCGACATCCTCCTCGTGCCTGTTGACAACTAAGTCAGCCCCCGCCGCGCGCGCGACCTCAGCCTGCTCCTCGCGGCTCACCGTCGCCGCCACCCACGCTCCCGCCCATTTCGCAAGCAGGATTGCCGCATTGCCCACGGCGCCAGCTCCCCCCTGCACGAGAACCCGCTTGCCGCGCAGGTCCCCATCGGCGAACAGACACCGATGTGCCGTCATTGCCGGGACACCAAGGGACGCCCCGCTTTCGAAGGATACGTTGTCGGCCAACCTTACGGCCTGCGCGGAGGGCACGACGACAAATTCCGCCGCAGTGCCGAACGCACGACCCCATTGGCCCATGTAAATCCAGACCCGCTCGCCGATGCGCGTCTCAGGCACACCGGAACCCACCGCATCGATGACGCCCGCTCCGTCCTGATGCGGCACGATCCGCGGAAACGGCATCGCCTTGCCGCCAAATCCGGTTCGCGTCTTGATGTCGGAAGGATTGATGCCGGAGGCGACCACCCTCACCCGGACGTCTCCCGCGCCAGGCAGAGGATCGGGTATGTCTCCGACCGTCAGCACATCCCGCGCAGTCCCCTGTCGATCGTAAAAAGCAGCTCGCATCGTGCACCTCTAAAATAGTTGCCCCCAACTAGGAGCGACGCATACGAACTTGCAAGTAGGCAACAGTTCTGCCTATAGGGATAAAAAGTGCACTATTGGAGAACATGATGACCGTCGGCCCGAAATGCCCCGTCGAAACCACAGTCGACGTCACCGGCGGCAAGTGGAAGCCGATGATCATCTACCGCCTCCTCGACGGTCCGCATCGGTTCGGAGAGTTGCGCCGCCTGGTCGGCGATGCGAGCCAGCGTTCGCTGACGATGCAGCTCCGCGAACTCGAAGCCGACGGCATCGTCCACCGCGAAGTCTTCGCCGAAGTCCCTCCGCGCGTGGAGTATTCGCTCACGCCTTTTGGGCAGACGCTCGCGCCCGTGCTGATCGCCATGCGCGACTGGGGCGTGGCCTTCCAGAAGCGGCGTTCACAGTCCGAGGCTTCTTTGCGTTAAGTAGCGCGAGCGTTCGCGGAAAACCTCTCGACAAAGAAGTCGATCAGAACCCTGACTTTCCGGGACACGTGCGATCCTGGCGACCGCACGATGTAGACGCCGACTTCCGGCAGGCTATAGTCCGACATGATTGGCACAAGGGTTCCGGCTTCCAGGTAGCTCTGCGCGATGACGACAGGTAGTGCCGCGACGCCGAGCCCTGCTGCCGTGCCTTCGGCGATACCCGCAGCGCTGTTCGCCTTGAACCGTCCTTGGCCGTTGACGACAACTGCCTTGGTGCCGTCCGAGACCTTCCAGCTTTCGGTCCCCTGCAGGATGGCCTGGTGTTCGAGAAGATCTGACGGCTTCTTCGGAACGCCGTGGACCCGCAGATATTCCGGGTTTGCAAAAAGGGCTGCCGCAAAGGCGCCGATCTTGCGCGCCGTGAGGTTCGAATCCTGCAAGTAGCCAACACGGATCCCGCAGTCGAAGCCTTCAGCGACGAGGTCCACGTATCGGTCGCTATAATGCGCGTGAAGCTGCAGTAGTTGATGGCGGCGGGCGAGCTCGGCCAGTGCCGGCGCGAAATGACCGGGACCGAACGACGAAGGAACTGCCACGCGCAGCCGTCCGCGCAGCTCTCCGGTTGGCAGCATCTCTTCGCGGGCCACGTCCATCTCCAGGCACATGCGGGCGGCGTGCTCCCGGAAGGAAGCGCCCGCTTCTGTCAGGGACGCGCCTCTGGTTGTGCGCGCCAAAAGCTGGACGCCGAGCTCGCTTTCGAGGCGGACCAGCCGCCGGCTGACGATCGACTTCGGAAGCCCGAGACGTCGCGCGGCGACCGTGATCCCGCCGCCGTCCGCCACCTCCACGAAGGTCTGCATGTCCTCGAAGCTGATCATCTTGGCGTTCCATTTTTCGTTCTACAGAGTGGTCAACCATAGAGCTACTGTACCGTCGATCGCAACGCTAAATTCCAGTCATCGAGCGGATCACAACGAACTTCACCAACAGCCGCCGACATGAAAAAGGAACACGACAATGCATAAGGACGTATTCACCCCCGAGAACTCCGCCATGCTGCTGATCGACCATCAGATCGGGACGATGGCCTGGACACACTCGCACGACATCAATCTGGTCAAGCAGAACGCGCTGAAGCTCGCCCGTATCGCCAAGGCTGCAAACATCCCTGCGATCCTGACCTCCAGCATGGAAGACCAGATCCAGGGGCCACTGCTGCCGGAGCTGGAAGCCATCCTGCCGGAAGCGTTCGAGGCCCGCGTCAAGCGTCCCGGCATCGTCAACGCCATGCACCATGACGGCTTCAACCAGGCCGTCAAGGCGACCGGCCGCAAGAAGCTGTTCGTCGCCGGCGTGACAACGGAAATCTGCGTGACCTTCCCGGTTCTGCAGATGCTCGACGAAGGCTACGAGGTTCAGGTCTCCGCCGACGCCTCCGCTTCCTACACCAAGTACGGCGACGACATCGCACTGCGCCGCATGGAGAAGGCCGGCGCGATCATCACCACCGTCGACCAGATCATCTCCGAACTCGCCGTCGACTGGACGAGTCCGCTCGGTCAGAAGCTGGTCGGCATCCTGAACTACCATTGAGCGCGCAAAAGGCGCGTTCGGCGCGGGCGGCAGAGCCCGCGCCCGGATCGAAGGAAGGCAATCATGACCATCACCAAGATTCATGCAGGCCGGATGCGCGGCGATTTCAGGCAGGGCTTCGGGGTCGAGATACTCTATCCCGGATTGACGCTGACCTCGGACGATAGCGGGATCGGCCCCATAGGGAGAATTGACCGCGCGCAGGTTCAGCCCGGTCATCTGATCGGTATGCACCCTCACAAGGACGACGAGATCCTGACCTATATCCGCGGCGGCGAGATGCTTCACCGCGATACGGTCGGAAACGAGAAGACGCTCGACAAAACGCACTTCATGATGATGAACGCCGGCCATACTTTCCAGCATGAAGAGCTGATGCTCGGGAACAGTCCGGTTCGAGCGCTGCAGATCTTCCTGCGACCCAACGCTCCTGATCTTGAGCCGATGGTGCAGTTTCATGATTTCGTTGGCGAGAGCAGTGACAACGACTGGCGATTGATTGCCGGGCCACAGGAGGCGCCGCTGAAAGTGCGATCCGACGTCCGCGTGTTTGATGCCCGCATTACGAAGGGCACTCGGCTAAGCTTGCCTGTCGCAACCGGTTCTCAGACGGAGTTTCTGCTCTATGTCTTCGACGGGGCGATAGATTTCGGCGAGGTCACGATCGCAAGTGGCGAAAGCGCGTTTGCGCGTTGGGTTGATGACAAGCCCACAGCCAGGACCGATTCCGATGTCGTCCTGTTCGCGTTCGACCTTGAGGCCGAGGTATTTCGTGGCGGTATGTTCAGCGGGAACCAGAAACGCATCGGTTGAACGGCAGATGCACATTTATGGATGGCGGAGTGGAGAGATCATCGTTCTGCTCCTCCTCGCCTTGAAGGGATATGAACCGCCGGCCCTTGCATTGTTTTGCTTTGGTTGCGCACCAAGTAGCTGATAAGGCAACGATCTGCGGAAAATCTCCCACACACAAATCTTGCATTTCTGCTCGAAGACAACTAATCGATGAGGGAAACTGGTCAATAACATTGAAATCGCTAGCCGTTTCGGGGGAGACGCTGGGCAACAACTCCAAAACGCAGCTCAAAATTGCAACGGCTGAGCCGATCCCGAGCCCGACGCCTTGGCCAAACGCCAACGCGCGCCTTCTTGGGCTGGGCGTTGGCCTACCAGTTAAACCGCTCGATCGGCTTGCCCAGTTCAGTCCTCTCGAGTTCGAACGCTTCACTCTCGAATGGGCGACGGACTATCTTTCGAGTATTGAGGATGTCGTGGAAGTTCAGCAGCGTGGGGGTGCCGGTGACAAGGGTCGCGACGTAATCGTCTGGCTCGATTCCTCTGATATCAGCCCCCGGCGCTGGCGTCTTTATCAGTGTAAGCACTACGCCTCCCGTCTCGGCACGGCGACTGCTTCGAGCGAAATTGGCAAGGTTCTGTACTACACCTTCATCGGTGACTACAGTCCGCCGGAACAATATTGGTTCGTCACACATCTAGGTGTCGTCGGAACGCTGCAAGACCTCCTCGATGAACCTTCCAAGCTGAAGGCGCACATCCTGGCGAACTGGTCAGATCATTGTGCAGACAAAATAATGAAGGAAAGCGTTCCGCTGACAGCGGAACTAACCAAGCATATCCAAGCCTTTGATTTCAGCATCTTCAAGGCCAAGCAGCCGCTTGACCTCATCAACGAGCACGCGAAAACCCGCTATCACCTCCCAGTCTTTGGATTGCCGCTGGTAGATCGGCCGAAACCTCCAGCCCCTCCGTCAACGGTTAGCCCCGGTGAAATGGGATATGTGTCCCAGCTGTTCGACGTGATCGGTGAGAACCTAGGCATTTCGGTGGGGCAAGCGACGGACTTTGCGCACAGCGACCCCCATCGACGGCTTTTCGAGAGATCCCGTATCACCTTCTACTGCGCAGAGAACCTCAAGGAGCTCGCTCGCGACCAAATGGCAGACGCCGGATTTTTCGAAACCCTGGTCGATGAATTCCATGATGGACTTTACCATGTGCATACGGACGATGCCGGAACCGGTCTCAAAAACCTAAAGGCGACAATTCAAGCAGCTCAAAGCCTTCAACTTGGGGGACATGCTCTTTCCCAGCACGTCGTTGCAAACGATCGCGAGGGGATCTGCCACCACATGGCGAATGATGATCGCGTCCGGTGGTGTAAAACATGAGTTCTGACCTTCGCCGCAAATCTCGGCCATTCAACTCGCCACTCGAGTGCGGGTTGCGGATGCTCTTCATTCTCACTGCTCAAGCCGAGCGGTTCGCGGACCTGCAAAGGCTTGTGAACTACGATTATTTACTAGTGCACTCTGGAGATGTCTCCGACGGGCCTAAAAGCCTCCACCCGGATGTGCCGTTCCGCGGGAATGAGTTGCTGGTTAAGCGTGACCTTGTGCACGCCGGGTTGAATACAATGTTCTCGAGGGAGCTGATAGAAAAATCCTTTACGATCATGGGCATCATGTATCGCGCCAATGAGCTGACTTTCGCGTTTACAAAGCTCCTTCGCTCATCCTACGCAGACGACTTGCGTTCACGTTCGCAGTGGCTCGTGGAGCGTTTTGGTGACATGCCGGATCACGAGCTCGAAACATTCATGAGCGCTAATGTTGGTAAGTGGGGAGCTGAGTTCGAGCGCTTCACCGCAGCGCGAGATTTGGAACCGTAAACATGCAACTGCGCAAGATACGCCTGTCTGGGCCAGATGTACCCAAAGCCGAAATCGAGTTCAATGCGGGCGCAAATGTTCTTGCCGGTCAGTCGGACACAGGCAAGAGCTACCTTCTCCATTGCCTGGACTACATCCTCGGAGCTGATGAGCTAAGGAAGCGCATACCAGAAGCTGAACCATATTCACAACTCCACGTCGAATTTCAGGAGCCCCTTGGCGATTACCTCACACTAGAGCGCAACCTGTCAGGAGGCGAACTCGCTGTCCACAGATGCAGGATGGATGAAATCGTCGATGATGGCGAGAGGGTCATCCGGAGCAGATCTGGAAGCAGTCAGGCCAAAGATCTGACATCGGTATTGCTTCCATTTGCCGAAATGGCTGGCGAAGCGAGGCTTCGGAAGAACGATCGCGGAGAAACGCAGCGCCTGACCGTCAGGACCCTTTTGCCAATTTTTCTCGTCAACGAAATCGCAATGATCGATGAGAAATCGCCTGTCGTCGGCGATGGAACCTTTGATGCCACCGCTCGCAAACGCATGTTCGCTTACCTGTTGTCCGGCAAGGATGACACGGGGATCATTGCAGCCGAACGCCGCGATATCATCCGTGCGCGCGATCAAGCAAAGCTTGGGCTGATCGCGGACCTGCTGGAACCTCTTCAACGCAAGGTCAAGTCCTTCTCGGATGACCCTAGCGATACGATCGAGAAGGTCGAAAATGCGATCGGATCGATAACGGCCGAGCTAAATGCGACCAGCGAAACCCGCACCGCAGTGCTGCGTAACCTTAAGACAGAAATAGCGGAACTGCAGCGCGCTGAGACACAGATCATTGCAATAAGCGAAGTACTCGATCGGTACAAACTCCTGTCGGCGCGATACAAGTCTGACCTGGGGCGGCTCGACTTTATCGCTGAGGGCGCACACTACTTCGATGGCCTTCAAGAAGTACACTGCCCGCTATGCGACCAGCCAATGAGCCGAGACCATTCGCACGTCGCACAGGAAAGAAGTGCAGATGTTTATGCGGGTGCAAGAGCAGAAGCCGCCAAGATCAAGGCACTGAATACGGACCTTTCCCAAGCGATCACAACCCTCGAGGAACGGCTCGCTGACTGGCGCGAAGGCGAGGCTACATCGCAAAAGAACATCAAGGACTTCCGGGAGCGCCTGGATCGTCAGCTGGCGCCGGCGCTTTCAGACTTGAACGCCCAGCTCGAGAAACTGATACGCCGGCGCGTTGAACTCGAAGGCGCGCGAAACGACAAAGACCAACTCGAAAATCTCCAATTGATGAAGGCTGAGATCGAAAGAACGAGCACTGGCAAGACCGGCACGTCGAAGTGGGAGCCGCTGCCATCAGTCGCATTGCGAAACCTTTGCAAAAGCATCGAAACCGTTTTGATCGAATGGCAATGGAGTGCCGAACCTCGAGTTGAGTTTGATCAAGCGGATTTCGATATCGTTGTCGACGGTCAGTCGCGTCAGTCGCACGGCAAGGGTGTCCGCTCAATCCTTCATTCAGCCTTCGTGATCGGGCTTCTACGCTATAGCTCCCAATACGAGAAGCCTCACCTGGGTTTCGTCGTGCTCGATTCGCCCTTGACCAGCTATCGCAAATCTCCGTCTGTCAACAACGGAGACGGGCCGATCCCGCCAAGGATCGAAGTGGGATTTTGGAAGGCATTGGCAGAAGTCAGTTCGATGGTTCAGGTCATCGTGATCGAAAACAAGGAGCCGCCCAAAGAGGTGGCTGACGCGATTTCGTACACATGGTTCGCCGGCGACGACGCCAAACCCGGTGAGCGCAAGGCGTTTATTCCCTCATAGCGGGAAGGCTCGATCGCGTAATCCGAACCGTTTTTGAAGGTGGCTGTCGGAACGCTTTACACATTTCAGCTTAGCTCAGCCCGGATCAGCTAAAGAGCTGGCGGTGCCCGTGAGAGATCAAATCCATAGGCCAGACACATCTCGTAACCTCGCCGAGCGGCTACTGCATCGACCTCCCATAGCCTCTTGAAGGCCCGCACACATGCTGCATGCGGGACGTGCGGACCGTTCAGCTGTTCAATGGCCGCAAGTTTTTCAGCGCTCGCGGTTCCGCGATCGCGCTCTTCCAGCAGCATTCCGATCGAACCGATCATCTGCGCTCGGTCACGATGAAGCGTGTCTCGCTTGTTCAGTCCAAAGAAATCGATAATGATGCGACCGCGCAGATTGAGAGGCCCCTCGCGGTGTGTTGGCACGGCAGTCGTTAGCGTGAACGTTATTAGCTCCTCCGGATCGAGATCACCTTCTCCGAGGGGATAACATAAGAATGCTTGCTCCTGATCAACAGCATCGGTCTCGCTCAAAGCGCGTACCGCGGCTATAGGAAACCAGTTGAGCTTGAAGATGGAGTTGCACACTTTACAGGAGGCCGCGTAATTCCGCAGCTCGTAAGCAAGCCAATAATAGCCGTTCGCGGACGCTGTCCCAATATTCGTGTAGATTAAGTCGGAGTGACGCGTCGGATCTGGCCAGATATCCACATTGGATTTCGGGCGAAAATGCTCGAGGTCCCAGGTTACGGGGCCATAGGCGCCACCCTCCAGCCGCTGCTCGCAGAAAACACATTTATCGTGCTGCAGCCGCATGTAGACGGGCTTTACCGTGCTCCAGATCGATGATGCCTCTTCGTAGGCCTTCTGCGCTATGAATTTCGCAGTCCGTTTCCTAGCCTTATTCAACCAGTTTGCGTCGAGCTCGGCGACAGCCTCTTCGACCGCAGCGATGTCAAATTGATGGCGTATCATAAGGTTCTTATCCGGCGGACCGAGATGGCGACGTAACTCGCTTCAAGAATTCCAGCGCAGCCCCGGAATCGCCATCTGCGACACGTTTGAACAAGCTCTGTGATTCCTGTTCAAACGATTCCGGCCGCGTTGTCGTCAGACCGAAATAGGAAGATAGCAACATTTGTTCGACGCTTTGGCCAAATGCGTGCTCGGCGATCTGGCTAATCGTTGCAGTTCCATTCTCAGCGCGATCGGTGATGAAGATGTTCTCGCGCTTTACGCTCGTGGCGACAAGAGGACTGTGTGAGGTGAATACGAACTGAAGGCGTGGGAACGTTTTCGACAAAAGCTGTACGACCTGACGCTGCCAAGAAGGATGAAGATGAAGGTCGATCTCGTCCACAAGGACGATTCCGTTAATCGAGTTTAGCGGTTCATCCTGCGACGCAACGTCGGCAAGATGGCCAATCAGATCACCTACCCAGCCAATGAAGGCCTTGTAGCCGTCGGAGAGCGAATTGAACGGCGTCGGTGCGCCCTCGAAATCAAACAGATACTGTTCGTCCTCGGGTAGGAAAGCGCCCGAAAACGCGATGTCATTGGGCAAAACTTCGTTAAGCAGGCTCACTGCTTCAGCAAACCGCCGACTGCCTGGCTTTAGGCGGCTCAGCCACGTCGTCAGCGGTCTGAGCGCCACGTGATCCTCGAACAGGCCGGCAATACGCTGATAACGCAGACCGCGCGAGCGGCGGGCACTGCTCTCTGAATAATCTCCGGTTTCAACCCTGCGTGTGGCACCGTAACCGACCACGAAAAAAGCAGGCGAGAAATCATCCTCAAGCAGGGGCGTCACTGGAGAGTCCGGCGTATATTCGAGATATATTCGATCGAGATTGCCGCGGGCTGGCGGATCAAGCCGCGCTAGGAGCTCAATCCGGTTCTTTAGACCCAGAGCTCCTTCGTGAGAATCGGCCTTACCAATCACCTTCAAGAGGCAGTGTGAAACTTCGGGCATTCCCGGTACCTGACGGCGGACGAGACGGTATGGCACAAAACCCGACCGCTGCAGCGCTGGTGCCAGTACCGCGATTGCGAGAGCCCGAAGAACGGACGACTTTCCACCTCCATTGTCTCCGAGGATGAGGTTCACGTTCGAGATCACGGAAGAGCCTGCCGTCTTACGGCCCGGGTATTGAAGATCGAGCTTCGCTCTCTGGAAGCATTTGAAATCATAAATCGTCAGAGACTTGGCGTACACTCTGGATCCTCGGATGGTTCATCGACAGAATTATCATTAATTCGTTGTGCGGTATACTCATTAACGCGGTGGCAGGCGCCACAGACCGACTCCGGTGGGGCCCGAAAACTCGTTTTGCTGTCTTTTCCCGGCCGCCTTGCCCAAGGTGCGAATATCAGATCGTTCCGAGAATCCGGAATCTGTGTGTCGCAGTCGAACAGCGGCGGACCAAGTGTCCCTTTCCGTTAGCTTTTCCCTTGACCAAAAGAGCTTGATCCGACTGGCGGATGACCACTGCATTCTCGCCGGCGTGACCTGATTGAGATCCTCAGTTTGTGTTTCTTGTTGAACACGCGCGTCTCTCATGTGACGTCGCGGAGCCTTCCTCGACATCGACCTCATGTCCAAATATGGACCGCGCCCCAAACCCAGCCGAATGTCGGAATTCGCCCGCGATGATTTCTTTGAGATCATGCCCTGTCACGTAGCGCTCCAGTGGTCGGGCCTGGTCGTCAAGACGCTTTATGGCAATCAGCCTAATGACTTAGCTGCCCCTTCTTCACCGCCGATCTCATCACCCGGATCGTCTCATCATAGTTTTTGATTGGGACGGGATAAGGGTGCCGATCCTTTCCACCGTGGGCCAGGGAGAAGCGAGCTGGGTCAGAAAAGCGGCAAGGCCCCATGAATGACTTCGGTAACCATCGCCAGGGCACTTACGGTTCGGGACCTAACATTCTGGGTGAGCAGCAGATCCACCTCGGCGCAAGTGAGCATGTCCGTCGCCTACAGCCTGCCTGGGTGCGAGCAACACTAGGAACCGGCTGCCTGGCCTCACCGACGACCGAAGCTGGGCTGAAAGCCTATTGTACCGAATCGAGGACAGCACCCTAATATCATTCCAGTTTTCCTCTACTATTCCGATTAAACGAATTGTCGCTTGCACTCACTAGTCTTATATTTCCCCGATATTTATAGGATCGCGCATGGCAACGTTCGGCCCCCAATTCGGTAACGACGATAAAGGGACTCTATTCCTGCAGAGAAAAGGGCCTGGCCTCGTTGAGGTGTTTTTCACACCGTCGGATAGGCGGATCGCGATTGCTGACCTTGCCGAGATCAATACGACGCAAGTGCTTTTACGCTTCGATGCGGCCAAACACACGACCACGTTGTTCCCGATCAACACTATGCCGGAATCCGAAGATTTCCTGATGCCGAAATACGATCCGATTATCTCGATCGAGATCATAGAAGATGAAGGTTTTTTCCAGGAATTCAACGGCTTCCGAGATAGAGAGGATGTCGAAGCCTACCTCGCCGAAGGCATGCCAAGGGGTTTCGTCAAAGACCCGAACTACGGGCTTGGCCTAGATCGCAAGCTTTCGTTCATTTTGACTGCTATAAGGCAAGTGGAAGGCGTGACAAACCTGCGGATCACCGACGAGCGTGAGTTGGACGTCGCCGTGACGGATGGCGGAACGACCTACGAGATCGGCTACAAGCTCTTTGACGAGTTGCGCCGGAATGCCAACCGCTTCGAGACGAAGGCGCAGGGTTCAGCGCGAAGGAAGAAGCTGCAGACTGCTTATACCAACCTTCTTACTCGCCTGGACCCTAAAAAATTCCCGGTAAGGATTTTCGACCGCGCCCCCGACGACATCGCCGACGTGATCGGCAATACGATCACGGATTCGAAACTCTCGGAAAATGACCGGGCGGCTGTAGTCAATATGGCCGCGGCGTCTGTGCGCACCTCGTTGAAGTCGCAGCGCGTCGGCCTGGTCAAGCTTCACGACGAGATCGAACTGGCCTCGCTCGATGAACTGATCGCTCGTATGGAAGAGCGGTTCGCCGAAAGAACGAGCGAGCTGCAATGGCAGAAACTCCTCGAGGCCAACCCGTTCATCCTCGACATGGCGTTCAACGTGCCGGTCCTGCTTCTGCAGGGCCAGGCGCATGTGGGCGGAAAGGTGCTGAACGGCTCCGGCGAAAAGATTGCCGATTTCCTTATTACCAATAAGCTGACCGACAGCATCGCCGTGCTCGAGATCAAGACGCCTGGCATGGAGCTGATCGGCAAGAGGGAATATCGTGGCGGCGTTTACACTGCATCTGCCGAGCTCGTCGGCGCCGTGGCGCAGGTGCTCGATCAGATCGACAAGTTGCGTAGCAATATCTATCGGCTCCAGTCGGAGAACCGGCCGATCGCGCTCGAGACCTACGGCATCAAGGGAACGATCCTGGCGGGAACGATTCCCGAAGGTCCGCGAAAGCGTGCCTTCGAGCTTTATCGAGCCAGTCTCGCAGGCGTCGCCGTCGTCACGTTCGATGAGCTGCTGTTGAAGCTGAAATCCCTTCGTGACCTTCTGGGCGGAAAAGCCGACATCGCCGTCAGCAAGAAACCAAAACCCGCGCAAGAATTCGAGGATCTGTTTTAATGGCCGCTCGCAGAACAGCACGAACGTCAAGGCCGGCCGGAGGACGCGCGACCGAAGGAGGGATGGATTTTCAGGCGGAGGTCGGCACATGGCTTGCGGCGCATATCTTGGCCCGTGTTCCGGTCGGCGGCCGGTTCGGCCTCGCCAACGTGGCGCTGCCCATCAGCCTGCGCCTCGAGACCGGCGAAGGCCTCGATGACATCGAGCTCGGCCAGGATGACGGTAGCCGGATCGAGTTTCAGAGCAAAACGAGCGCTGGCCTCACGCTGGATCCTGAAAGCCCTCTCGGCAAGACCATCGCGCAGCTCGTCAGCACCATGTTCGAAGTGCGCTCAACAGGCGTTGCCGTCGATACCGCGCGGTATCGCGCCGTTCTCGCGGTCGCAGCCGATGCGCCCCGCACGCTCGACAATCTCGAAAGGGGATGCCGAGCCTTCGATACCGGAGGCAACTGGACAAGCGTGAAGGCGCAGCGCAGCCAGGCCGAAGCCGACGCGCTGGATCTCTTGGAGACCCACGCCCGCAACGCCTGCACGGCGCGTTCCGCAGCGCCTCCAAGCGACGACGAGCTGGTGACGATGGCGCGGCTGTTCAAGATCGTTCGTTTCTCGATGGACGAGGGCGAAGATAATTGGCGTGAGGCCTCCCGCATGCTCGGATCACGTGTCTATGGCTCGGAGACTGCTGGCGACGCCCCGTTGCGAGACCTAAAAACCATTGTCCGGGACCTCATTGGCAGTGGTGCGCCGGCGGACCGCGAAGGGCTTGTGCGTGCCCTACGCGCCGTAGGGCACAACGACACCGCGGCTCCCGGTTATGATGCCGATCTCGCTCGCGTCTCCGCGGTCACCGATGCAGAACTTACCCGGCTGGCTGGCCATACGCGTCTGCCGATCGCGGGCGGGATACCGATTCCCCGTCAAAGTGACGGCCCGATGGCGACGGCGGTAGCGACCGGTTCGCTGATCGTAATTGGCGAGCCCGGCGCAGGAAAGACCGGAGCCCTCGTGGCGCTGGCACAAGCGCGACGCGCTATCGGCGAGACGGTCGTGTTTCTCTCGGTCGATCGCTTCCCAGGCGTCGCGATTGCGGCCGATCTTCAATCCGAGCTTCGACTCGCTCGACCGTTAGCCGAGGTGCTGGCAGCGGCGCCCGGCGCGGGTCGAAAACTGCTGATCATCGATGCGCTCGATGCGGCGCGTGGTGGCCCTGCCGAAGCCGTTTTCGCGACGCAATCCCCGGCTCCCCGCCCGATCCGGCATTCGCCGATCCGACGCTGAGCAATGTCCGCCATTTCAACGTGCCGCGCCTCAGCGATCTGGATCTCAACCGGGCTGGCACGGACACGGCCGCACTAGGCAGCTTGCTTTATGCGGCACCTGAGCGGCTGCGCGATCTGTTGCGCAACATCTTCAACCTCTCGCTCGCCGCACAACTACTTTCTGATGGCGTTAATCCGGACAGTATTAGAACAGTCTCGACCCAATCGGATCTGATTGATGCCTACGAGGATCAGCGGCTGCCGGGCACGCCGCTACATCGCGCTGCCGGCGCGACGGTTGATGTGATGGTTCGCCGGGGCCGCCTCACCGTCCGCAAGGTGCTCATCGCGCATGACAGCATCGATGAAGTGATCGCCTCAGGCGTACTCGCTGAGAGCGGCGATCTCGTCAGCTTTTCGCATCACGTCCTTTTCGACCATGTCGCCGGACGGTTCTTTTTGGAATGGGACGATGCCGGACGCCTGGTCGCACAGCTGAAAAGCGGTAGCTCGATAGCGTTGATGCTCGCGCCAGCCTTGCGTTTTGCCGTCGAGCGGCTATGGCGCAACGACGGCGAGGGCAAGGGTGCCGTTTGGCATCTCATTGCTGACATCTACGCTAACACCACCGTCGACCCGGTATTGGCCAACGTCGCTTTGCGGACAGCGATCGAGGATGTGAATTCCTCATCTGATATAGCTGGACTGATTTCGCTGATCCAGGCGCGCGCTACCGATGCGGCAATGGCGACGCTGCTGTCGCGGCTCGCTCGCTTTGTAGGGCTTTCAGTCGACACTTCGGGAGGCATTGCGCGCGAGGCGGCTATGGCGTGGGCAGAGGTCGCTGACGCCGCTATCGCAACCGCCATTCGCGAGCTGTCCGATCCGACTCGGTTTCTGCTCCAGATATTGTTCGACAAGGCTGATCTATCTGATGCGCCGCTTCTTAACCTATTCGGCCGCGCTTCGCGCAAACTCCTGACACTCGCGTGGGCAGCTGATCCGCCGATGCAGCAAACCGCCGTAAACGCGATCCGGTTTGTGGGTAAGAGCTTTGCTTCCGACCCTCTGGCATCCCGGGTATTACTGGATCGTATCCTGCGAGATCCTCATTTTTCGACGTATGCCGACAAGGAAGCGGGCTGGCTTTCTGAGCAGATCATACCGATTGCGCGATCAGATAGCGATTTTGCCGTTGAAATATATCGCGTGCTTTACTCCCGCGAGATCAGCGATGACAGTGTCTCGCATTTTGGCGGTCAACCCAGCCGGATCATGCCGCTTTCCTCAAACCGCAGACAGGACTATCTCCATTGCCGATATCACCTGGGCAAACATGCGCAGCAGTTGCTTGATCTATCGGCACATGCCGGTACGCGGGCTGCGATCGAGGTTGCATTGGGTGACATTGGTCGTGACCTTCCGCTCGGCGATCGGCGGGTCCGGGTAAACGTCGTCGGGCGCGAGCCGTTCGATCTCCTGGGCGACGATTTTGCGCCACTCGCTTGGGATCAACCGAACGGAAGGGGTGGGAACACGGATGACAATGTGCTTGGCCATTTTGTCGGCTTTTTGCGAGAATGCCCGACGGCGGCATTTGCCAAATGCATCCAGGCAGCGGCGACAAACTACTCAAGTCCCGCCGTGTGGGCGCGGCTGCTTGGCGTGGGGACGGAACGGGTCGCCGAGTTCGCAGAAGATATGTGGCCATATGCGAGCAATCTGACGATCCTCGTCCATCAGGGTACGGTCAGGGACGCCGTCCGCTTTCTGTCGGCTGCCTATCCTCTTCGATCGACCGAGCAGCGCGCCGACTTTGAAGCAGAAGCACTACGTCCCGGTCTGTTTCTCGACGAGCATGACCAGCGCTGGTGGCGACGGGTCTTGAGCCGGTTCCTCTCATCGGTCGACGAGGCATCAATAGCAACGGACGCGATGCATGCGCTGCGCGCCGAACTAGCCGCAGCAGGCGAACTCGGGGGGAATCCTCCTCTTCGCACGATGACAGTTACCTCGAGTCCAGCGCGGGGAATGATGCGAAGCATTCTCGAAAGAGAGGGGATCGATATAGACACTGGCGTTGATGCGCAGATGCTCACCCAGTCGGACGCACTTGCGGAACGAGTAAGAGAAACTTCATCGGAAAGCGACGCTGCCACTCTATCCGCTTTATGGCTGGAGACGGAAGCAACCATTGCCATGTTCGACGCGAACGCCCCGGCCCTCCATGCAAGCGCTGAACAACCTGTTTGGGGCAATATCAGCAATGCGGTCGAACGGATTGCGGGTAGCGTGGCGTATATTCCAGGAAGCGAAGGGATGCCGTCGATCGACGCGTTGCTACGCGTGCTGGATCGCCTCTGGGCAAGCCGCTTTCCGGAACCGGGAGAGACAGAAGGCTCCGCGCGCAGCTATGGCAACTGGGAAGTTCGCGTTTATGCCGCCGAAGCCTATGTTCAACTTGCAGATAGGTTCGGAGAAGAACGCCCCGAAATAATCGACATGATTGAAGCGGTTCTTGCAGACGCGGTGCCAGTCGTGCGGATGCAAGCGGCCGAAAACCTACAGGTTCTAAGGCGTGTCGCGCCAGAAAAAATGTGGGAGCTCGCCGCCCGTGTCGTGCGCAATGAACCGAATGTCGACGTACTTACTTTCCACGTCGGTGGCGTGCTTACGCGTTTGATTTGGCATGACATCGACCGCGCTGAAGGACTGATAGAGATCGTCGAACAGCGCCGCCGCGGCTTCGTTCGGAAGGAAAATCTCGGTCGAGATAAACTTTCTGAAGTTATGGGTGGACTCGTAGCTCAGCTCTGGGTTGGGCAGAACAGAGAAAGGGCGCTGCAGTGGCTTTTAGAATGGATGCAGGATCTGGTCACGAGCGAGGATCTGCTAACTTCGTTTATCTCGCCGCTTCGCGAGGCTTTCATCGCGCGCTATGCCGCGGGCAAAGACAACGACCCGTCGCTTTCTGATCGCGCGCAGCGTGGGGCAATGCTTATCCTCGAAGCCTGTTCATCCGCCGCCACGGAAAGCTACGCGGCCTTGATTGCGGACAACTGCGAGGGGGCAGCGCGAGAGGCGACGATTGCAAGGTACCGGGCCGCAGAGCACATCATCAACCATCTCATGAATCAGCTTTACTTCGGTTCGGGGGCATACAGGGAAAGCAGCGACCCAAGTCAGGGGCTTGCGACCGTGGACGCCATGCGCAGTTTCATGGCCGACTATAGACAGATGCTGTTACTGCTGTCGGAGTCTCACGAGCCGGCGACGCATCATCATCTCATCGAACTCTACGAGTATTTGATACCTGGCGATCCCGCTGCCGTCTTCAAGGCACTCCATGGGCTGTTACTCGGTGCCGGTATGCGGGAAGGCTATCATCACGAAAGCCTCGCGCTCAAATTGATCGTAAGGATCGTCACACGCTACCTTGCCGACTATCGTACCCTCTTCGAAGATGAAGCATGCCGCACCTGCTTGCTCGAGATCTTAAGGCTGTTTTCGGATGTCGGCTGGCCCGACGCAATGAAGCTGCTCTATGACCTGCCGGAGCTCCTACGCTAACCTTCCCGTCGATGGTATCGATTATGTTGGACTTGCATGGGATGCCGACTCGGTGCACCCTGCTATTCGTGGTTGGACACCCGCGACTTGTCGCCGAGTCAAACGTCTGGAAATCTAATTATCTTCGCAACTGCAACCGCATCCGACAGCGGCTTGCTGCGTAATCGGCGAACGGCATGCCAAGAACTGGAGATGCTGATGTTCGAACTCAAAATCAATCCAAGTTTTGAAAACCTCGAGGCTGCAAAGCACGAGTTGCTGAAGAAACTTCCAGCGGTGAAATCATCCCACCGATGTGAAGCGCTCGGCAGGAGCCTTGGCTACGGAAGCTATTCAGCGGCGCGGGCTGCGTCGAAAATGACTGCTGACCCAGTTACCGTCGACGGGCAAGCGTTTCAGAAATATCTTGAAAGCCAGGGAGTCAACGTTTCTCCAAATGTTCTATATCGAGCGATCGCAAAGGTGGCCATTGCTAATGTCGTCACTGCCAACGAGTTGCTCAGCATATGGGGTATTGGATATGGGAGGTCGCAACGCAAGCCCGATGGAGAATGGGAAGACCCCCAGGAGCGCTACGCGCGCTTCAAGGAACACCGATCGGAGTTGCTTGATGACTACGCGGTCACACCCTTCCTCTTGTCACTTGCCCTATTGGCAAGGGTTGTCCGCACAAAGACAATCCGGCAAGGAACTGGTAGTTACGGGGTGAAGCACATCGCCGAGAATTTTAAATGCACCTATCCAGACGGCGAGAAGCTCGGACCGCATTATGTGCCGAACGGCGTGCTGATAGCTGCAGCAATCCATGCCGGATTCATGACGAAATCCCACTTCGACGAGCTTGGCTATCACTCGCTGAATGTAACGTTCAATATGTCGAAGCCTTGCCTAGATGACCTCGACTATGAAGTTCGTCCCGACAGCAGCCGGTCTCAAGATCGGAGACGCGATGAGGAACGCCGGAGACTAAAAAAGGCGTCTCCGACAGTATGGGGGCGTTAGAAGCTGAATAGCGGTGTCGGATTATCGCGGCACACGACAAGGGTCAGGCTCTTCTTCGCTCTGCTGAGCCCGACATACAACAGCCGGCGCTTGTATTCTGTGTTCGAAAACGAGCTTTTGTCACACATCAGCACCAATGCACTTTCGCACTCGAGGCCCTTCGACTTGTGGACGGTGCTGATGCATTTTCTCGGAGGTTGCGGGTGCGAAAAGGTCCTTCGTCTGGTGATTTCGGCCAGACCTTCCTGGGCGGAACCAAAGCCACCAAGTTTGATTGCATCGTGAAATTCGCTTTTGAGATCAATGGATATCGTAGCAAAGCCCGCCGTTTTATTGGCGATAAGACCATTGAGATACGAAAGCGCAAGCCCGATGCCTTGATGATCAGGCCTTTCCAAGAGGATGCGGCTCAACGCTTGCAGTTCCGCCGGCATCCCACGCGTTGGTTTGACGCACTTGTCCTCGACTTCTCTTCTGACGCGTTGGCCATGCGTCGACGCGGTAAACCCGGTGCAGGTGCCACCTACGAAATTTATGAAGGCATCCGTTATATCTGCAGCCGAGCCCCGGTAGCGCTCGGCACTGTTCACCAACACTGAAAGCGCGTCACGGCTGTGGCCTTCCCAGATGCGCATCGACCGATAAAAGAATGCGTTCAGGTGATCGACCCGATCATTGCCGGAAGTAAGCACGAGCAGTTGCCGAGACCCCCTCGCCAGGTCTGAGATTGGCCGACGGTCTTCTCTCGACATCGCAAGTGCCTTGCGGGCGTTGCTGGCCGAATTGCTGGCATGTAAAACTGTCAATCCCCTGGGAAGCGCACCGGCAAGGCTTATGGCACGTCCATTTGAAAGCGTCTCGCGAGCGTCGAGAATCCATTTTCCGAGCTCAGGAGAGCCCTCCTTCCATCTATGGGGAACCCTCAACTGGCCGAACCCGCCCAAGGTTGTCAGTTGCCTCCAGCGTTCGAGCGCCAATCGCGTGCCATTGCCGGCTCCGCCATAGATGATCTGCATAGGATCGCCAAAGAACCTGATCGTTGAACCCGCTTTGTGCAGAGCCATCACCGCCGCGTGCTGATCAGCGCTCGCATCCTGGTGTTCATCGCAAACTATGATCGGATATCGTCCGGCGGCAGCCTTTGATACTGACACAGCACGCTCGAGCAGCCGTCTGCAACGAGCTGCCACGACATCGTAGGCCTTGTTTTCACGAGCCCAGCTTCCCACATCGGCCGGCAGATCCAAGGCACGATGGTACACCGCTGCAATCTCGGTCAGGAAACTGTCGATTGTCCGGATCTCTACGCGATTGGATTCACTTCTGGTGCGGTCAGCGAATACCGACCTGGCGGCGTGCGTATGCGTCAGAATTAGCACTCGACCCGCTGGGAGCGTCCGTGCAATCTCTGAAGCATAACGAGCCCCTTGGTAGGTCTTTCCGCAACCTGCTGGCGCTTCGATCACGACCAGCCCTTGATCGGAGCATAATAGCGAAAAGACGTCCTCGTCTGTCAAAACGACAACTCCCCGGACACGAAAGCCTCTTCGCCAACCGCCAATCGTATCGCGTTGATGAAAGGCAGCAGGTCCGGCTCAATCTTCGGCCACAGTCCCAGGTCGATCATTTTTCTGCAGAGCTCAACACCACCGCCAATCGACTTGAACCAGCGTTGGCTGTGCTTGCCCCATTCCTTGGCGGTTCGCTCATCCGGCGCCCCGTTCCGGTCTCCCGTCGCAGCTGCGACGATGACCGTCCGAAGAGCTGCGGCAGACCCGCAAGCCTTCAGGATATCAGCCTCCTCCTTTCCCTGAATACTTAACCGGTCGGCAAGGGTACGGAGGCGCTCCCCACCGAGACCATCTTCGTCAAAAGTGAGAGAGAGCAATTTATCGTCGGGGACATGCGCAATGATGTTTTCTTCAAGACATCCGGATGGCCACTGGAAGAGCTTGGCGCCGGCAGAAGACTTGAGGCTTTGCCACCGTCCGGAAAACCTGCCCTCGTCGTCGCAAAAGCCGGCGGCACTGATACCAGCTGCATGGAGAGCTTCTAAAAGGCCGAGCATCGCATCATTCCCGCCACCGTCAGCAATGCGAATTCCGTAGATGTATTCCCGCCCGTCAAAAACTAGACGCAACAGGGTGCGGACAAATCCTACCTCGGTCACGCCTTCAGCGATAATCGGGACACGCGACAAGAATGTCTCGGGATCGCGGCTCTGCTGCCTTTCAACCTTTTCCCGATGAAGTTGGCCAATTCGTCCGCTCCCATCCATGTACCAAAGAGCGGCTGCTTTTGCCGCCGCAATGACTATAGGGCTATGCGTTGTCAAAAAGCATTGCTGATCGTCAGATGCCAAAACATCGAGAAGCTGACGCAGTCGATAAGGTTCGAGCCCACGCTCGATTTCATCAATCACCGTCAGACGGGTCGAGGCCTCGATCGCCCCCGCGACCTGAAGTGCCGCCATTCTGCGCGTTCCGGCCCCCCAACTCGCGAGAGGGAGAAGAGTGCCGTTCTTGTCGGCCAGCAGGCCGACAAGAACACCAATCGAGAGCCCTTGGCTGCTCGTCAAGCCGATATCAAGATTGTGCGGCAGACCGGCTGCCCTCAATGTCTTATCGAGATCCTGTAAAGCTTTAGCTTCTTCGCCGGTAAAGGCACCCGAGACATCGACCGAAGCGACCTTTGCACTTATACGGGACTTCAGGTTGCCCTTGGACAGAAGTCGATCGAGCGCAGAGCCTGTCACGAGCCGCAAATCTCGATCATTGCGATCATCGTTGGCGAGCCGCACTACACCTATCTTTCGACGAAGACCTATTGAAAGAGCAACGGGCTCCATATTCGGCTGCACGACTTCCCATATCAGTTCGAGATCCGGCGTGCCTCTGACACGCATTAGGTGAACGGGGTCGTTGCTGGCGCCTTCCTGCTCGGGGTCTGGCAGAACGACATCCGTTCCATTCCATTCCCAAGGCCAAAGTGTCTGCTGGAAATTTGCTAGTTCCATCGCCGTCGGCAAACTAACCGCGGCCTCAATCGAGAAGCCTGGCTCAAGTGATCTGTTATAGTAGTCAGTCTCGAAAACTTGGGCAGAATTTGTCGGGCTGAACAGCAACGCTATTGCATGGAGAAGCGTCGATTTGCCGGAGTCCCCACCTCCGATCAGCAGGTTCATCTTGCCATTCGGATACCATACGGTGTTGGCGAGCCCTCGGAAGTTTGTGACCGCAAGGCGTCGTATACGTGGCTGCTTTATCATTGCCGAACCGAATCGATAGATTGTGAGATCAACCACAAGCTGTCGAAGTTTTAAAGAATAGCAAGCTTCTGGAAATGAAGCATACATAGAATAGGGCAGAACAAGCGGCCGATATGGCTAGCGCGTTGACCTGATGACCACTGACTGTGGCAATGACGTGCTTCTCCTAAGTTATCACCGTCGCTCTGATCACCGATTACTGCAGTCTTTCACAGTACCTCGTCACAGTGTTCCCCATGCCCGAAACCTCCCCCTGCCCGTCATCTCCCTCAAGCCCAGCTCCAAAACGATCCGCCGCGCCGCCTGCGGCGTCACCTCCAACGTCTTCGCCACCATCCCGGCCGACACCAACGGCTTCGCCATCACCAGCTCAACGAGTGCCGGCAATTTCGAGGACGTCCGCCTTCCTTCCATTTTTCGCTCGAAAATCGTGCGCGCCAGCGCCAGCCGGTCATGCTCTTTTATGCCGATCTCGGCGGCTGCTGAGAATCCGTGGGCGATGGCCAGCAACCGGGTTTCTCGGTCGCGATGCCGGCGCCGATCGACCGGAATGGTTCTGAGGCCAAGATTGACGGCGCCGAGATGCGCGCCCGACGTGACACCGGCCTGGCGCAGGATCGACGCGGCAAATAGCCGGCCGAGCCAGGGCGCATGCTGCAGAACAGAAAGCTCGTTCCAGGCATCGAGGGCGACGATCGCCTGCAGCACTGCTGGCAGATTTTCCGCCTGTCGCAAGACGCCACGCCATTCGTCGAGCCTGGAATCCTCGTCCCAGTCGAGATCATAGACCAGTGCGTCTCTGTCTGCCGCGCTGGCGCGACCGGGCCGTGTGGCGTTCTCGATCGCAGCTTCGGAACGGGCCAGGACAGCATCGATGGCGGCGTAGTCAACACCGGGTAGATTTTCGATGTCGTCGGCGACGTCCCCCTCCCCTTCCGGATCGGCCGCGACCGCGGGCCTGTTGGCGCCGGCCGTCTCCGCCTCGTAAGTGTTGACCTCCGTGATCTCTGAGGTTTTTCGCAGCGTGCGAACGCCGTCGGCGGACAGTGCCCAGCCGGGGAGCTGCGCGGCAATGCGCCTGCGGGTGCGCAGCACGTCGCGGGCGATTGTTAGCTCATGGGTCGGTGTGCGAATATCCCGCGTGGCATCATGGAGGACAAGGTCTTCGAGATGGACGAGTTCGCCGTCGATCCAAAGAGAGGCGCAGGCATCGGCGAAATGGGTGCGCTCGAGAAAGCCCGCGCCGACGGGCGAACGGGCGATACGTTCGTCGAGACGCGCCAATTCGATACCGGCGCGAAAAGCCGGCTCCATCAGGGCTGTGATGCTGATTTTCGCGAGATCATAAGCCATTGAAATCATGGTAAATGATTTGCTACAGGAACTCTATCTAAATATTAGGGTTCCTTACATGGGATGATCGCCGGTTGTGGCTCTAACCATCGATAAGTATCCCTTATCGATGGTTGTTGATTTCACGGCGCAAATCACTGAAAATCGCTGCTAAACGCCGGTCATCAGGGCCGAATGAATCAGTCTTTTGGAGCGCCCATGACCAGGAAATCGTTGGACGCCGTCGAGCGCCGCGCCGAAGAACTCGACACCATCGCCGCCGTCCTGCCGCTCGAGCGCCGCGACGAACTCGCTGAGCTGTTGACCGATAAGGACGTCGAGACGCTGCGCCATCTCGTCAACCAGGGAATGGGCGACAATACGCTAAGAGCACTGACCTCCGACCTCGCCTATCTCGAAGCCTGGGGCCTGGCTGCGACCGGACAGTCCCTGCCCTGGCCGGCGCCCGAGGCGCTGCTGCTAAAGTTCGTCGCCCACCATCTGTGGGATCCGGAAAAGCGCGCGAGTGACCCCAAACACGGCATGCCTGATGATGTCGGCAAAAATCTAAGGCATCAGGGTTTCCTGAAATCCACCGGTCCGCACGCGCCCGACACGGTGCGTCGCAGGTTGGCCAGTTGGTCGACACTCACCAAATGGCGCGGTCTCAACGGCGCTTTTGCCTCCCCTGCCCTCAAACAGGCGATCCGGTTGGCTGTTCGTGCCGTTCCCCGGACGCGCCGTCGTAAAAGCGCAAAGGCGGTCACAGGCGATATCCTTCAAAAGTTGCTGGTCACCTGCGCGGATAACAGCCTGCGCGACATCCGCGATCGGGCGATACTTATGGTAGCCTTCGCCTCGGGTGGTCGTCGACGTAGCGAGATTGCCGGCCTTCGTGTCGAGCAATTGACAATTGAGCAGCCGATCGAGGTGGAAGACGGCCCTCCCCTCCCCTCGCTCGCCATTCATCTCGGCCGGACGAAAACAACCACGGGCGAACAAGATGAGATCGTCTACCTGACGGGCCAGCCGGTGGAGGCGCTCAATGCCTGGATGGCAGCCGCAGCTATTGAAAAGGGCAGCGTGTTTCGGGGGATTGGCAAGTGGAATACCGTTTCGAAGCGGGCGCTCGACCCGCAGTCGATCAATGCCATTCTCAAGCAGCGAGCCAAAATGGCCGGGCTGGAGCCGAGGGAGTTCTCCGCGCACGGGTTGCGGTCAGGGTATTTGACCGAGGCGGCAAACCGCGGCATCCCGCTCCCGGAGGCGATGGAGCAATCACGCCATCGATCCGTGCAGCAGGCTTCGAGCTACTATAACAACGCTGTACGGCGAAGCGGTCGAGCAACCCGACTTCTAACATAATTGATTTTTCCCTTGCAATTACGGAATACAACTCCATAAATGCAAGGATGATTGAACGAAGAATTGAAACCGAAGTCCGACATCTGGTAGACGAAAGTCCTGCTGTTGCACTGTTGGGGCCACGCCAGGTCGGCAAAACAACGCTAGCAATCAATATTGGCGAAAGCCGGCCCTCGATTTATCTCGATCTGGAGTCGGAGGCGGATCGGGCCAAAATGGCGGAACCAGAACTCTATCTTGCAAGCCATGATGACAAGCTGGTCATCCTTGACGAAGTTCATCGTCTCCCAAACGTGTTCCAGATTCTGCGGGGCTTGATCGATCGCCATCGCCGTGCCGGACGGCGCACTGGCCAGTTTCTGCTACTTGGCTCGGCTTCGATCGACCTCCTCAAACAATCCGGAGAAACATTGGCTGGCCGCATTGCCTATCTTGAAATGCAGCCTGTCGACGGATTGGAAGTGCCGGTAGATGCACTCGAGAGACTTTGGCTACGGGGTGGTTTTCCCGACAGTTTCCTTGCTTCCAGCGACCGTGGAAGCATGCGCTGGCGACAGGATTTCATTCGCACCTATCTCGAACGCGATATCCCGCTTCTCGGGCCGCGCATTCCCGCCGAGACATTGAGGCGCTTCTGGACCATGCTGGCACATCACCAGTCTAATCTTCTCAACGCAGCCGAACTCGCCCGTTCGCTGGGGGTAGATGGCAAGACCGTCACTTCTTACCTCGATCTTCTTGTCGACCTGCTACTGGTGCGTCGTCTCGAACCCTGGCATGCCAATGTCGGCAAGCGGTTGGTCAAATCACCAAAAGTCTATGTCAGGGACAGCGGCATTGCCCATGCACTGCTTGGGCTTGGAAGCGCTGAACAATTACTTGGTCATCCAATTGTCGGCTCCAGTTGGGAAGGCTTCGTGATAGAAACACTGATCGCGTCCTCGCCAGATGGCACTACGGCCAACTTCTACCGTACAGCTGCCGGAGCCGAAATCGATCTCCTGCTAACCCCTCCAGGCGAAAAGCCATGGGCGATAGAGATCAAGCGAAGCCTTACTCCGAAACTTGAAAAGGGATTTTATCTTGCCTGCGAGGATTTGCAGCCGCAAAAGCGGATCGTTATCTATCCCGGTCAAGAGGCCTTCCCCCTTCCGAACGGTGTGACGGCAATGTCGCTCTCTGCCGCAGGTCGCCTATTACTTGACCGATAGCCAAATATTGGTTGATGAGTAAAGTGTATAGGCCAGCTTATCTCCTCGGCACTTTTTCTCCAAATGTCTGATAATCGTGCATTATCGGACGTTTTCCTCATTATAGAGAAATGGCCCAAATCATCGAGCAAAACACCAAAAATCACGTCGAGGAGACCTCAGCTCCGTTGCTCAGCACGGCGGCTGGGCGTGATGTTTCCGCGCCGGAGGTGTCAGGCGCAAGCCCCCTCCCCTCTCTCGCCGGCGGCGGCGAGACACCTGCTCATCTTGCCAGCCTCGCCGATCGCGCTCGTGGCTATGTTCAGGCGGCCAGTTCCGCCAACACGCGCAAGGCCTACGCGGCCGAGTGGAAGCATTTTTCGGCGTGGTGCAGGCGCTCCAATCTGGCCCCCCTGCCCCCGCATCCGCAAACCGTCGGACTTCACATCACAGCCTGCGCTTCCGGCACAGCTGAACGGTGTGCAAAAGCGAACTCTGTCTCGACCATCGAACGCCGCCTCTCCTCACTCTCCTGGAACTATGCCTGGCGTGGCCTCTCGCTCGATCGCAAGGACCGGCATATCGCCACCGTGATGGCCGGCATCCGCAACAGCCACGCCAAGCCACCTGTCCAGAAGGAAGCGGTCATGGCTGAGGATATCATTGCCATGGTCGAATCGCTCGATCGCGGCTCCCCGCGCGGCCTGCGTGATCGGGCCATGTTGCTCATCGGCTTTGCTGGCGGCCTTCGGCGCTCCGAGATCGTCGGCCTCGACCTGAAGGCCGACCAGACTGAGGACGGTCGTGGTTGGATCGAGATCCTCGACAAGGGTATGATTATTACGCTGCGCAGTAAAACCGGATGGCGAGAGGTCGAGGTCGGTCGCGGCTCGGCCGATGCGACCTGCCCGGTCGCCGCAATCGAGACTTGGATTAAGTTCGCCAAGCTTGCGCACGGTCCCCTCTTCCGTCGCGTGACGGGACAAGGCAAAGCAGTTGGGCCGGAACGGCTGAATGACAAGGAAGTGGCTCGTCTGGTGAAGCGGGCCGCAATGGCGGCCGGCGTTCGCGGTGATCTCAGCGAGATCGAACGCGCCATCAAATTCTCCGGACATTCCCTTCGCGCTGGCCTCGCTTCTTCTGCCGAAGTTGATGAGCGATATGTCCAGAAGCAACTGGGGCGCGCGTCCGCAGAGATGACCCGCAGATACCAGAGACGCCGTGATCGCTTCCGCGTGAATCTGACCAAGGCATCGGGGCTTTAGCTGTTCACTCCCCTTTCCCGCTAAGTGCTTGCAGCAGGACCGTTTGCGTATTATAGTCACAATAGTCATTTTGGTTATAGGTGAGACGATGCAAGCATCAACGCATGAAGATATGAGCTGGACGGTCGCTGGCGCGAAGGCAAAGCTCTCCGAAGTTATGGAACGTGCGCAATTGGCGCCTCAGACAATTACCCGCAACGGAAAGCCTAGCGTGGTCGTCGTTTCCGCAGAAGAGTGGCAGCGGAAAACTGGGCGCAGGGGATCGCTCGCGGAATTTCTGTTGGCATCGCCTCTGCGCTGCGCGGATCTGGATCTTGAACGGCAGCACGACGAGCCACGTGACTTGTCGTTATGAGGCTGCTCCTCGATACGAACGTTCTGTCGGAAGTTACGAAACCTCGCCCCCATGAAGGTGTTCTGAAATGGCTTCACGGACTGGACGAGGACCGCACCTTCATCAGCATCATGTCGATTGCTGAAATTCGTCGAGGCATTGCGTTGATGGATGGCGGGCGAAAACGCGATGCCCTGGACGAATGGCTCGCGCATGATCTGCCTCAACGCTTCGAAAGCAGGATTTTGCCGGTGGAAGGGCCTGTCGCCTTGGCCTGGGGCGATCTCATGGCGCTTGCCAAGCGAAATGGTCGCGGGCTTGCCTCGATGGACGGTCTGATTGCCGCTACGGCCGTCGCCCATCAGCTAACGCTTGCGACGCGCAACACCAAGGATTTCGAAGGCTTTGGAATAGACATCATCGACCCATGGGTGGACTGATTGGGTTCTTGTTTGTCGATTGAAAGGATTGGTCGCGGTGCTCTCCTACAGCTTGCTCAAAAATCACGCCGGCATCCTGCTCGTCGGGGACTATACGTCATTGAGCTGGCTACATGAGGTCGTCCATGACGTAAATGAGCGCTCGCCAATTGTGAAAGACAAGGAAGGCTCGTTCCTCGGATTGGCCTACGATGTGCGCAAAGCATATGAACGGCAGCGCGAGGTTATTCAGCCGCCAAAGCATTTTGAAGAAATTGGTGTTCGATATGGTGTCCAGATCCTCTGGCCCGTCCTTCTTCTTCAGCAAAGGCTGTTAAGGCAATCCCTCGCGTTCCTCAGCCATACGGCCAAAACGCAATCCATCACCTACGCCCTGGAAGCCATCATCGAAGCTGCGCTGCGTGAGGATTTTGGTGCGCAAGCGGAACGCATCATTGATCACTGGCAGCGCCTTGACCCAGCTCAGCCTGAGGTATTCGACATGATCGACAGCCGCGGCGGGATCTTTTGTTCATGGACGAAAGCGCAACGGAAGGCCGGCTTTGCGCAGCTCCTTTCTAGTTTCGATCCGATGTATGACCGCTTCTACGCTATGCGATTGAAGAACGGCGAAAAGAACCTGATCTCTCCGACACAATTCGCGGGCTGGGAAAATGCCGAATGGCCGAATCCTCGGTGGTAAATCACGGGCTCATCAATAGTGGTATCACCCGGACAGACGCCCCTCCCCTGCTCTCTGTTGAAACCGCACGCTCGGAAACCAAAGGCTGAATCTCCGCTAATCGCTGCAGTTGAAATCGGAAAGTAAAAGCCACACCGTCTGTAACATTTCAGTTTGCTGAAGAAGCTCTCGATGAGGTTCCTCTTTTTGTACAGCCAAGGGCTGAAGACGAGCGATATCTTCCGGTTGGATTGGGCGGAATGTTTGCCCAAGACCGCTTTGTTTTCACCTTTGCGCGTAGCCAATCGGCGTCGTAGGGTTTGTCTGCCAGAAGCATGGCACCTACGGGAAGTCTATCGAATAATTCGTCCGCCGCGGTCAGATCATGGGCATTACCAGGGGTGATGGCGATCTTGATCGGTAGCCCGTTTCCATCAGTCACGGCATAGATTTTTTGGTGGTAAGTCTACCACGACTTCGGCCAAGGCAGCGATCCTGATAATCACCCTGAATGATGCACGCGAACCGAGGTGCCATCGATCATCGTGACGCCGTCATCAGACGGGCGCGTGATTGCCTCCATCAGCCTGTCCCAGATTCCAGCAATGGTCCAACGCCTGAATCGATTATAGCACGTTGTGTACGGGCCATATCTTTCTGACAAATCACGCCATGGGGCACCTATCGTAGAACCCAGAAAATACCGTTGAGCACACGTCGGTCATCGACGCGAGGCACGCCTCGCGGCTTGTTAGGCAGGAGTGGCGAAATCATGCGCCATTCAAAGTTGGTCAGATCATAACGGCTCATCCCCGAATCTGAATCAGGTGATACGACTACAGGAAAGGCACGAAACTGAAGTGGGAGAGCGATCTAGTCCATCAACTTGGGAAAAAAGACCAATCCTCGGCCATGAATTCGAGCGTTTCATCGCGGAAATAATATAGAGAATGCCGAGTACTGGCGGTGTCTGCTCCGATCTTTTCCCAAGACACGGCATCGCGGTCGGGGTCAGGACCGATCAACTCATAGAACTCGCCCCAACGAGGAGCAACACCGCTGTACCGGCCATGGCCGTCTGTCTTATACCATTCATGATCGTTGGTGCTGTCCCAGCAAAGTGCCCCACGTCTCTTCAAATTTTGAACTGGGCTTCTAAAACAGGGCCACAGCCCTGCGAATACCGTTCGGCTTTTGTCGTCCACGACCCTGTACGAGCGGAAGCGGACGTTGGCGGCGGAGGCCTCAACTGAAACCTGCGGCTCTGGGGCATTTGGATCGGCCACCCAACCCTGGCCGAGTTGCAATTTGACAAACTTTAACATGCATTACGATTGGCCAACTTGCACAGTCTACACCACTCAATTTATGAGTTCACGCCCTATATACGGGGATGCTTGTTTCCGATGCAACGAGCCCCACCCCTCTCCTCCTCCGCAAAAAGCGGCTTTGCTATATCACCAGTTCCGACGCTTGCCTTGAAATTTAAATTAGCTCCGATCTTGTCCGGGAATAGGTCCGAGTAGCAACGTTCAAAGCAACCAGCCCTTTCCTGGCGGACCGTCCGCAACCTCCAGAGCCAGCACTCTCGTGTAAATCGCAGTGCCGAAGTCCCGCGCGGTCACGAACCATTTCAACCCGGATGGTGGAAACCTTGTCAGCTGACAAGGTTTACGACGTTAGTAGTGTCCGCGGTGCACCGCCAGAGAACCGAGCGGCTGCAAATTTTCTTGCATTTCCTTAGTATAATGCGCTGCCAGCTGACATTGTTTCGCAGTGGCAGTCTGCTCCAGCCTTGTCGAAGTACCACTTTTCCACGGACCGATGCACCTCGGATTAGATTAGAATCTTGTCAGCTGACAAGGTTCTGGGGCGGTAGTAAGGTCCCGGGTACACGATCAGAAAACCGAGCGACCGCGAATATCGCATTACTTCGGTGGCAAAAACCTTGTCAGCTGACAAGGTTTTCGTATCCGACCTAAGAGGATATAACCCGGACTATCCTAACGGAGTGCGTCGGGGCCTACTTCAACAGGCTTGTGAATGGGGTCGCTAGCGCGGCTTCCTAGATCCCAGAGGCGTCGAGCAAAGAATCACAGCAGTAGCGCCTCGGGCGCCGGCAGGGAAGAGAATGCCCCACAATAGCGGGGGCGGTTGGTGTGATCGCTTTGATATCCAAAAGATCAGACCGGATCAGCGTGCAGATCGTCTGGAAGAAGGACTTGTGAGGTGGCGTCGCTGGTTCTCCAACAGGATGTTTGCCTTCATGGAAGAAGCGGCATTGGCCAATGGCAATGTCATGTTGGAGGAGCTGCGTGGCAGGGTAGGGGACCGGTTGCGCAAACGGATTGAAGCTGTTGGAGCGGCGGAAGCGCGGAATTTGATCCTGTCACCGCGGAAAGATGAATAGACGCGCGAAAGTCGGCGGCGTGTTGTCTTTAGCAAGGCTAGGAACTCCGCATGATATTTAATCTTCCGGACCCTGACACACTCTACGCAGCTTTACTGGCCCGAAATGAACTTTTCGGTGGTCAAGACTTCGTGTGTGTCACTTCAACCGGCGTTTTTCGCCGTCTGACCTGCCCTGCGCGAAAACTGCACTTTCTATCCCACGATCGGCGAATCCGTTGAGGTTGGATACCGCCCTTGCAAGCGTTGCCATCCTCTTCAGGCGGCTGCACTTGCTGATCCGAGGATTGCTGCCCTCCTACATGCTCTCGACATGCGGCCTGACCTTCGTTGGTCTGAAAACCATGTGATCAAACGCGATTATGACCTCAACCGTGCGGCGGAACTTCCGTGGCGCGCGCTGGTTCAAAAGCTGTTGCGACCAGCAGCTGGTCCGTTGCTGCTGCCCAAAATTACGCAGATGGCCAACAGCTTCCCTTGGAGCAGATGCTTGCAGTTGTCATCAGAATCGCAAAACCGGTGAAGCTACCAGTCACCGTCGATTTTGAGGGTGGGTATGCTGCCGATCCTGAAACTGTCGGGCAGAATGTCCGAAGGCTACTAGAACTCGGCATTGTCTGCTTCAATTTTGAGGACCAGATCGTGGATGGCCTCGGCCTCTATGGTGTTGAGGATCAGGCTGCTCGGATACCCGCGGCTCGCCATTCGGCCGATTCTACCGGTGTTCCAGCGTTCATCAATACCCGGACAGGCGTCTTCCAAAAAATCGATCGGGGAACCGCACACGCTGATTTAGTCGAGGAGGCGCTTGCCCGCGAGAAAGCATATGCAGCGGCCGGCGCTGACTGCTTTCTCCTTCCTGGATTGACAGATGATGCGTTGATCCACCGAGTCTGTGACGTGGCAACAATGCCTGTTGATGTGATGACAACTAGCAGCCAGGACGTACATAGGTTAAGAGAGTTGGGCGTGGCCCGCAGCAGTTTAGGACCGGCACGATATATCGCTCTCATCTCTGCCGTTGAAGAAGAAGCGAACGCTCTTCTGTAACTTGGAAGGATGTTCCGGAAATTAGATTATCCCCTTGGCCCTATAGTGCTCAGCAGCCACTGAGTCCATCTCATGGACCTGGTCGTCGGTGGAGAAGCGTGGCGTAGTCGATAAGGCGTTTTGGGGCGAACTGATTGGCAGATGCTGCTTGCCATAATTTTCGCACGCCTTCTTCAGGTGCTTTGTAAAGAACGGAGGCGTGCGAATTGGTCAGTTGCAGGCGCGCTACATGATTCAAACGCAGCCTCACCAGAGGCGAGAAGCGACGCCAGATGGGCGGGAGGCCAGTTAGTTGCGCAGATGTACACTGATGACCGTGCGTGGCCGCAAAGGCTGGGATTAGAGGCGTAGCGGGGACGCAGATTTGCAACCCATCGGACTGCGCTGGAATTTGTTGAACGTGGCGATACCTTCGGCCAAGAAAGGCCGGTTTTACCTTCGCCAGCTAGTGAGGTGCGGGAACCGCTTTAGGGAAGGACTAACTGCCGTCAAGAATTGCTGCTGCGGCCCACGAGCCTTGCCGCGCAATTCCAACTAGCGGTAATCGGGATACAATTAGCGGTCTTGCCCGAGCAGTCGCCAAACTTCACGTGAACCGGTCCGTCACCTTCCTTATTGGCGGTCAGATTGTTGGGGTATGTAGGTTGGTATCGTTTTTCTCGACATAGAAATTGAACAGTTGCAAGCGTGTTTTATGACCTAAACGCAGGCTCACGACCCTCGAGATCCGATGTCGGACGGCGGTCTGGGTGAAACCAGCGTAAAATGTGTTTTGGTGGCCGTCTACGGCGGAATTGCTCAGCGCATAGCGTCCGGGGGGGGGTACGTGTTGGTCTCCACGCGGGACGGCCGTGCATGATGGACGAAAAGACAGGCCGCCAAATCAGAAATACCAGATAGCCATCAAAATGGCAGATGCCATCTTGATGGCGATGTCGTTCTTAGTTAAATTTGATCCACAGGAAGGAGCACTTAATGGTAACCCCGCAACTATCGGTCCGCAGTTCCAAAGCGCGCGACCTTGCCCATAAGCTCGCCCGCCGAGAAAATCGCACGATTGCCGAAATCGTCGAGCGCGCGCTCGAATCCTATGAGGCCCGAGAGGCGGGACGTGAACCCGCTGCGAAATTCTATAGCCGCCTTTCATCCCCGTCGGGTACGGATATCGATTTCGATAGTATCATCAATGAAAACAGACGCGCTCACAAAGGCGTAGAGCTTTGATTTTTCTGGACACGAATGTGATGTCTGAGACTTTCAAGAAAGCTCCCGATTCTGCGTCATAACATGGCTGGTTCGCCACGATGCCGAATTGGCATTGCCGACGGTTGCAGTTGCTGAGATCGCTTTTGGTATTCAAAAGATCAGGCCGGATCAGCGAGCAGATCGCTTGGAAGAGGGACTTGTGAGCTGGCGTCGCCGGTTCTCGGACAAGATGTTTGCCTTCACGGAAGAAGCAGCATTGGCCTATGGCGATATCATGGGAGACGCTGCGCGGCAGGGGAGGAGGATGTCGGCTCCGGACGGCATGATCGCGGCTATAGCGCGGATCAATGGTGGCCGGCTGGCGACCAGAAACCTCAAAGATTTCGAAACAACAGGACTCGAATTGATCTCGCCTTGGCAATTCTAACAGTGATGTCGGATCCTAGAACAATCGGACCGCACGCCCGCTTTGCTTTGTCGCGTTGTTGCAGTAGCTGGACGCCTGTTGCACTGATCGATGGCGCGACTGTATCCATCGTCTCAGGTAGCGGAATGCCGCGATCGGCGGCCTCCGTCAAATATCGTGACCGCAACCGTGCGCAGAAAACTCCCCGCGATCCAACCCCGCCATTTCCGCTCGATGTTTAAGGATCGCGTTGATCGATTGCGGATCGAGCGCCCGGCGCGAGACCGTTCCCCACCTTCCAATGCCCGGAAACACGCTTCCCATGTCGATCCTCGCGGCCGTCAGCCAGGCATTCAATGCCTCGACAGGCCGGCCTGTGAGATAGACGACTTCGTCGTCCTCTCCGGTCGTCGTTTTGGTCCGCCCAAGATGAATTGCCAACGAGGGTGGGGGAGGGCTGTCAGGCACCTCGATCGGCGTTTCCTCGGTCAGTTGCTCCATGCGGAGGCCTGCGATCTCGCTGCGCCGGCGACAACCTGACGCAAAGGCGACCATCAAAACCGCTCGGTCCCTGATGTCACGCAAGCTGTCACTTGCGCACGTGGCGAGCAGCATTAGCAGGATGTCCCCCGTGACCGCTTTTGCGCTTTCTGGACGACGCTTTCGTGGAACGGCGCGGACCGCGAGCCGGATCACCTGTTTGAGGGCAGGGGAGGAGGAGGCTCCGGATAAGCCGCGCCATTGGGTCATGGTTGACCAATCCGTAAGCCGGCGCCGCCCTGTATCGGGGGCACGGTAACCTGCGCTCCGCCTTGAATTCACGGTCCGTTGGGCTTCAGCTCGTCTGGAGGAACAATCTTTGTTCCCACCCGCACTTATGTTGCCTCAACATTACCCAGTGGCTTTGACGTTGTGGCCGCCGGCACGCAGCAGAGCCATTAGGACCGGACCAAGTGAAAATTCGCCTCGCTTAGCCTTGCTTGTCAAATCTCTGAGATATCCGCCCGGTGAATTAATATGACCACCCCGCTCCAAAATGCAGGCAATCGTTACCGCCGCGTTCTCTGGACCCATTGCCTCGCAGGCTTCCTGATATGCAGACGGGCTGACCCCAAGCATGGATCTGACGACCACTGCGGCTGTCATTAGTTCACGCCAGTTGCGAATTTCGCCTTCGGGCCCGTAGCTGGAAATCTCGGGGCAGGCCCGCAGCACAAGTCCGATTGGGAAAGCCTTGATCGGCACATGCTGGGGCTGCCTGTCCTCACTCGGCTTCGCTCCCTGCTCCTTTCGAGAGCTAGGTTCAAGTTCATTAGGAGGGTTGGTATTTGAATTCTGTATGTGGCGCTCAATATGAGCATCATTGGCGTTCATTTTTGACGAAAAGTCTCCCGAATTCAGGAGTTTGACGATGTCGTGACGTAGACTGCTCATCCTGAGACCGAGGTCCTTGAGTTCAGCCAAGGTGGGATTGCGCGGAATTTCTCCCACGATCGCGATATAGCGCTCCTCTATTTCGTCCCAGTTGCCTGCTGCCCCTTCCTCGACAGCCGCAGTGATCAGCTTGCGGATATCCCGCCGCCAGATCGTCAGATTTTCCTTCGCCTGTCTAAAGGCGATCCGATCGGCAGCAACCTGCTGGGCGAGGCACGCAAGCTCCTCAGCTCTCATAAGAAGAGGTGATATGTCGAATCCGTACGCATGCTCGATCGAGCCATCGTCGCCTTTTCTCGCGTAGCGTTTCCCGTTGGCGCTATCTTTGCGGATAATCAAGCCGGCGTCAACGAGGGCCGCAAGATGCCGACGCAGGGTCGCGCCTGCAATGCCATGGGCACGAATTGACAGCTGAATGTTCGAGGGAAAGACGACGAGCCGCGCGTCTTGGCGCAGTTCGTTCTCCGGATAGAAGCTCAAAAGCGCATCGAGAACCGCGAGGCTTCGATCCTGCAGACCAAGCACCTCCCGAGCTTCAGATGCATCGCGAAAAACCTTCCACTTGTTTGCCGATTTACCTTCCTCGATCCTGCTCGTGGCAATTTGCCGCCTCACAAGCGCAAGGGTAACCTGTCGCCGCCCAAAGGGCGTCGTTACTTGTCCACCTTCCATGTCCTCGCCTCTCAAAAAGGCAAAAGAAATACGCTCACCAAAACGGTGCCAAAGACTCTTGACTAGGATTCATGGAAATGCGATTCTCAAGCTCTCACACAACGAGAAGGGCTTCCATGACGGCAACGTTTCGGGGGCCTTTTTCTTTTGCGCGCTTTCCTTCCGTAATTCGTGTCGAAATCCACTTGCGGCTTCGATCAGTTCTTGGACTTCGCACGACTGAAGCGCTCAGCCAGCGTCGGCAATTCCGATTCAATAAAGCTCAGGAATTCCTTCGCGGACGCTGTGTGCGCTGAAATACGAACCTCGTTGGCCGTGCGCACAAGCCGCCCCAGTTGCTCGCCTGCGGGTCCAGCAATGGCCTTGCCAGTGTCCTTCGGGGCGGCCTTAGGTTTGAGAGCATTGAATGCTGCAAGAAACTTCTGATCCGATCCCAGACGCTTTTCGGCACTGCCGGATAGAACCTTGCTCAATGCATCGTGGAGATCCGGCCGTTCAGAATAGGTCTTTGCAAAGTCGGCCCATCTTGGACGACCGACCTTGCCGGCCCGCCCGATTGCTTCGATGATTTCGGTCGGAACGACACGATAAACGGATCGCATGCGAGCGAGTTCGGGGTCATCGATAGACAGGGCCGCCTTGATATCCCGAGGCTTTACACCAGCATCATCCATGCGCCGGGCGAAGAGGGCGCGCTCGATCCAGGTTAGATCTTGGCGACCAGCATTTTCAATACCCTGTGCGATAACAAGTTCGATGTCGGAAATCTCGACCTCGATCGCCTTGACCGGAATTCCAAGGTCTCTGGCTGCCTGGAGCCGGCGGTGGCCGTAGATCACCTGATAGCGGTCAGGAGACGAAGGTGATTTACGGACCTGTATGGGAACCTTCTGACCTTCGGACCGTATCGAGTTCCTGAAAGCCTCGAAATCGGCCGCATCATCGTCAGGCAGACGATCAGGAAAGGGCGAGGGGTCGATACTTAAGGGATCGAGTTCGCGGATCGTGCCTCCACCGGCTTCGACCAGCGCCTTCAGGCGGTCGCGTTCAGATTTGATGTCGTCAATCGCCCGATGCGCCGCACCGATTACGCCTGCGCCCACTCGCGCAGTTGGCACGGGCTGCGGAGCGGGGGCCGGGTTCTCGGTCGAGAGCCGGTTTTCCAACTCGGCAGAAAGCAAACCGAAGTTTGCCACAATCGATTTGCGCGACTTGCTCGTCATGTACGCCCCCAACTTGTGTTGATGAGTTTCACGATCGCTTCGTTCACGGCGTCAACCGCCTCGCGAGCACGTTTATGCGTGTCACGACCGATTTGGCCCATTTCGAGTTCATAGATGGAGCGCTTCGCAAGCCCCGCTGCTTCTACAGCCGTGCTCTCGATCAAGGTTGGCAGGAGGACATCCGTGCCAAAAAGATGACGCATCATCGCGACTACCTGCGACTGCGGCGCGTCGTTCGGATCGTGCCGGGTAACCAGATAGCGAATGAAATCCTGATCGAGTTGTGCGCCGCTTTCGTTCAGCACGCTGATCAGGTCTCCCATCATCAACAGGAACTGGCTCATGGAAGCCACGTCAAGCATTGCCGGATGGACGGTGATGATCATGCTGGTGGCGGCGTAGATTGCGCTGAGTGTGAGGAACCCCAGGGAAGGAGGGGTATCGAGAATGACGACGTCGTAGTCCTGATCGACCTCGGCCAATGCCAGTTTCAAGCGCTCGAAGAAAATTGCCCCTGAGCCGGATTTCTGCGCCAGAACCCTAGGCGTCTCGTGCTCATACTCCATTACCTCGAGGTTACCCGGTATCAGGTCGATGCCGTCGAAGTAAGTCTTGCGAATGATGTCGCGGATCGGCCGACGCTCTACATCGTCATAGCGCAACGCCGCATAGATGGTCTCATTGGCGCCTACGTCAAATTCAGGCTGGGCGCCGAAGAGAGCAGACAGTGACGCCTGCGGATCGAGGTCCAATGCGAGGACACGATAGCCCTGCAAGGCGAGATAATGTGCAAGGTGGACGCAGGTCGTGGTCTTGGCACTGCCACCCTTGAAGTTGGCGATAGCCACCACCTGAAGGTGTTCACCCTCGCGGCGCCGGGGCAAGAATCTCAATGCATCGGCAGGTTTCTGGCTTGCGAAAAGCTCCCGCAATTCGTTGATCTGGGCCAGGGTGTAGACGCGATGGTTGTTTTCCAGACGTCCGGGAATCGGGCCACGCCCTTCACTCGACAAGAGTTTCAGGGTGGAATCAGGTATGGAAGTGAGCTTCGAAACTTCGTTGGTCAGGAAAGAACGCAGGCTTTTTTCTGACTTGGGCGGGTACATGCGCGTGCGCAATTCCTGCAATTGCTGGGACAAAAGGCTTGCGTGACGGGCAATCTTGCCACCTGCATCTTCTTTCTGTGCAATTGCCGTTTCAATCTTAGTCGCTATCGCCATGTCGCCCCCTTGGCGGCTAAAGTTCGGTTTGCCGCCCAAAGCCCGCCAAAGATACAGCACGATTCTCGCCTTACGTCCAGAGACCAACGGGTCACAAACCCAAAGGCGCCCCGGACCAAAAACGGAACAAGAATCCAGATATCCTACAATGTTTACAATCCCTCAAGCCATTAGGCCGGCTTTGATCTTTGTTGGTTCAGGAGTCATTTATCGACACATAAATGATGTCGAAGCGCTTCTCTCCCGTCATCATCGGCGAGAACAATGCATGTTCGGTCGTTGGACAGTCTGCGCGATTCGCGGCTGCATCGGCCGCGTTGTTCCTTTGTCGTTTGACGAAAGGTTTCACAGAGATCGGCGGAACTAGACGCACATTATGGCGACACCCTTTTGCAACACGGCCCCGGAGATGGCTGGTGGCATAAACCCAGCGCGACAACGCATGGCAACTGCTGGTTCAAAAAACGCCAAAATCGTCGAGCTCGCAAGAGAACCCGATTAAATAGAACCGCCCCGCCGCGATCCGCTCTACAGACTTGGAGCCTCCGCTTCGCGAGGACGATCGCAGGGATATCCGCCTGTGTCATCTGCTTTGTCTCCGTGAGCGCCACGATGGCGCTACGCAGGCATCATACGGAAGGGAGCATCCGCCCCCTCAGTTCAGCGTTGTTCGCAGGGCAAATCGGAGGGACACGTGGGCCAGTCACTACGACATAGACGCTGTCCCTGGCGCATTCCCGAAATAAGGGAGAAACAGTCACCACGAAGGGCTGGGTTTCGGGAAATGGCCATCGTATCAACTGCAGCTTGGGGTCAACGCGGTTTAGCGAAGTTCATTGGATTATTGAAGCGTCGCTCTTAGCATAGCAATTCGGACTAAGAAGAATTTCATCGTTCTTTTTCTCACAAAAGCTGAACGACTAGCAGGAGACGGCACCTTGTACGACAGGATCAAGTCTGCCTCAGTTTAGGGCCGCCCAACGACATTAGTATCTTTACGAAGGAAGTGATCTTCGCCTGAAGATTTCCGACAAGGGCAGCCAGTCGCCCCCCGTGTCGCATTTCCCGATCAAACAGATAACTCAAAACGATAATGATTGCGCTTATCGACAATGCTTGAAGAACGGCCGATGTGCGAGATTCGGCCGAACCCACCCAAGCGTAAAGGATTATGTTTCCGAACGCGAATGTGAACAAACTGGTCCTTCCGAAAAACACAAACATTTCCATTTTTTTCTTCCGGTCATCAGACAATCCCTGAGTGACGATCACCGCAAGACAGGTAAGCGCAACCGCGCCGCAAAGGCCAGCAGCAAAGTAGAGTGGGTCGCTGTCCATTCGCAGCGACATATCGCCTAGTTCTGCCAACAATGTCTCACGGCCTGAAAAAGCACCCACTGTCAGGGCTAGAGCCGAGCCGGCAAGTAAAAACAGGGCTCTTTTTTCAACGCTGCCCTTCATTAACGAGCCAGCTGCGCGGTCTCCCGCGATGAGCCTTCCAAACACCATCCCCGCAATGACCAAGCTTAGCCCATGAAGGATCGACGGACCGCCTAGCTGGGCGTCGCCAACACCGAATAAAAAAGTCACAACTCTCTCTGCATACAGGCTCATCTGAAAGTCGGCAGGGCTCGGCAAACCTCGAAGGATGGGGTGGGCAGCGTGGACAACCAGCGCGCCAAAGAGGAGAGGAAGAAGACCGATTCTTTCGCGCAACTGCAAAAGGATCGGGGCGAGGAAAAGGACGACAGCGTAGAATTTCAGGATGTCGGTGAACGGTGTAACTCCCAGAAGCATCATTGTGGCCAGGGAGAATTTCAGCGAATAATCATCTGATAGCACATACAGCACGACGACCGACAGGCAGTATAGCAACCAGCACTGTATCGCACGCGAAAAAAGTCGCATCGTGACAAGCCGTCGTTCCCCCAATATAAATTTCGGCCGATAGACGATTTCAAGCATCGTGCCGAAAAGCAAAACGAAAGTGGGCGTCGCCAAGGCCATCGATGCACGCAACAAGTCTGCAGATGGGCCGCTCCAAAAGCGATCCATCGCTGTGATGACCCAGACGTGGCTGAGCATTGCAAAAAAAATTGCGACCGATCGGGTGAGATCTATCCCGACAATTCTCGCGATCACTACCTTTCCCGCCATGAGTGCTCCTACGTCGGGTTTGAGACATTGCGCCGCAATAACGTTACATGTCCTCCTGAGGACGCCGCAACCTCAAATGTGGGCCGAAAGCCACGCGCCGGAGCAAATGCGCAACTCGTCGAACTTAACGGCATCGCATGCGAACGATCAGCCAGTCTTACCTGGGGAGCACCTGACGATGAGCCCCAACAGTCGGTCCTATTGCGATAGATGCCGAAAGTGGGACCGATAACTGAAAGCGCGATGCCGTGGGTACATTTTGTTTCAGATGGCGCGACGCCGCGTCAGAACGCCCCGTTGAATAAGGAGAGGGGCGGATGAGGAGGTCCCGTCGCCTAATGATGGCCAGGATTTTGCAGGCAACGCAGCGTTTGGTTCAGCCTATTGCCTCTCGCTACAAATTTCCCGCGGTGGCTAGTCGGGCGACGCAAGCCTGCGTGCGAACGTCCAACCAAAGTCGCCCGATAGCGATGATATGGAAGCAACTGCTCGCAGTGTCGTCACACTCAACAGGAACGCCTGAAGATCGATTTCACGCACGTCTCGAGAAAAGCTCCTATCCCGGTGCAGGGGAGAAAGATGACTACGTTACGTCGATTATGCAGTTGTAATTGAAGGGCCCGCTCTCAAAGCATTGATAAAAACGCGCAGGGCAGGAGCCATCTGGCGCTGCCTCGGGTAGCAGATAAAGAGGCCGGGGAAGGGCGCCGACCAAGCCTCCAGAAGTGGGACCAAACGACCCGTGTCGAGATGTTCTATGATGGTGTCTTCAATCGGAAAACCAATGCCAATCCCTTTGAGCGTAGCGCTGAGCGCGCTCTCTTTGTCGCTGAAGATCAACGGGCCGTCGACGGTAACGCTGAACCAGGCATCGTTTTCGAAGAACTCCCAGGCGTAGGGTGTCGCCCGACCCGGCCAACGCCATCTGATACAGCGATGATCAACAAGGTCTCGCGGATGTATGGGCCGTCCATGGCGCTCCAGATAGTCAGGCGTTGCGACGGCAATCTGCCGAAGCTCAGGTCCTAGGCGGACCGCAACCATATCCTTCTCGATCACCTCACCGATCCTGAGCGCGACGTCGTAGCGAGCGGCGACCATGTCGACGACCTCGTCGTCGAGCGTTATGTCGAGAACAATATCAGGGTACTGACTTGTAAATTCTTCCAGGATTGGATCAATGTACTTGCGCGCCGCAGATCGGAATGTATGCACCCTGACAGCTCCAGTGGGTTTTTCCCTCGCTTGCTTGACCTGTGATACCGCGCCGCCCATGTCTAGCGCTGCGATCCGCACGCGCTGAAACAGGCTTTCTCCGATTTCAGTAAGCGACACATTGCGGGTTGTGCGATGAAGCAGCCTAATGCCGAGTTGATCTTCGAGGTTACGCACCATCTGGCTGAGCGCAGATGCTGAAACTCCAAGCTTGTCGGCTGCACGGCTGAAGCTCAACTGTTCTGCTACAACGATGAAGGCGCGAAGCTGATTGTAGTCCTGGCTATTCAGCAGATTGCACACAAAGTTCCTCGTCTTATATTAGCTGAGCTAAAAGCTCCTGTAACTTTTTATAGCATTATAAAGTCTGTGTCGACGCGCCATCTTTGACCTGGTCACTCAAAGGAGCAAAAGATGACGACTTGGTTTATCACGGGTATCTCGCGCGGACTGGGTAAGGCGCTAGCAAAGGCAGCACTGGCGCAGGGCGACACTGTCGTGGGAACGGTTCGGTCCGGCATAGTTTCGTTCGATCACGATGCGGGATCTCTACACATTCTAAACGTCGACCTCGTAGATGGCGCCTCTATTGAAGCTGTCGTGAGAGATGCATTTAATCTCGTCGGTAAGATTGATGTCATCGTCAACAACGCGGGATACGGTCTCCTTGGCGCCCTCGAAAGCGCGACCGATGCGGAAGTTGAGCGCCTCTTTGCTGTCGATGTTTTCGCCCCGTTCCGTCTCATCCGGGCCGCCTTGCCGTATTTGCGTGAACAGGGCTCTGGACACATTGTCAACGTCACCTCTATTGCAGGTAGAGCACCCTCGACTGGATCGGCACTCTATTCGTCTGCGAAAGCAGCCCTGGAAGGCCTGTCTGCCGCGCTATCGTTGGAGGTGGCTCCCCTTGGCATAAAGGTGACAGCGGTTGCACCTGGCGCATTCAGGACGGATTTTCTCTCGAATCATTCGATCCGAAAGAGCGATGAGGCGCACTCAGCCTACGGCGAAACAATCGGAAAGAGCAGCGCGGCCTTTGACGCGGCGGCTGGACGCCAACTGGGCGATCCCGAGCGCGCGGCGGCTGCGATCATAACCATGGTGCGGTCTGAAAATCCTCCCTTGCACCTTCTTCTGGGCAGCGATGCCTTGCGTCGTATGCGTGCGAAGCTCGATCAGGTTGTGGATGAAATCGATGGTTGGGAGGCGATCACGCGCAGTACCGATTATCCGGAGGAGGGGAGATGATGTCGATACCCCAGGGATGGGATCTTTCCGGCAGGGTCGCCATCGTTACTGGCGCTGCGCGCGGGATAGGTCTTGAAACAGTGAACCTGCTGCGATCAAGGGGCGCACGTCTGGTTGCAAGCGATCTCAATCCAGCCGTGCATGAACTCGGTGGGGAGGATGTCGCCACATTCTGTGGCGACGTATCTGAGGAGGCTACAGCGATCGGTACGAGCGGACTTGCACTCCAACGCTTCGGTAGCATCGACATCCTCGTGAACAACGCCGGGCGCACGATGAACAAGCCTCTGATCGACATGAGCACGGCCGATTGGGATGCCATCATGGCGATCAATGCGCGCGGCAACTTCCTGCATTCGCGAGAGGCAGTGAAGACGATGATAGGCAGAGGTGGCGGAGCCATCGTTAATGTCGCATCCATCGTGTCTGCCGTCGGCATGAAGGATACATCAGTCTATGCCGCATCCAAGGGTGCTATCGCCCAACTGACGAAGGTTGTCGCGGTTGAATACGGCGATCGTGGCATTCGGGCCAATGCTGTGGCACCCGGCGTGGTTGAAACGGATATTCTCGAGGGAATTGTCGATAACAGCAGGAGCACTCTCGCAGCTTATGGCGATGCTCACCCAATCGGCAGGGTAGCGCAGCCAATCGATATAGCTGAGGTGATTGCATTTTTGGCCTCGCCTGCATCGTCCTTCATGACGGGCGCCTTAGTGATGGCCGATGGCGGTTACACCGCTCTTTGAGAAAGGGAAACAAAATGAACAAATCGATCTTGATCGTAGCTGCTGAACGCGGCTTAGGGCTTGGTCTCGCACAGCAATTCTTCAAGCGCGGCTGGGACGTGGTCGGCACATCCCGGCCGGGTGCGAAAGTTGATGAACTAAGAAAGGTGGGTGCGACCGATCCTGATCGCATGGCGATTGGAACCATAGATGTGACGGATGCTGCTCAGATTGAGCCGTTTCTCGCATCTCTCGGGGATCGCCGTTTCGATGTCGTTTTCATGAACGCTGGAATCTGGGGTGCCGAGCATCAGAGTGTTCTGGAGGCGACAGATCAGGAATTTGCCGAGATCATGCTGACAAACACATTCGGGCCGATGAGGCTCGCCCGCCATCTTCTTAACTACCTCGCCATGCCGGGCGGCACCCTCGCGTTCATGTCGTCTCATCGTGGCAGTATCGCCATAAACGTCGAGGGTGGGCTTGAACTTTATCGGGCAAGCAAGGTGGCTTCCAACATGCTGGCGCGCGGCATCTACGCGGAGCACAAGAAAAGAGGACTAACGGTTCTGTCCATCCATCCTGGCTGGGTAAGTACCGTGATGGGTACCTTGGGAGGCAAAGTAAAGGCTGAGATCGGGCTTGAGCTCAGCGTTTGCGGCGTTGCCGATGTCGTAGAAAAGCATATAGCATCGGGCGAAAATCTCTATCTTGATTACCAGGATAAACGTCTTGATTGGTGAGCCACTCTACCCGTTCTGGTGAAGCGAACTCTGGCTCACGATGCACGGGAAGCCGGTGCACGGCTACGACGACGCGGTAGATGCACCACGCTGCGGAAAAGGTATTTACCCTGAAATAGGGCTAACACAGGATCTCGTTGAGTCGCGTGACCCTTGCCGGTCGCGAATAGATCGGGGGGGTCCCGTGGCCGGGAACAGCTGTCGTTCTTGGATAAGCGCAGCTCGTTTCGGCCTCGGGGTCCAGGGTTACGGAATTGATCTGCTTGCAATGAAACGCCAGCGCTTGACTGCTGCTTGGCGGTGAGGTTCCGCCTTCAATTTGTAGTCCCGATGTTCGATTATTGAACGCAGGTCCGCGAAGCTGCGATAGCGTACGATAACGATATCGTCCCATTGCTCATCTTCATTGGAAACCAACGTCATGGCCTGCGAGCCTATGTAGACACGCTCAGAGGTAACGCCGAGTTTTTCCGCAATCTGTTGGAAAGCTTGAGCATATCCTTCGTAATAGGCTGATCTAGACGTTAGCTTGGCACCGTCATCAAACCCTACTTCATACAGAGGTTTTTCACGAAAGCGAAGCAAGTTGATCATCACAACTGGTTCGTTCCCAAGCCGTTCAGCTGCCTCCGAAAGGATCTCCATTGAAAGCGGATGATGGTCCATACTTATAACCTCCTGACAAAATATGTTTGAGTGTCAGACATTGACAGTTTTTGTTATTATGTCAAGATTCATTCATGGAGAGATTATTGAACCGAAACGAAAAGGTCGTCCTCGCAGCTGAGGACGTTTTTGTGCGATACGGCTTTGCGCGAACAACGATGGGTGACATTGCGCGCGCCGCGGGTATATCCCGTCCGGCGCTTTATCTTTTGTTTCCCGATAAAGAGACGATCTTCGCGCGGGTTATTGAAATGATGGATGCACGGTCCCTGACCAAGATCGAGCGCGCTGTTGAGCAAATCGAGCGAGTCCAAGATAAATTGCTACATGCCTGTACGGTATGGGGACTGCACGGCATCGAGCTCGCTTCAACCCATCCTGATGCCGCCGATCTTTTTGACTTCCGGTTTCCGGCAGTTCGAGACGTTTATGCGCGATTTCAACTTTTTCTGGTCCGAATGCTGGAAGACAGTGTCGCGAACTGGACGCTCCCTGTCTCCCGAGCTGAATTCGCGGCAACGTTGACATATGGCTTGCGGGGGCTTCGCTATGGGGCCAACGACGTTGAGCATATGAAACATCTGATCGAAGTTCATGTCACCGTCTACGGCGCGTCACTCTGAGATAAAGAAGGTGCTGATGCTATACAGCCCGTCGTACTCTCACACGAAGATGAGCTTTATTTGGCAAAGATCTTCGTCGGCGGCGACGCTACGACCTTGGCTTGTTCTTGATTGGATGACCTCCATAATGGAACATCTTCTCCGCCCGGCCGCGGCAAGGCAGACGGACCCCGCTATAGATAGCCAATGCCTTTTCCTAATGACGGCCGTGTTGGAATTGGCGATGCAGAGGGCTCATGTTAGCTTCCGGAGTTTTGATGGAACCCCGCCCTTATTCTGTGTCTGCCGGCCTCCTTCATGTGGTCGATAAACGCACGGAAAGCGGGTGAAGTTCTTCGTCGGCTCGGATAATATAGGCTGAAGCCGGGCAGGTCTGCGACCCATTCGCTCAGGACTGCGACCAGTTTGCCCGCTTCAAGGTCGCTCGCCACCTGTGAGCGAAGCATGAACCCAACTCCCAGTCCGTCTATGACGGCCGCCCGGATCGCCGCGCCGTCGTCAAAGATCAGCGAAGGCGAAATTTTATAATCAAATTTCCGATGTCCCATTGCCAGCGGCCAGTGAAAAAGACGCGAGGAGGTGACATACCGGTAAGATATGGTGCGATGGTTGATCAGATCATCCGGCCTGGCCGGCGCCGGATTTTCATTGAAGTAGGATGCCGCCCCCGCGATCACGACAGGAGTTGTCGCAGTTATGGGAAGCGCTACCATGTCCTTGTCGACGAGTGTGCCAAACCGTATTCCACCATCGAACCCTCCCGCCACCACATCGTCAAAACCCTCGTTCGTGGATATTTCTATAACCACATGAGGGTAGCGTTGACAGAAAGCAGCAAGCACGGGCCGAACGACACTCTCGAATGCAACCGGGATCATTGTTAGTCGTATAACGCCCGTGACCGCGGCTGCCTCCTCTTGCAAGGCCCGCAATTCGTCATCCAGATCTCGCATCGATGGCCCAAGAATATCCAGCAACCGTCGCCCGGAATCAGTCGGCGCGACGCTCCGAGTGGTTCTTGCTAGTAAAGGAAACCCGAGTTTTTGTTCGAGCTGATTGATTGTGTAGCTCAGCGTTGATTGTTTAATTCCCAGTTCGGAAGCAGCACGCGTAAAGCTCCGACAGCGTGCAACCACTTCAAAAACCGCTAAATCACGGAGGATCATCCGGTCCATTTATCGATCTCATCTCTAGGCTTTTACGAAAGATGGCAGTTTATCGATATCTGGTTAGACGTCTATCCTCTATCCAACCTCTGATGGTGAAGCAGGGCTGAGCCGGCTTCATAGTGAAACGATATGAGGCTGGTTTAGGGAGATAGACTGTGAAGGCAGCTGTTTACGATAAGGCGGGGCCTCCTGACGTGTTAGAATACCGGGAGGTCCCCGACCCGAGGACTGGTCCCGATGATGTTCTGATTGCAACGGCTGCAATTTCAATTGAAGGCGGTGACTTGATAAATCGGCGCTCGGTTCCTCCTGCTGGCTCCGCGTGGGTTGTCGGATATGCCGCAGCTGGACGGGTCGTGGAGGTCGGTGCCAATGTCCATAACCGCAAAGTCGGGGACGAGGTCACGGCCTTTAACATGCAGGGGTCACACGCGGAACTTTGGGCGGTTCCGGCAAACCAAACGTGGATCGTACCATCAAGCGTGGATGCAGCTTCTGCTGCAATCGTCCCCATCGCATTCGGTACCGCCTACCACTGCCTTTTTGCTAGAGGCGGCCTCCGATCCGGGGAAACGGTTCTAATCCAGGGAGCGTCCGGAGGCGTGGGTGTTGCTGCAGTGCAACTTGCTGCTCAAGCCGGAGCGAGGGTGATCGCCATCTCCAGTGGCGAACGACGGCTAAAAAAAATTTCGTCGCTTGGTGTGGACCACGTCATTGATCGGTCCTCCGGTGACGTGGCCGCTGCGGTACAGCAAATCACGAAAGGGAGGGGCGTTGATCTGGTGATTGACCCTGTCGGTGCAACGTTGTCCATATCGCTTGCGACCTTGGCCCAAGGGGGCCGTCTCGTCTTCGTCGGCAATGCGGGGGGCGACAACCTCTCATTGGATCTCTGGCCCGCGATGCAGTCCAACCAGACTTTACTCGGTGTATTCATGGGACCGCTTCTCGATCGGCACGATGTCCGGTCTTCAATCGATGACCTTTTGATCGCTCTCGGAAAGGGGGATATCCAGGTCATTATCGAAAAGACGTTCCCGCTTTCGCAGGCGCGGGATGCGCACGACTTTGCTGAGAAAGCGAAACCACTTGGCCGGATAATCATGACACCGTAGTGGATCGGGAATACGCCGAACAATGTCGCAATCACCATTGTAGCCTAGCAACGGCTTGAGGGCAGAGTTTAACCCTGGCCTGCTGTCGGATGACTTCGCGAATACTCCCTTACCGCCAGCAGGACGGGCATGAGCTCATGACCCGCACGAGTAAGGCGGTACTCGACATGTGGCGGCTGCTCATGGAAGTCTCTCCGCTCAACGAGACCGTCTGCTTCAAGATCCCGTAGGTGCTGCGTGAGTACTTTCTGCGAGATGCTGGACATTTCGCGCAGGAGCTGAGAACTGCGCATCGAGGGGCTGGCAAACAGGTGGAAAAGGATCGGTAACTTCCACCTACCGCTCAGCATCCCCAGAACGTGACCGACATGGGCGACAGAGCCGTCTGGCCCTAGACAGGCAGAACCTTCGTTCATGGGCACTTTAAAGTGCGTAATTGCGTCGTTCATCGACTTCCTCTTTTGTCGTTTCTGAATTGAATGTTGGAGTGATTACGATGGATTTGAAACTGGACGGAAAGATCGCACTGGTCACAGGCAGCAGCAAGGGGATTGGGGAGGGAATAGCCCGCGGGTTAGCGCGCGAAGGTGCAATCATCATCGTCCACGGTCGCGACAAGGCAAAAGCAGAGGAAGTCGCGGACTCTATCTCTCGTGAAGGCGGGCGTTCGTATGTCGTCACCGGCGACTTGACCTGTGAAGACGACGTGCAGCGCCTGGTCGAAAAAGCGCAGGCATTTGTCAGGCCGGTCGATATCCTCGTTAACAATGCCGGGGGCTCGGGCGAGCAAGAGGACTGGGTGACGACGCGGTCTCGCACCTGGACAGACGGGTATGACCGCAACGTCGTCGCGGCTGTGAGGGTCACATCGCGAGTGCTGCCGGCCATGCGCGTCTCGAGGTGGGGCCGTGTGGTCAATATTTCCAGCCTTGCAGGCATGATGCCTCCAGCCGGACGACCCGACTACGCGGCAGCAAAGGCAGCCATGCTTGCGATGACAGCATCGCTGGCGAAAGCTGTCGCTAAAGACGGGATCACTGCAAACACCGTTTCCCCAGGCACGATCCACAGCGCCAGCCTTGAGGCAGCCTTCCGCAAAGTCGCTGTCGGGCAAGGAATTGCGCACGAAGCATCTTGGCCGGAGGTTGAGCAAGGCGTGCTTTCTAAGTTCGCAGAGGTACCTGTAGGGCGGGTTGGCACCCTCGAGGAAATCGCAGACGCAGTGGCTTTTCTTGTCAGTCCGCGTGCCGGCTACATCACCGGCTCAAACCTGAGGCTCGATGGCGGGCTATGGCCAGGACTGTAAAACCAGTGTCGCGTCGTCCGAGCGTGTCCCTGGGCCGCCCGCAGCGTAGCAGTCGTAGTCGTTTGCTTGTCATCGAGTTTTCACCGTGTCACCTCTGTTCGTCGACAGATGCTGTAGCATTTTACACCACACCGCTCTTTGCCACGGCAGCTCTTCAATGTAGCTGGACGATGGAAGCTTCCACTTTGTCGGCGAAGGCGATCAATTCGTCGCGTGCTCCCCTGTAATTGTAAGGTCGGAGAGGGTGACGTCGCCGCGGACTAAGGCGACGGCAACGCTGTGCAATCGCCATCTCGATGCCGGTCGGAACCTGTTCAGGATTGCTGACGCCTTTGCAGAAACGGCTGCATTCCCGACAGTTAAGTCGGCGTTCATTTCCTGCAATATCCGCAGCCGATTTCAGCCCGCGCAATTGTGCCGCGATCACCAACATCCTGCGGCGGACCGACGCCAATCGGGCTACCCGTTAATAGGTGGAGGCGACCTCGCCCATAGCTGCCCGCGCAGACGGCCAGCTCCCCGTGTTATGCGCTTCAGAGCCGGCGACGAAGGCCGGGCCTTCTCGTGGCAAGGGTGGATCCGCTCGTTGTCGCCTCGTTTTCGCAATGAACCGTTTTAGTCCAGCTCACTTACAACAGGCAGGGGCAGGCGGTCTTCAAACGCTCTTTTCCATTGGTTAGGACAAGACGCCGTTTCCAAAAAAAGAACGCACTATGTGACTTTTGCTTGATTTACGTGAGCAGTTTCTGACACGTTTCACCTGTGAGAGGATCAAGGCATTCATTTTCGATGTTTTGACAAAACTGGCACTCACAATTGAGGATCGCCGTCATCCGGCAAGACGACCAAACGTGCTTCATGGGCGGCAGCGACAAAAGCGGCGCGCGCATCGTCCCGCCGCTCACTGAGGCCGTTTTCCAGCACAGCAGAGCAAACCATAACAGCGGTCAAATAGGCCCTGTTATTCTCAGGTCCAGGCCATTTTTTAAAAAGGTAGCTCGCTAGGTCTTTCACGGTTTCAAGCTTAATGAAATCCCCATTCTTGATTGTCACTGGCTTGATGTTAAATCTCTTCATGCCATCACCACGCGCGAAGTGAAGTCCGCTTCAAACGCTGTCCTCAGCAATATCAGGATTTCATGATTTGACGATAATCCTTGAGGATTAGAAATCGCTCATTCGGGTCATGCGTAGCAAAAGCGGTGTCTGGTGTTTTAAAGGAGGCTTCGAACGACGCCCGGTATGTCTTGCGACTTAGGATTGCTCATCTTATGCTTTCCATGCTTCTTCGTGAGACAATGAAGCGCAGAGGGCACGACCAGACCTTGTCTGTCCCCAGGGTGGATCGTCACATGCGAGCCCGCCATTCTTGCAAATGCCGGGCCGCATTTGCGTATGATCGTCAAAATCTTCTCCAATTCTCCTGAACGGATATATAGACTGGGGCCCGGTGGCGCCAAGGTCCGTTGATCCAAAACGGGTATTCTAAGGTTCCAGGCGACTTGCCGATTAATCCCAACCGTGATAAAGCGGCACCTGTCGGAAAAGGCAGTCTTGGTTTGGTAAGCCCAAGGCCTTTCGTAATGAAAGCTCTGATCTTTGGCCACGTGCACAAAGATCCCCACGACGAACGTCGGACGCAAACGTGGCGTCCGAAAGTTCGTCCGTGTGGTGCTCGATGATGAGAAACGCTCCGGTCGAACGACGACTAGGAGCGAGATTATGAGAAAACCACAAAAAATGCTGCCCGTTGCGCTTGTCACAGGTGCAAGTCGGCGACTTGGAATCGGCTTTGCGGTTGCGCAACAGCTTGCAAGGCGAAATTACCATGTGATCCTGGCCGCGAGAAACCTGGAACAATCAGAAGAACTCGCTTTCGGATTGTGTCATCAGGGTTTTAGAGCAAGTGCGATCCGGCTAGATCTTGCTGACAGCTCGAGTATTGCAGACGTGGCGGCGACGGTCGGCAATGCATTCAGTCATGTTGATGTACTGATAAACAACGCAAGCCACATGCCTGACTTCCAAACTGCCTGTCCGCTCGACGTCGACATCAAGGTGCTCCGCGCCCTGTTTGAAGTGAATGTGTTCGGATGCTGGCATCTGACCCAGGCGCTTCTCCCGTTGTTGCAACGGGCTCGAGCTGCGCGCATCGTTAACGTGACGAGTTCTGCGGCACAGCAGATCGGCAAACCGAGGCCAGGCCCGATCTTTTCACCAGCTTACTCCCTTGCTAAACACACGCTCAATAACCTGACAGTTGTACTCGCACAGGCTTTGGCTAACACCGCTGTTAAAGTGAATGCGATAGATCCCGGGTCTGTCGCAACCCATCCCGAACGTGGCGATAACGCGTTCGACCGGTCACCTGAGGAGGCCGCAAAGGATGTTGTTTGGGCGGCGACGCTCGACGCCGCTGGACCGTCCGGGTGCATTTTTTCGGCCGCCCCTCGATAGGCTGGAACCGTCATGAACAAGCCGCTGTCGGTTATCTTCGCAACAATTTGCCTCGACGCCATAGGGATCGGCCTAATCTTTCCCGTCCTTCCGCGATTGATTGAGGATGTGACGCAGGCGCCCAATGTAGTGCCGTGTATAGGCGTCCTCATGGCAATCTACGCGCTCCTGCAATTTATCTTTGCTCCATTCCTCGGAGCGCTGAGCGATCGCATCGGTCGCCGCCCCGTTCTCTTGTTATCGCTCGCCGGTGCCGCGATGAACTACGTTTTGATGGTCTGTGCAACATCCCTGACGATACTGATCATCGGTCGAGCGATTGCGGGGATAACGAGCGCAAACGTCTCGGTAGCAACTGCCTACATAACGGATGTCTCGTCCAAAGAGACCCGCAGCAAGCAGTTCGGCCTCTTAAACGCCATGTTCGGGATCGGGTTTATACTTGGGCCGGTGCTGGGTGGCATCCTCGGGGACTATTGGCTAAGGCTTCCGTTCGCCGCTGCGGGCGTATTGAACGGCTGCAACCTGCTGATAGCGTTTTTTATCCTCCCAGAGTCCCGAATGCCCGACTGCGAGAAGATTACGTTTGTCTCTCCCCTCTCATTGGCGCCTTTGCGGTGGCTTCTTTCTACCAGGTCACTTGCTCAGGTTGTCGGACTTTTTTTGTACTGAGCGCTGCCGGTGAAGTGTATGGAACATGTTGGGCGCTATGGGGGAAGGACGTTTTTGGATGGAATGGCCTATCCATCGGGCTATCACTTGCAATGTTCGGAGTGTGCCAGTCACTGGCGCAGGCCTTTTTGTCTGCTCCAGCCGTGAAATTGCTTGGAGAGCGCCGAGCGGTCCTTACCGGGATCGCCGCAGCATCTCTTGGGCTTCTGGTCATGGCCTTTATTGCCAGTGACTGGATGGTGTACGCGATGATGCCTGTCGTAGCGCTCTCCGGAATTGGCACTCCGGCGTTGCAGTCCCTCGCAACACGCCTCGTGGACGACAAACTTCAGGGACAATTCCAGGGAACGCTCGCTTCAGCCATGAGCATAGCCTCGATCATCGGCCCCCTTGGATTTTCCAGCATCTACTTCCTCGTGCGCGACCAGTGGCCAGGAGCAATCTGGCTATCAGCGCTCGCCCTCGAAGGAGTCGCGGTCCTTCTCGTGTTCAAATTGCAAATCAACGCCAGCTCGCCTAGGCCGACGCAGACGCCAAATCCATAGGGGCTCTTTCACGATAGCACTGCCGCCTCGCACTAGACGTCGTTGAGACTCGACTTGCAATGTGCCGCCTGCAGGCCGTTCACCCTGCCTCAATTCAATTCAGCGCAGTCATTCGGCTGCCGGTCGAATCCAACAGTGACAACTGATCTGTTTTGGCAGTCTTACGTCAGCAATTATCTACCTGCCATTCGATCAGCTGATCGAAATCGCGAGAAAGATTCGATTCCCGTATATCTTGTCCAGTGTGCCAGCCACTGTCGACATTGCACATTCTCGAGCGACCTTGCTTAGTTGAAGGGGGATTAAGCTGGCACCAAGAGTGTTGCGGCCCATCATCTAGACGTCAATATACAGGCAGGACTGTGGCTTGCAGGATCTGCGACATTTGCAGCGGATGCGCGGACCGATCCAGCGCGCTGGGACATCTGTCCGCCTGATGAGATAGCAAATACGTCTGCTCACCCAGACGCAGAAAAAGATGTTTTTCGCGAGGCTGGCTTTGACGAACCCGCCCTGTTTTACGCCGCATTGTCGTTTGCTCGCTGGTCCATGATCGCCTGAACTTGCTTCAACGATCGCGCCGGCAGCGATCGGGCCGTCGCTTGCGAGAACCTTGTAAGAAAATCAAGCTGCAAAAGCAGAAGCGAGAAATTGCCCGGATCTTGATCGTTCGAGCTTGCCAGCCTCGAAGTCAAAAATTGCGCGTGTTTGTGGCCAACGGGCGTCGAGTTAAACAAATTGGCGACCGGCTGCAGCCAGAACATGTTTAAGACCTGCGAGCGTTCGCTCTCGCAGGTCTTTTCCACGCCCAAAAGTCCATTTTCCTCAAGGAAACTCGATCGTCAGTTCCTCGTTAATGGACGGCCGACCAGCAGGCGACTAGCGAGGTATCCTGGGTCGATTTAAAGCGTTATGGGCGACAAGAGTTGGAGCGACCCGTTTACGCGCAGTCCCAGTTTTTCATAAACGGGTCTGCCGTCAGTCGTAGCTTGAAGGCAGACCCGTTTGATCCCGGTGGCGCGACTTGCTTCTGTGAGTGCCTTGAGAGTGACGGCTTCACCGAATCCTCGGCGGCGATGTGTGGACTCGGTTGCAACCAATATAAGAAACAATCGGCCATCGACTACGCACGCACCAGCGCAGGCTACCGGGTCCAACCCTTCATAGGCGACATAGGCGAAGATCTCATCGAGCCATAGCCGCGAGGCACGGAAGGCGACAACCGCGCGCTCCTCCGGCAAACCATAGGCGCGAGCGTTAAGACGAGCATACTCTTCGAGATGCTTTTCGCTCGCGACACGCTCGAAGCGCAACAATGGATGGTGGGGCTCTCTTCTATCAAATATTTCGCCTGACATTCCCCAACATTGAAAGGTGCTTTCCAATCCCTCCTCTTGGGCGAGCCTTGGAAGATCGTTCCTGACATCCGGAGAAATCAGATCGTCAAACAGCCATAGGCATCCCGGCTGTGTACAAGACTGCATGAACTCGGCGGATCGTGCCAACAAATTCCTGGTCTGCTCTTCGTCTTTCAGCGGCTCGGTCGCAACGAGCGCGTTGTAGAAAACAAATGGCGAATCCGCCCAGCGGATAGCAAGCCCCGGCTCCTCGGCAACCGTGCCGCCGACGTCTGCCACCAGCTTGGCCCACATCGCCGCGAGCTGGCTTATTGATTCGCAGGTATCTGAATCGATCGGGAACATCAGACTCTCTCACTTTTTCATTTCACAACATTTTTCCGAAATAAATGACAGGAAGGACGTTCTCCCAGTATGGGCGGATCCTCCGAAAGCCCAGGCCTTCATAAGTCGCGATTGCGGACTTCATATCAGGCATGGTGTCGAGCACGACCCTTGTGAAACCCATCTTTGCGGCTCTGTCGATCGCTTCTGTGACGAGTCTTTTTCCTAGGCCCAAGCCCCGGTAGGTCGGTGCCACGAAAAGACGTTTCATCTCCGCGTCACCGATGTCGCCGAACTTGTGAATAGCCACACAACCTGCTGGCGTCCCGTCTCGATCAGTTGCAAGCAGTAGGGTCCCGCTAGGGGCAGCGTATCGGCCGGGGAGGCCGGCTATCTCCGCGTCAATGTTTTGTGAACTCAGATCGACCAGGTCTTGCGCTACATAATCGCGCAGAAGGGCTCGCACCTGCTGCACCTGTGCGGCGCCGCAAGCTTCAATTATTTCAAATGCCATTGAAAATCCTCAGTTCTACTTGGCTGTCGCCACGAGGTAAAAACAGGGCGCATCCCTGTCGTTCTCAAAGGACACGTCGGTGAGAACGTTGATGCCTATGCTGTCGCCTGCTTTCAGACGATGAGAGTTCGCGCCGATCTGGATGACGATTTCGCCAATCTGCACCCAAATCAGATGCCTACGAGCCCCAAAAGCAGCGGCCGGAAAGATGATCTTTTGGTTGGGAGGGAACTCGATGGCTGTGAGGTCAATCGGATGGTCTGCCTTTATGAAAATTTGACGGCGTCTGTACCCTGTCTCCGGGTCTTTCCATTCTGGTTGGTTCGCGCGGCGCGATACTGGGTCACCTGAATCCTCTGCCTTCAACAGGAACCCGGCTAAGGTGAACCCGAAGGCGGCAGCCAGTCGTGACAGAACCACTGCCGTGGGGCTGGCTTCACCCCGCTCGATCTTGCTGATCGTGCCCTTGCTTACACCCGAATGAGATGAGAGCGCCGAAAGCGACCAGTTTCTCGCTTCTCTCTCCTTTCGCAATTGGCGTGCGATCTCACCTCCGGTGTGTTGCTCGTCATCTACTCTTTCTTCTTGCATGAAGGGCCTCTCTCACCGGCCTAAGCGCGTCTCTATTTCCATACGTTCGTCAATATTAGTGACAGCGTCAATACGGGGTTTATCGTTTCTACGCCGCGATCCTCGGGGACCACCCGCCGTTATGGTGGAAATCGGATAGAATATATCATCATGACGTTTGTCGGTTGCGGAACTCCAGCGGAAAAAATCTCACTCATACAAGCACTTACCGACGGCCGTCTGGTATCCCCGACTACACGGCACAGGGCCTTCGAGACTTTATTTCGTGATAGAAGAGACATTTTCGCTCCAGCACCGCCAACCTAGAAGGGGCATTCTGGAAGGTGTTCATGCAGGTGCCTCCTTCGAGAGACTAGGCTTCCCCCGATGGGCCAGTCAGGCGGAAGCCTCAGTCTAGGCGGTGCTATGGTAAGGGTATCGCGAGCGCGTATTCCTCGATGATGGATTGCACAAATCTGTTGAACCGATGTCTCGGCTGCCATGTTTTGAAAATCGCAAGTGCGGGATCGACTGCCGCTGATTGGTGACCGGAGAGCGCCTCGACGATAGCAAGCCCGCAAAACGGAACGTAGGCTTCGGCATAACCGCCCTCATGCACAACAACGAGTTTCCCGTCACATAGCTTTTCTGCCAGTTGTTTCGTCAATGCCGTTAAGGAACGAAATGAATCGCTGTGTAGCAACATTCGTGAAAGGGGATCGACAGCATTGGCATCAAGGCCGCTCGATACGACGATGAGATCAGGCGCAAAGGCCTCAACTTTGGGCACAACGAGTTTTGAGAAGGCGTAAAGATAGGCATCATGTCCGCTGCCTGGAGGCAAAGGAATATTCAGATTGGCGCCGTACCCCTCACCGCGACCACGCTCGTCGATTTCTCCACCTTGTTGGCCCGGCGGCCTGCAGCCTTCCTGATGGATGGAGATAGTAAGAACATTTCCATCCTCATAAAACAGTTCCTGCGTCCCATTTGCAAAATGCACGTCCCAGTCGATGATCGCCACTCTTAGTCCTCTCCTTTGAAGACGTGCGGTCTCGACTGCAACCGCTGTGTTTGCCAGCAGGCAGAAGGCCATAGGAGTGTCGGCTGTACAATGGTGACCCGAAGGCCGGCAAAGTGCAAAAGCATTTTTGAACGTACCGTCGAGGACGCTTTCGATGGCTGCGATAGCAAGGCCAGCGGATCTGGTCGCGATCTCGTAACCACCGCTTGAGAACGGAGCCAGCGAACCAAGGTCTCCTCCTCCAGCATCACTTACTCTTTTGAACTCATCGAGATAGGAAGCTGTGTGGACAGTGAGAAGCTGTGCGCGTGAAGCAGGTTCACTTTGCGGAAAAGAAAGTTTGTCTGCCAGTCCGGAGGCAGCAATGAGATTGAGTATACGCCGCTTTGACTCCGGCGTATCAGCACCATATGTGCCTGATGGCGGTTCTACCCATCCGCCGACTGGAAAGAACAGTGATTGGACACCCGTGGAATGCCAGAATGTGCTTTCGTGCGTGAAGAAGGCTGTAGACATTCGAAAACCTTTGCTCGTCTAAGGAAATCTGCTTGCCGGCTCCATCAAGGAGCGAAACGATATGGTCAGGTTTTGGGGTAACCTTCTCAGGGCCTTATTCAAACCAAAAGCCTTGTCGGATCGGCTCTGATTTGCAGTCTGAGAGCGCCAAAAGGCGTGGTTTTATTGGCGTTGTTATCGAGTAGTGGATAAGGCAGAACGTAAGATCAAGCTTCTCGGCCACGCGTAGACCAGGCGAGTGAATATTTTTGTCGGTCAAACGAGATTGAAAATGCTCACTGGAAACCGGACTCGTTTTTTTCCGACTTGCATAGTCCCATCTTTTGGCCAATCCCGCCTCCATACTGGCACTGTAATGCGCCACTCCGGTCGTGACACTTTGGCCTGCAGCATGGGCACACTCAACCGGGCTGACGGCGAAAAATAGTCGCTCTTACGTAGCGCTTTTATGCTCACCGCAATCGGGTCTTTCGTCCTCGTATTGCTTAGAGAAGACGGGCGCATGGAGAAAATCATGAGATTTTCAGCGATCAGGGATGGTTGGAGGAGCACGCGGTATTCGATGCAATGTGAGCTGCGGCCAGTGAAAACTGGTAGCAACATTTGAGTTAACCGTCGCACATGCATTCCCGTCGCTGCAGCACTTGGGATAGGACCTCCCCGGCCTGCTTGGAATTTATCGATCAAACAAGAAAGGGCATGTCCGAACAGGAATCTCAAGTTCCTCGGCGCACCGGTGGGACTTACTTTAACCATCGACGGGGATTTGCTTATTGGCAGCTGGCTTGATTATGGAATGTTTCTGCAAAACATAATGCTTGCAGCACGGGCAAAGGGTCTTGAAACTTGCCCCCCGGCAAGCCTTCGCAGCCTACCACAAAACTATCCGCAGTTGCCTTGGGCTAGCCGATACTGAGATAGTCATTTGCGGCATGGCCCTCGGCTTTGCTGACTGGAGTGCAACCGTCAACAAACTTGTAACGCAACGTATCGCCCCTTCGGAATTCTCAATCTTCTATTGATCAGAAAGAAAAAAGGCCAGGGCTATGCAGCAATGGCCTTGTTCAAGACCGCCAACGCACGCGTCGATCATCAACCCCGTTTCCATACGCCCTTTTCAATAGCGGCGACCTTTCTTCCACGCGTCCGGTCGAGTGAGATTTCGTTACCGACGAAGATGGAGTACGCGTATCGATGCTCCCGCAAGAACTATTCTCTGTTACGCGAGTCGTAACTGTTTTGGCATTCGTGAATCACTTCGATATTTTGGACCGTCCAGTCGAACAGAACAGAAAACGGCCCCTGTAAGGACTGACCGAGCGGCGTCAAGGCGTACTCGACACCCAAAGTGGGGCCAGTCAGTACTCTGCGCGACACCATCCCATTTCGTTCAAGTTTGCGCAGTGTCTGCGTAAGAACGCGCTGGGTTACACCACTCAAGCGACGCTTGATTTCGTTGAAACGGCGCGGTTGATGCAAGACTGATAGTACCATCATGGACCATTTGTCGGCGATCTGGTCGAGGATCACACGGCTAGGGCAATCTGCACTATAGATTGGGTCGTACATTTCCATTGGTATCCTTCAGCATCCCTGGGATGTTTTAAGTGCGTAATTGACGCCAGGTATCCATTGCATACCATATACTTCTTCATAACCGAAAATCAACTCAAGGAAGAAAGCACCTCATGGCAGGTAACGATTATAAAACCATACGCTTCGAAAGGTCGCAGGGATTGGCGACAATCACGATTGACAATGCCCCAGTCAACGTCCTCGACGTCACCTTGATGAGCGAGATACGCCAAGTGCTGATTTCGCTTCGCAGTGATCGAGACACGCGGGTCATCGTTTTTCAAAGTGCTGACCCAGAGTTTTTTATCGCACATGTCGATATGACCCTGATTGATGAACCTAACGCGTTTGACGAGCTCGCGCGAGAGACCCCGGAAGCGCTCAATCCATTTCAGGCCTTTGGCGAACTGCTGCGCGAGCAGCCACAAGTGACCATCGTCAAACTCGCGGGACTGGCTAGAGGCGGCGGGGCGGAATTCGTTGCGGCTGCAGACATGGCCTTCGCCGCAAAACGGTCTGCGGGTCTCGCGCAGTGTGAAGCTTTGATGGGTATTACACCGGGCGGCGGCGCTACACAGTATCTCTCGAGCCGCATGACGCGGGGACGTGCACTCGAAATTCTGTTGGGGGCCGACCTCATCGATGCCGTCACCGCCGAACGCTATGGGTGGATCAATCGCGCTCTTCCCGACGACGAACTGGATGATTTCGTCGATCGTTTGGCACGCAACATTGCAAACCTGCCCGAAGGCGTTATCGCGGCGGCGAAAAAAGCGGTCCCTCCGCAGAACCTTCGGGAGGGTTTCGTGCGAGAGCATCATGCCTGGATAGATCTTTTCCAACTGCCGGCTGCTGAAAAGCTGATCAGAGGAGGTCTGGAGGCTGGCGCACAGACAAGATCCGGTGAACAGGACCTTGAAGGTCTCCTTCGCTCGCTGGACATCTGAATTAGACCTGAAGACCACCATTTCAAATGAACTGCCATCCGGGACGCAGCACCGCTGCCTTCATAGAGAAACTTTTTGGTTTCAACATGAGGTGGATATTCAATCAGCGTCCCGGGCGGATTCCGTTGGTGCAGGCCTGCCGTTAAACGATTGTGGTGTACGGGAGCGCTACAGAGAGCGGACGTTTTTGCGCCATTCGAGATGTTGAGTAACTGCCAACTCCACGTTTAATTCGAAGTCACGATAACACACTGCGGGCGGCACGCCTGCATATCCGTGAGGAGTTTGAGGCGAGAGTCTAACATGGAACGAATGGGCCCGGCCGAAGATAGACCAGCACCTGTACCACACTTAGCTGACCTGTTGCGAGAAGATGAGTGGCAGTTTGCGCCCGAACTGCGCGCAAACGTCCCGGGCGCTCCCGGCTTCGCCCATCATCCTTTACGGCGGAGAATTATATATGGAGCAACCTCGCTGATCGTCGGTTTGACGTGTGGATTTTCTAACGCACTCCTGTCGGCAAACCTTCCCTATCTGCGAGGTTCACTCGGTCTCGAAACCTATGAAATTGCGTGGCTCCCCACGGTCTACCTTATTATGAATTGTCTTGGAGGGGGACTGCTTTTCAAGTACCGGCAACAGTACGGGGCGCGCTCCTTCGCGATTACGTTTTTGTTAATCCAGCTGGCTATAATCGGCGCGCACCTTTTTGTACGGGAGCTTGCAAGCGTCATCATCGTCCGCGCCGCCAGCGGTATTGCAGCCACAGCGCTCACGACGCTATGCATATTCTACATGCTTCAGGCGTTCCCGCTTGAACACAGAACACGTGCAATGGTTCTAGGCGTGAGCATTCCTCAGCTAGGTATCCCACTAGCCCGGCTTCTCCCTCTGGATGAACTGGTGTTGAATAAGTGGGATGGGTTATTCCTCTTGGAGTTCGGTCTTTCCGCCATAAGCCTTGCTTGCGTATTGGCATTTAGGCTCCCGCCCAGTCACAAAGAGAAAGTGTTTGAGTATCGAGACTTCGTCTCAATGGCATTCTACGGTATCGCGGTCGCGTGCTTTGGTGCTGCAATGGGTATGGGACCTTATCTCTGGTGGTGGGACCACCATTGGATAGGATGGTGCCTAGCAGCATCTATCCCGTTTTTTGCGATCTCTTCGACATTGGAGCTGAACCGTAAGGTTCCACTTATCGACATCCGTTGGTTAACAGCCGCTGACCTGCTCCGCCTAGCTTTTGTACTCATTGTGACAAGGATGGTACTGTCGGAGCAGGCGACCGGCGCCATCGGCTTTCTCCGTCAGTTCGGACTTCTCAATGAAAACTTCTTTGACCTTTCACTTGTCATCGCGATCTGTGCCTTCGCGGGGCCAGTATTTGCCGCAGCTCTGATCAAACCCGACCGCATACCCGCCATGATAATGGTCGCCTTGCTGCTTGTGGCGATGGGAAGCTACCTCGATTCCTATTCAAGCAATCTTACACGAGCGCCCCAATTCTACTTAACGCAAGGGCTGATAGCATTTTCTACCACCTTCTTTTTAGGCCCAGCCCTTCTTTATGGTGTCACTCGGGTTCTGACGGACGGTGGACAAAAACTTTCGAGTTTTGTGATCATGTTTTCGATAACGCAATCCATGGGTTCACTCGTTGGTAATGCGTTGGTGCAGAGTAAGCGGCAAGCTGAGGCCGTTCAGGCCTTGTAGCTCCACGGCATAAGGGTATGGATTTCGCTGCTAGGCCAGCCGTTTGCAAGGCGCTCGAGCGTCTGCGTCAGCCAGGCCTGGGGATCGACAGAATTCATTTTTGCAG
>NZ_VEIU01000014.1:0-25588 GCF_007680755.1 Agrobacterium sp. DE0009
GAGTTCATCGAGACCCTGGCCGGCGCTTATGCGGCCGACGGCGTGGTGAAAGTGCCGGATATCGACTTCCAGCCGATCGCGGCCGACGACGTCGCCGCTGCTCTGGTGGAAGCCGCGCTCGGGGAGCCGAAGAACGGATCCGTCGATCTTGCCGGGCCCGAACGGGGACCGTTCGAATCCTTCATCCGGACCTATCTCGACGCCAAGGGCGACGCTCGCCCGGTCAACGCCGACGCCGCCGTTGACTACTTCGGCGCTCCCGTTGTCGCCGGCTCACTGGTTCCCGACGGAGACTACGTCAAGGGTGCGATCACGATCGCCGAGTGGCTCAGAACATAGGAGGGAAACAATCATGAAGACCATCCTCCATGCCGCTTCAGCCCTTGCGGTCTCTCTGGCCACAGCTTCCGCTCATGACGTTGCCAAGCCTGGACTTGCATATGACACGAAGGACGCGAAGGTGACGCTGGTTTACGAGCATCCCCTCCCGGACGTTCCCGGAAAGAGCGTGAAGGGCGTCCTCGTCGAGTACGGCCCCGGCGGCTACAGTTCCGCTCATACGCATGCAAAATCCGCCTTGATCTATGCGACGGTTCTCGAAGGCGCCATCCAAAGTGCCGTGAACGGTGGCGAGACGAAGACCTTCATCGCCGGGCAGAACTTCACCGAGCTGCCGGGCGACCGCCACGACGTCAGCGCCAACGCCAGCAAGACCGAGCCGGCGAAGCTGCTTGCCGTCTTCGTCGTCGATACCGATGACACCGCCCTGACGACACCGCGAAAGCCGTAGCGCTACCTACCAGACCTACCCCCTCACCTAGCACAAGCAACGACGGTTTCTCCGGCGAACGGAGAACCGTGTCCACGAGAAAGGAAAACAATATGTCCCGCATGAACTGGTCCGAAGTCGCCCCCGAGGGGGCCAAGGCGCTCTTCGGCGTCCATCACTACGTCACCAAGAAAACGAACCTGCCTGGGGAGCTGATTCATCTCGTCTTCCTGCGCGTGTCGCAGATCAACGGCTGCGCCCATTGCATCGACATGCATAGCCGCGACCTACGCAAGACAATGTCGGTAGACAAGATCACGCTCGTCCCGGTGTGGGACGAGGTGCCTCACCTGTTCAGCGACCAGGAACGAGCAGCACTGGCCTGGGCTGAAGAAGTCACGAATGTCAGCCAGACCCACGCCTCGGACGAGGCTTATGCCGCGGCCGCGTCAGCCTTCGAACCGAAGGATCTCGTCGATCTGACGATCACGATCGCCGCGATGAACGCCTTCAACCGCCTGGGCGCGCCATTCCGGCTTCCGGTGGCGGCCAAGGCCTGACCAGCGTCCGGTCATCGCTCGACGAGCACCCTTCAGTTCCAGACAGGTCGACAGGGTGTTCCGCTCACAGAGGCAATCCCAGTAACCGCGTCGCGATCTCCCAGAGGCGGACCGCGTTGTCCTCATCAACGGCGTATCTCGCCACGCCTTTGAAGGGCCCAGGTCCCCGCTCGTCAACGACCGAGGCCTCCTGGCAATCGTCGAAATATCGACCGGAAATGCCTTCGACGAGCGGCGAACCCGCCAGCAGCACCGACGTGGCCGCCCCCTGCTCTATTGTCTTGCGCAAATGCTCGGGGGTTCGCAGGCCTCCGGTGTGCTTCTGAAGCCCCGTGGCAATCGCTCCGGGATTGAGCGCGTTGGACGTTATCCCGTCGCTGGCCCAGTTTTTGGTGATCCCAACGGACAGCAGGATGCAGGCTGTCTTCGATTGCCCATAAGCAAGCAGCGGATCGTATGGAATGAAGCGGAAGTCCGGATCGTCCCAGAACACGGGCGCGAACAGGTTGCCAGTCGAGGCGACGGAAACGACACGGGCACCATTTGCCTTGGCTAGATGCCGTCGCAGCGCTAGCGTGAGTGCGAAATGCCCCAGATAGTTCGTCGCGAACTGCATCTCCCGTCCTTCCGCAGTCCGCTGGATTTCCGGAATGGCCATGACGCCCGCATTGTTGACGAGAAAGTGCAAAGGCTCGTTCCAGTTCTCCGAGAATTCCTGCACGGAAGACAGATCCGCGAGGTCGAGGCGCCGAACGCGCAGTTGAGCCTCGGGCATACTCTTTTTCAGCTCAGCGACCGCCTTCTCGGCATCGCCCGGACGCCGGGCCGCGATCGTCACGGCGGCGCCCGCGGCGGCTAGAGCGCGGCTGGTCTCTAACCCAATACCGCCCCCTCCTCCGGTAACGATGACGTTGCGGCCTTGAAGATCGACGCCTTTCAGAACGTCGGCGGCCGTAGATGAAAAGCCGAACGGTATCGGTAAAGTCATGGTCGTACTCCTTCAGTAATCGACTTGTCCCGAAGATAAGCGAATGGCATTCATGAACTAGATGACCACCGTTACACGCAATGATGAGATAATTCGAACAGTGGGCTTGCTCCCTCCTGGCGAGCTAGCGGCCTTCCTTGCCGTCGCCGAGCACGGAGGTTTTCGCGCTGCGTCCCGAGTTCTGGGCCAGACGGCGTCGGCGTTGAGCCACGCAGTCGCCGGACTGGAGAGACGTCTCAAAGTGAAGCTCTTCCACCGTTCGACGAGGAACGTCTCGCTGACGGAGCCTGGGCGGAGACTTGCGGAGCGGCTCATGCCGGCGCTTAGCGAAATCGGAATGGCGGTCGAGGAGCTTCACGACCAAGCCGCCTCGCCGTCCGGGCTTGTACGGATCAACTGCGACGCCAACGCCGCCGAGCAGGTGCTAATGCCGCTGTTGACGCGCTTCGTGAAGCTGCAGCCGGCAATGCGCTTCGAAATCCGGTCCGAAGGGCGACTGGTCGATATCGCCGAAGGAGGTTTCGACTGCGGCATCCGCGCGGCGGAACTCGTCCCCGGCGAGATGGTCGCAATCCCGATCGGTCCAGACCAGCAGCACATCGTGGTGGCATCGCCCGCCTATCTCGACAATGCGCCGCTTCTCGAAAGTCCGTCGGATCTCTCGCTTCACCAGTGCATCCAGCTCCGCATGGCGGGCGGGTCGATTTATCGCTGGGAGTTTCAGCGCCGGGGCGAGGATGTCGTCGTGGCGACGACCGGCAACCTCGTGGTCGACCAGTCCCGACTTCTTCTGGCCGCGGCTCTGGACGACTGCGGCCTCGCCTATGTCACTCGATGGATGGCCGAGGAAGCACTTGCGGACGGGAGACTCCGGCAGGCGTTAGCCGAGTGGACGCCGCCCTATCCTGGCCTCTGCCTTTACTATCCCAGACACCGCCATATCGGAGCGGGGATGCGGGCTTTTCTGGACTTTTTGAGGGCCAATCGATCGATCTAAGCTCTTGAACGGATACCAACTCGCGATCTGCTCATCAGACCTCTAAGTGACTGAGACTTCGACTACTAAGCGTATGCGGATCGGTGGTGCGGCGTACCGGAGCTTATGGAACCGCTAATTCCAGCCGACCAAGGAATATTATGGAGAGAATACAAACCTGTCGCAGCCGCGGCATTCGCGATACAAACCGCGGCTGGTCGTCCACCAGCTGCGTCGTTTTGTTATGTCTTCTACACCAGCTGTCCGGTCGAATTTGAGCACTTTTCGACTTCGGCGGGGATCAACTGCCGCTCTATTCCAACGGGTGCGAAGGTATAGCTGCCACAACTTTGATTTCCACAAGAAGACCGGGATGGGCAAGTTCAGAGACGCCAATGCAAGTCCACGCGCATGTTCCGCGGGGGAAAATACGGTCCTTTACCTTGCGAAAGGTATGTATGTGCTGCTGCAATCCGACATGATACGTAGTCATTTCGACAACATCTTCGAAGCTGCAACCTGCCGCTGACAAAACGGTAGCTAAGTTGTCCCAACACGCCTCGAATTGCTTCTCTGGGTCGTTGATAACATTCATGTTGGTATCACGTCCAACCTGCCCCGCGCAGAAAACCAGGTTTTCGAAGCGTACTGCAGGGGCATAGCCTGCCCGCTCCACAATGGGCTTCATTGCCAGCGGCACGATAATTTTGCGATTCACAAATGATCCTTTCTTCGTCCGCATAGGCCGAGCCAAATTAGCTAAGTGAATGCACTGATGCGATGGGGTCGTTGTATTGAAGGCGCGTTAGCCCCGGATTAGGTTGAGACGATCAGGCAGGGCTCTTTGCCAATAACAAGCGACCGCCTAGCAAAATCAAAGCCGCCCCGGAAACTGTTTTGATCCTTCTGGCGATGTGCGGGCGATTGAGGAAACCGGTGACGCTGCCGATAAGGAGGACAACTACGCCGTAAAAACCTACAGCGATCAGAGCATGTGTGAGTGCAAGCGCGGCGCCATTTGCAAGCACCTCCTGTTGGTGGCCCTCCAAGAATTGGGGGAAGACCGCAACGTAAAAGATCGCCGGTTTGGGATTGAGGAAATTGCTGAGATATCCGCGAACGAAGGCTTTCGGAGCTGTCAGGCTCATTGGAACCCGGCTTGGATTTATGACAGATGCATCCAGACCGCGCAGCGACAAGAGAGATTTGATCCCCAGCCAGATGAGATAGGCTGCACCCAACAGTTTCATGACTGTGAACAAGATTGCCGACGCTGCGATCACTGCCCCCACTCCAACAAGTGCCAACGTGGCATGAGAAACGATGGCTGCGGCGAACCCGAATACCATCCCGAAGCCGGTGAGCTTCGTGTTGCTCGGCGAATTGGCTAGGAGCAAAGCCAGGTTGGGTCCCGGTGTCACCACGATCATGGTAACGATAGAGATAAATATGAGGTATTGATGCAGAGGGATGGACATGGCAACGACCTTGCGGTTTGGGCACAATTAGAGCGTACTGCATCCGACCGTTTTCCGGCCTGAATCATACGAAGGAGTTCGAGTCGAGACGGAGTTATCGGGTACAGTGCTCCCGGGCAACAGATATGCAGAGCACCGTTTCAACGAGGTTGAGAAGTTGAGCCATCCTACATTCGTAAGGAGTGCGCTCCTGCTGTACCTTCCATGGCGATCTGCATTGAAGGCCCGCGACGACACCAGGCTTCGAAGCTCGATGTTGGATCGCGGGGACCCTCTGATGACAACGTTTATCCGATGCAGCGATCACATCACTAGCAAGGCACGAGTCCAAACTCGCAAAACGCCGCAGCTTGTGAATTTGCAGAGTTACCGCGGTCCTTTTCTGTCAGTCGACAGCTTCCGCGGCCTCCTCGATCACCTTTGCAACTGCAGCTGCCTGCGTTATATAAATGGCGTGGCTGCCCTCTACCTCTGTCACCCTTGATCCGGCGCGCTTGTACATCCGGCGCTCCAGTTCGGGGTTGATGGTCTTATCGTTCTTGGCGACAATCCCATAGCTGGGCTTATCGTGCCAAGCGGCAATAGACACGGGTGCACTGGTGGCCGCGATGGCGACAGGCATCTGAGACCGGGCCATAAACTCGCCCTTTTCCTTGGGCAGATCCGCCCCGAAATCAGCTGCGAACTTTGCCGGGTCGATAAGCAGGAAGCCATCCTTTGTCGGCTTGATATCGTTGGTGGGTGACGGCATCGATTGGAGCAGTTGTGCGGTGCTCTCGCCCTTTTCTGGCTGCAGTGCCGCAACATAGACTAGTGCCTTGACCTTGGGATCATCACCTGCTGCCGTGATGATCGTGCCCCCATAGCTGTGGCCGACGAGAACGACGTCCCCGTCCTGCTGATCAAGCACGCTCTTCGTGGCTGCAACGTCCTGATCCAGGCTTGTCAGTGGCTGCTGGACGATGCTGACATGATAGCCGTCGCGGGTCAGGATGTCATAAACGCCGCGCCAGCCCGAACCATCCACGAGCGCGCCATGCACAAGCACGATGTTGCGCGCGTCCGCTAAGGCTGGGGCTGTTAGGGCAGCGGAAGACAAAAGCGCGGCAATGAGGCCAGCGGCCGCTTTACTGAAGTTCGACATGGTCGGTTGTTCCTTGAGCTTTGTGCGTGAAATAACTGAGGCTTTGAAATCGCCTGAAGGACATGTCTCTCCCCCTATCCGAAGGAGAGACGAACGTGATCGCTTGCGCTTACTGCTTGACGACAATTGGAGCCTTAATCGGCACGCGTTCATAGAGGTCGATAATGTCCTGGTTGAGCAGGCGCACACATCCGGAAGAAACTGCCTTGCCAATCGAGCGCCATTGCGGATTGCCGTGCAGACGATAGAGTGTGTCGTGGCCACCGGAGAAGATGTACAGCGCTCGAGCACCCAGCGGATTTTTCAGGCCCGGCTCCATGCCGCCATTTTCGATCGAATATTTGGCCAATTCCGGCTGGCGGGCGACCATCTCGTTCGGCGGCTTCCAACGCGGCCATTTCTGACGCCACTGAATGATGCCGTTGCCCTGCCAGGCAAAGCCATCGCGCCCGATCCCGACACCATAGCGCATCGCGGTCCCGCCCGGCTGGACGAGATAGAGGAAGCGGGAGGGGGTGTCGACGACGATCGTGCCGGGCGCCTCGCCAGTCGGGTCGAGGACCTGCTGGCGATAGTAGCGCGGATCGATCTGCTTGTAGGGGACCGCCGGGATTAGAAAGCCGCCATCCTCGGTAGGACCGTACATGACAGCCAGTTCGGCATCTGTCGGCGCACGAGCGATGTGGACAGAGCCGATCGGTTCCTGGAGAGGCGTCGACTGTCGCCCCACCATCCGGCCCGTGCCGGGGGTGGAGACGCACCCTGCCAGGGCCGAGACCGCAGCCATCGCCGAAAGCGACAGGAGGCTGCGGCGGGATGACGAGGTATCAAAGCTCACGCTCATTCCTCATCCTGCCATCTGCGCAGCTCCGTCTGGTCGTGATAGGCCATGCGATCAGGCGTGGTGATAAACTCGATCACCGTGCCCCACGGCGCTCGGCAATAGCAGACCCTGTTTCCAGGACCTTTTTCGGTTGCGTAGGGAATAGCTCGTGGTGCCGTAAGGGCTGTTCCGCCAGCCTTCTCAAAGCGCTGTACCGATGCGTCGATGTCGTCGGTATAGACACCAAAATGCGTGATGCCGAAGTCGCTCGGTGTAACCGGTTGCGCTTGTTTGGGGCCGTGCATTTCAAAGAGCTCGATGTCAGGCCCGGTTCCGATCTTGACCATCGCCTGCGCACGCACAACCGTTCCCGGGTAAGCACCAGTGGCCCGCTCGAACTCGGGTCCCTGCCTGGCCGGATCCTGCGGCCCGAACGATTGGTAGATCACCTGGCCGCCAAAGGCTTCCACCAGGAACGATTTTGCCGCTTCGATGTCAGGCACCGTGATGCCGATGTGATTGACGCCGCGAATGACAGGTGCGGTCATGACAATTTTCCTTTCTTGTTAAATCAATGAACGCGATCGAGCTCAATTTGCCCGCATCGCAGAGTTCACTTGGCCTTGAGGAAATCGATGAGAGCAGCGGCCACTTCATCCGGGCGCTCGTCCGCCACATAGTGACTGCAGCGGGCAATCGAGCCGCCAGTTACATCTGTGGCGAACTCCCTGAGCATCGCGACCATATGAGCACCGAAACGCTGCTCGCCGCCGAGACCTAAAACCGGAATCCGGAGCGGTTGTTTTTTGTATTCAAGCGCGGCCGCATGGTCGGCGGTCAGTGTGCGGTACCATTCCATGCCACCGCGCGTGCGACCAGGAAGTGCCATTGCTTTCGCATAAATGTCGATATCTTCAGGATTAAAGGTGCTGTGATCGTAAAACCGCTCCGCCATGAAGGTCGAAACATAGTCATGTTCGCGGCCATAAATCAGGCGTTCCGGCAGATCCCGATTAGCATGGAACGCGAAGTGCCAGATCTTCGCCGTCGTCGCCTCCCACTGGCTCCAGCCAGGAAGCGGAACATCGAGGACGGCAAGGTGAGTAACCGCATCTCGATAGATAGCGGCCTGCGGAAGCGCTACCATTCCGCCGATGTCATGGCCGCATACGGCATAGCGTTGATGCCCAAGGGTAATCATGACCTCGTGCGCGTCGCGCGCCATCGTCGCCTTATCGTAGCCGTCAAGCGGGCATTCGGAAAAGCCTGCGCCGCGTAGATCAATCGCCGCCACGCTGAACTGCTCCGCCAGCAGCGGCATCACATGGTGCCATTCCCACCATGTTTCCGGCCAACCGTGAAGCAGAAGGATCGGGGGGCCGGAGCCGCCCGTGACGGCATTGATCTTGATGCCGTTCACCGGCACCAATTGCTGGGTAAACCCTTTCAATGTTGGGATCATGATGACTTTCCAATCGATGTGACGTTCAAGCAGTGCTAGCTGCCAGATCAGGGCTGATCGAAATCGGTGGCAATCGAGATGTCGCGCCAGGTGTCGATATCGCGGCGAAACGAAGCCAGCTTTCGCTCAGCGATTGAATGCGCGACGGGCCCAAGCGGCAGATGAAGCGGGGTATTATCGGCGTCGACCGCCTGCAGGATCACTGCAACCGCCTTGTCGGGATCCCCTGCTTGATTGCCGTTGTTGGTTTCCCGATAGTGCCTGCGCGAACTCGCGGCGTATTCCGGCATCTCGTTGGCCGCCATCGTGATCGAACGGCCGAGGAAATCGGTGCGAAACGGGCCAGGCTCGACGATCAGCACACGGACGCCGAACGGCTTCAGCTCACCGGCGAGCGCCTCGGAAACCCCTTCAACCGCAAACTTGGCGGCATTGTAGTATGCTGCGCCGCCGCTGCCCGCGATCCCTGCGCCGGACGACATATTGACGATCATTCCGCCCGAACGTCGCAAGCTCGGCAGCGCTGCTCTGGTGGTTTCGATAAGACCGAAAACGTTCACCTCGAACATCGGTCGATATTCTTCCGGCGTGCCTTCCTCGAGCGCGCCAAACAATCCGTAGCCGGCATTGTTGACGAGGACGTCAAAGCCGCCGAATGTCTCGACCGCCTTAGCGACTGCGGCTTTGACTGCCGCCACATCCGTCACGTCGAGCGGCAAGGTGATCATGCGGCCACCGAAAGGCTCAGCCATTTCTTCGATCGAGTTGACGTTGCGGGCAGTTGCGACAACCTGATCGCCTCGCTGTGCCGCGGCGAGCGCAAGCCGCTGGCCGAAGCCGCTTGAGCAGCCTGTGATGAACCATGTTTTCATAACGTTTCTCCGCTTGGTTTCGAACATGACTTGAATCTAGATGTTTAGATCTGTACTTGAAGTGACAGTTTTGTATTTTCACCGTTCACTTTTGTAAGGGCTTGGGCCGTGGAATGGAGCGACGTAAAAATCTTCCTTGCGATTGCGCGATCCGGCACGCTCGGCGGTGCTGCGCGTGCTCTTCATACAAGCCATCCGACAGTCGGCAGACGGCTGCGTGCCCTTGAGGATGCCATCGGCCACACACTCTTCCAGCGGACCGCGGACGGTCTCGTGTTGACCGAGGAGGGCCATGGGATCATCGCCCTGGCAGAGCAGATGGAAGAAGGCGCGCTGGCCATGGAGCGCCGGCTCGCCGGGCAGGAGCAAAACCTCAAAGGCAATCTGCGCATCTCATCGGCAGACTGGTTCGGGGCCTATGTCCTGCCTCCCATCGTGGCGGATTTCTCGAAAGCCTACCCCAATGTAGACGTCGAGATCCTGACGGGCACTCGCCTGTTCAACCTCGCCCAAAGAGAGGCCGACGTTGCCTTTCGCATCGTTCCGTTCGACACTGCCGATGTCATTCAGCGGCGGCTCTTCAGGCTCGAATACGGCGTCTACATCGCCGAGGAGTCGCCTGACCCTAAATATGGCGACGGGACTGGTTTCCGTCTGATCACCCACGACACTTCGACAGGGCAATTTCCCGACATAGCCTGGCTCGCCGAGAGTTTTCCGAACGCGAGACCTGTGCTGCGATCAAACAACCGAAACGTCCAGGGGCGAATGTGCAGGCAAGGCGTTGGGATCGCCGTCCTGCCCCGCGCAGTAGGCAATCAAATCCCGGGTATCCGCAGACTAGAACTACCCAAGCACCCGCCGGCGCGAGACATCTGGATGGGATATCACCGCGACCTGCGACGTCTTCAGCGTCTTCGGGCGTTTATCTCGGCCGTCTCGGACCACATCACAAATGCCCCTGCATGGTAAGCCGCGCGAAGAAGATCGATTATCCCCGCCGATCCCCGGCTGCGGTAGGACAGCCGCCACAGACAACTTACTTGCTGGCCGCAATCTCCCTGTGCCGCTCCACCACAGCGCCCACGATCATTGTCATCAGCCCTTCGACGAAGTGCCGACTGAGGCCAACGTCATTGGCGATACTCATCACTCGATCCAATTGGCGTCGCTCTCGCTCATTATCGACCGCCGGCAACGCCTGTTCGGCTTTCAAGTGGCCGACATGCTCGGTACAGCGAAAGCGTTCGGCCAGAATATAGAGGAGAGCGGAATCCAAATTGTCGATGGTCCTCCGGTAGGAAGCGAGTTGCTGTGCCACATCATCTGTCATCATTTGAATATCTTCCAAGTCGTTTCGTAGGCGCGAGGTAGAGCTTATGAGATGGGATGCATACTGCGACGCGACAGGGCGATCGTCAGCCAAATTGCCGAAACCAGGAAGTAGAATGCGCCGACGCCAGCGTAGCCCGCAACCGTGGCGATAGAAGGCTCCTGAGGCCTTTGCGCCTGAAAGATGAAGAGAGCACCGGCCACAGAGGATTGGGCTCCGCTCAAAATCATCACCCACTGACCTCCACTCGTTCTCCAGCGCCGCACGGCAGTTCCAAGCTGCAACAGGCCTGAGAAGATCGCCCATAGACCGAAAGCGCCGAGAACCCAGTTCATGTTCATTGTCAGCGCCAGGATCACGGCTATCGTCATAACCGAGCTCGCGGCGACGTTGATCGCTTGGCTCCGGTTGGCGGCAAGACCGCCGCTCCTCGCGGCATCGATAACGTTGGCGACTGCATCCCAAGCGGGGTAAATGATCAGCAGAGCGGCAGCCACCGCAAAGGAATGTTGTCCGGCCGTCAACGCAGTCGCGACCCACAGCGATGAGAAGGCCGCTCTGGTAAAGTAATACTGCTTGAGCCACTGGTCGTTGCCGCGCGCGGCACGGGAGGTCTGGTTGTTCGACATCGTTTTCTTTCACTTTCTGAACTAGTTGTTTAATGGTTCGCGCAAGCGTCGTCAGATGAAGGCGAAACGCTTGCCCAAGAGGGTGTTCTCCTCCCATTCAGTACGGCGGATCCGATCGCTTTGCCGGAGAGTTTCCCGGCTGACATTTCGGGACTATCGAGGTCCTGGCCGTCGCGAGAAGAAACCGTCGTCCCGCCGCCGTGGGCAACCCTTGATGCCCATGCCTTTCCGAAGGCTCATGGATTGTTTTCCTGTGGTTCACCATTTCGATTACTTCAGATGCCGGCGTACCACTCGTAGCCACGGTCTTCCCAATAGCCGCCGTTCCCACCCCACAGCCCGGCGAAGCTGTCGACCAGTTCGATACGCATGATGTATTTTGCCTGTTTGTAGCCAAGCTGTCGCTCGACCCTGAGGCGCAAGGGCGCGCCGTGGCCGACGCTGAGATCCTGGCCGTTCATCTGGTAGGCGAGGATGGTTTGAGGATGGGCCGCATCGATGAGATCAATGCTCTCATAGTAACGACCGCTTCCGTCGAGCGTCTTTTCGAGTTCGTCGGCACAATGCAATACGACGTAGCGCGCCGTTGGCTTGACCCCGGTGAGGCGCAACAAGTGGGAGAGCGGGACGCCTTTCCATTTACCGATCGCACTCCAGCCTTCGACGCAGTCATGGCGGGTAATCTGGGTGCGGGAAGGAAGCGCCTTCAGATCAGCGAGTGAAAACGTCTGAGGTCGATCAACAAGACCGTCGATCTTCAGTCGCCAGTTTGCGAACTTGCCTTCCAGCAGCTCCGCATATTCATCGCTGTCGGGAGCACTCGTTCCATTGACACGGAAGGAGGGGGAAATGTCCTTTTCGTCAAACTCGCGCGCCAGTGAATCGCGCCCCTGAAGCAGTCTTTGGGCTTTTATGGTCAGATGCTCAGCTGAGCGAAGGACTTTTGCGACGTCTGCGTTCTGGTCCAAGAGGTCGCAACCCGAGAGAGTAAGGGCGCTGGCCCCGAGCGTGCCGCCGATGAGAAAGCGGCGTCGGGTGAAAAGCTTGCTCATGATTTCGGGCCTTTCTCCTGGATCGCATAGCGTCCGGTGATCATCGAGCGGATGTTGTTCCAGGTCCCGGACAGGACCACCATTGCCACATGCACGACAACGAAGATGACAAGCGCCGACGCTGTGATGAAGTGGATGGTGCGCGCGGACTGACGTCCGCCAAAAATCTCGATCAAGGCGGGCAGAGCGGCATCGACGCCCGGTGACATGGTCAGGCCTGTCAAAACCATCAGAGGCAGGAGGACGACAATAACGGTGAGATAGGTGAGCTTTTGAAGCGCGTTGTAGTGCCTGGCCTCCTCCCCTTCTGGAAAGCGGAGCCGAGCGTGGTCGAGGATTTCGCGGCCGAGGTGGCGCGGCGAGATCTCATGGGGCTTTGGCGCCAGGTCTTTGCGGAAATGTCCGCTGAGCACGCTGAAGCCGAGATAGACAATGCCGTTGATCACAAGCAGCCAGGCGAAGAAGAAATGCCAGCGACGTCCGGCGGCAAGATCCTGGAATGAAGGGATGGTTGCCCAGGAGGGAAAAGCGCGTGAGACCTGTTCGCCATCAGCCTGAGAAACGCCAAGCACGCCCGTCGTGGGGATCTTCAACCCGGCAACACGTACGAAACCGCGCGGCTGACGGCCGCCGTCATCGGAGCCTATTGTCAGAACGGCGGGATCGCCGTTCGCGCCATAATGACCCCAATAAAGCTCTGGGTGGGCATTGAAGATCTGCAGCCCGCTCAAAAGAAGGAAACTCAGGCAAAGCACGTTCAGCCAGTGCGTGACACGGGTCACAACCGAGTGCCGGCGGATAAAGATCGTCCGTGGATATTCAACATTGTCGTTGGAAGCGTTTGCGCTCATCTCAGCGTCTTTCATCGTTGACATTTTACGGCTGCAGATCAGGCGTCGCCGATTTCTAGTCACTGGCCGAAGCAGTAAGGCGGCTGCTCCGGCCAGTGGCGGCGTGCTCTTCACATAGGGGGAACCACGCCATTCCTGCCGACGACCACCTGGTGGGCGATCGGGCCTGTTGCAGCTTTTTCAGCTGTGATGAAGACCACGGCACCAGGAACGAGATCATCCTTGGTGGCCGCGGCGATGGTCACGACCGGTGTCCCATCCGGAATAGCGATCTTCTTTTCCTTGCCATGATAGGTCACGGTGACAGTCCGGCCATCGACGCCTTTAACGGCATCCGCGACCGTCGCATTGGTCATGCTGCTGTCCGGCTTCAGATCCCAACCGTAGCTCCCCTCGCCTGTGCCTTTCATTGCCGGAGGGAAAATCAGGACCTCAAGTGCGCCATCGCCACCATCGGCCTTTGGTAGGGATGCAATGCCGACAAAATCGCCCGGCTTGATGTCGGTGACCTTGGCATTCGCGACGCCTGCCAGCTTCCAGTCGTCTGCAAGCGCGACGTCCATTGTCTCCCCTTCGCGGGTCTTCACTTTGAGCGTTGACCCCTGGTAGTCGACGATGCTCCCGCGGACATGGATCGGCGCGGCTTTCTTATCCTCGGCAGATGCGGGTGCCGAAAGGACAGTCACAGAAAGGATGCTTGTCAGCCCGAGGGCTAAGGCTGGGAAAGTATTTCTCATTTTATCTTCCTACTAGTTGGTAGTTTCGATGGACGCGATTCACCCGAGTAGCCTTGCCACGCAGGATTAGTGAGAAACCGTCGGCGTGAGACGATTGAGGGCAGGTTCGAGTATCATTGAGAACACTTCCGGCTTCCCATTGGCTCTCGCCGAAAGCATTGCCCCGTAGACGGTTGCCAGAAATGTTTCGGCTTCGACATGCGGCGCACTGGTAAGACTCAGCTCGCCCTGCTTGGAACCTCGCTCCATGACCGAAGCCAGCCACGAGGAGATGAAGCGAAAAAAGTTCGTTACCTCGGTTGCGACCTCCGTGGGGAGGGATGGCAGTTCACTGGCAAGCATAGCACAGACACAGTAGGGTCTGCTGGCATCCTCAATGCACGCAGCCCAGTGGTTAGCATAAGCCTTGAGGATGTCCAGAGCATTCGGAACCTTCTGCTCAAGGATTGCCACGCTTGCCTGGCCATCCTCTCGATAACGCTTGACCAGCTCACGCACCAGATCGACCTTGCTGGGAAAGTGATGATGGATGCTGGCCTTGCGGATACCGACAATCTCCGAGATATCGGCGTAGCTGAAGCCATTGTAGCCGCCGCTTATCAGAAGGTGTCGGGTGGACGCCAGAATGTCGTCCGAGGTGGTCGAAAGATTGCTCATGCAGCTTGTCTACCTTCTAGTAGGCAGATCGTCAATAGCAAATTTTGGGCTTGCGCTAGCCGTCTGTGGAAACAGTCACGCTCTTCCAAGCTTCGATTTCCTGGGTCAGGCGTTCGATCCGCGCCGTTACATGTCTAAGCGCATCGCTGCCAAGGAGAAGTTGCGGCGGGGGATTTTCAGATTCGATGAGGGTCAGCACCGCGTCGGCGAGCTTTTTCGGATTTCCGAGCTGCTTGCCGCTCACTGCCTGACGCGCCTCGCGGATCGGATCGAACAGGGTATCATAGTCAGCAATGGAACGCTCTGTGCGGACCATAGAACGGCCTGCCCAGTCCGTCCGGAACGAGCCGGGGCAAAGGGTTGTTACGTGCACACCAAACGGCGCCATTTCCGACCGCATGACCTCTGAAATACCCTGCAACGCGAACTTGCTGCCGCAGTAATAGGCGATGCCGGGCATGGTGATCATGCCTCCCATCGACGTGACGTTGACGATAAAGCCGCTTCGGCGCTCACGGAACCTCGGGAGGAACGCCTTGGCGACTGCAACGGCGCCAAACACATTCACGTCGAACTGGCGGCGCATCTCCTCGATCGGCGATTCCTCAAGCACACCCTCGTGCCCATATCCGGCATTGTTGATCAGCACATCGACTGGGCCGTGCTCTTCCTCCGCTCGCTGCACCGCGACCGGAATACGATCAAAATCGGTGACGTCGCAGAGGACCGGGCGCAGTTCCGGGAGGGTCTTTGCCAGCGCTTCGCGCGAGGCTTCGGAGCGGATGGTCCCGATGACGGTATGACCGGCTTCGATTGCAGCAGTGGCGATCGCCAGCCCAAAACCCGAGTTCGCCCCTGTTATGAAAAACGTTTTGCTCGACATTTCTGAAACTCCTTGATTACCCGTTGATGTGACAGATAATCTGGAGACAACGCGGGTTCGATTGCGAATCCTCTTAAATTTTTGCCAATTCCTATGAACTATAAAATGCCGCCCTCTACACATGACCAGTCTGCCGCCTTGGCCGGACAACTCGCTCCTCGTCTTGGCTACAACCAGACCGGGCTCAGTTGTGTCCGTATCCTACGCACGGAAGCAGTGCTGTACGACATTCCGGTTCTTTATAAGCCGGGCGCCGTGTTCGTATTGCAGGGGAGCAAACACGGAATTCTGGACGGGGAAATCTACCTCTATGACGAGCACCACTATCTTGCCGTTTCGGTGCCCGTTCCCTTTAGGATGACATCTACAGCCAGTCCACGGCGGCCACTGCTCGCGGTCTATTTAGAGTTCGACATGCAGATGGCGGCCGAGATCGCCACGCAGCTTGAAAAGCTCGCGGGTCCTGCAAGCGTCAAACCAAAAGGGCTCTTCTCGAGTAGGATGGACAGCACTATCGAAGACGTCCTGCTGCGCTTGCTGACGGTGCTCGGCAGTCCGGTTGAGGTCGCCGTCCTTGGCGGCTCCATCCTGCGTGAGTTGCATTACCGGGTCATGTCAGGGCCGCAAGGCGGCGCAGTGATCGCCGCCCTGCAGCGGAAAGGGACGTCGGGAAAACTGATCGAGAGCCTGGCATGGCTGCGCAAAAACTACGGCTCTGAAATCACCGTCGCGGACCTTGCCAGAGCGGTGGGCATGAGCGTTCCTTCATACCATGTCCATTTCAAGGAGCTGACAGGCTCAAGTCCGATGCAATACGTGAAGGCGATGCGGCTCCATGAAGCGAGACTGATGATCGCCCGCCAGACGGCGACAATTGCAGAGGTGGCGGCGTCAGTGGGCTATGTCAGCCCGGCGCAATTCAGCCGCGACTTCAGACGGCATTTCGGGCGTACCGCATCGGAAGAAGCGAAGTGGGTCAGGCATCACCTGGGCGAACAGGTTTGACCATTGCCCCTCACCGTTATGACGATCGATCGACCGTCAGAACACAACATGTCATTGTAAAGCGGTTTGAAGGGCGGCTTTGCAATGAATGAGGGTCGTGTCGAAGACGGGAACGCCTACGTTATCCTGGTTTAACAGCATACCCACCTCGGTACAGCCGAGGATAAGACAGTCGCAGCCTTTGTCGACCAGACGCTGCGCAATCCGTTCATAGGTCAAGCGGCTCTCCTCGCGAACGATGTCGCGGCACAGCTCTTCATAGATAATACGATGGGTTTCTGTTCGATCATCAGCTTCAGGGATCGTTGGCGACAGCCCCTGAGCGATGAGGCGGTCGGTGTAGAAGGTCTGCTCCATGGTGAAGGCCGTTGCCATCAAACCCGGTCTCCGGAAACCGCGGTCGAGGATAGCGGTTGCAGTCGCGTCCGCAATGTGCACGAACGGGATCGACACCCTGCCCACGATCTTGTCCGCCACCTTGTGCATGGTATTCGTCGCCAGAATGAGGAGGTCGGCACCTCCGCGCTGCAGCGCGATAGCATGTTCATTGAGGATTCGGCCCGCCGCGTCCCAATCGGAGGATGCCTGCAACTTTTCGATTTCGTCGAAGTCGACAGACCGTATGAGAAGCTCGGGAGAATGGAGTCCTCCCAGGCTCTCGCGGGTAAGCCTGCAGAGTTCTCGGTAATAAATCTGGGTTGACGTCGCGGACATTCCGCCAAGTATGCCGATGGTCTTCAAATTCTTCTCCATGTTCATACGTTAGGTCTGTTACCGCTCAACGGGCGCTTGAGCAGAAACCAGGCTACCCATATTTGCTATTTTGCTACGATCGCAACGCAGGAAAACCACCAACGGAGTGGAGAAATTCCTGGATGATGGCCACCGCCCGCTTCGCCAAATTTACGCGCACAGTGCAGCGGAGGGAACTCCGCAGCCCATTCGCGCTTAAATTCCGCATTATCACCTACAGGACAGAGCGGCGAGGCACCGCCTCGTATCAATGCTCAGGCACTGATGCCGCCATCGACGAGAATGCCTGAGCCGGTGATGTAGGCTGCACCGGGACCCGCGAGAAAGGCGACGGCCTCTGCGACTTCACTGGCTTTACCGTATCGAGCAATCGAGAGGTTTGGCAGGATAGCGGCTGCGAGCGCGCCATCGGCAGGGTTCATGTCAGTATCAATCGGACCTGGTCGAACCAGATTGACAGTAATTTCCCGAGAGCCCAGCTCACGTGCGAGACCGCGCGTGAAGCTTTCCAGCGCAGACTTGGTCGCGGCATAGACCGCGATCCCCGCGAACGGCACAGCCAGACCCGCGTTGCTGCCGGTACTGATGATGCGACCTCCGTTTGGAATATATTTCAGCGCTGCCTGGGTGATCAGAAAGACACCGCGAACATTGACGTTCAGCTGCAGATCAATCTCCTCAAGTGGCTGCGTGGAAAAATCACTTGCGAAAAGGACGCCGGCATTATTGACCAGAATATCAAGGCTGCCGAGGCGGGCGACGGTCTGCTCGACAGTGGACCTTGCCGCTTCTGTACGCGCGGCATCGGCATGGATGGCGATCGCTTTGCGACCCATGGCGCGGATCTCAGCAACGAGGGCTTCCGCTTTCTCGACCGACTTCTCATAGGTGATCGCAACGTCGGCACCGTCCTCGGCCAGTTTCAGCGCAATTGCCGCACCGATACCGCGTGCCGCACCGGTGACCAGCGCGCACTTGCCGGCAAGAGGTAGTGTGGAGATGTTGTTCATAGAGATTACCTCTGAATGTTTCTGTTTTGCTGGGGAGTTTTACCCCGTTTCCGCGCGATCGGCTGATGATGCGCTGCGATGGCGCCGCTTATCGACGCAACGGTTGGGTCGATGTCAGGCTGACGGAAAGCCATCCCGCGATGAGAAGACAAATGGCAATTGCAACCGCTGCAACGCTGTATGCTTGGCCAATGGATTGAACGTCTGTGGCCGGCCCCAAGATCGAGAAGAACAAGCCGCCAACGATTGCGGCTGCCAACGCACCGCCAATCTGAAACATCGAATTGACCAGACCAGAAGCCAATCCTGACTGCGTCCGGTCTACCCTTTGCACGATGCTCTTCACCAGGTTTGGAAGGGCGATCCCCTGCCCCGCACCGATAAGAAAGAGCGCAGCAAAAAGGAATTGCGGAAGGCCAGTAGAAATCAAGGCCGCCGTTCCAAACAATCCTGCAGCCTGCAGCACCATGCCGGCGCCAGCGGAAAATCTCCCGAAGACGCTGAGGATGCGCTCGCTTGCAAAAGGACCAAGGACGAAGCCGACAGCCGCAGGAAGGATCGCCAGCCCGGCCTCGAAAGGCGTCCGACCAAGGCCACCCTGCTCATAGACCGAGAATATCAGCCAGAAGGCCGCAAGGGCGTAGAAGAACAAGGCAGCCAGGAGCCCGCGCAGTAGCCCACGGTTTTGCAGCAGGCTCGGTGCAAGAATCGGATCTTTCCCCGTCGATTCCAGATGTTTCTCATGCCGCCAAAACAAGACGAAAAACGGAAGACACGTGGCAAGCATCACGATAAGCCAGATCGGCCACCCGTGCTCCCGGCCCTCGATCAGCGGCGCAATCAGTGCAAATAGCGCAATCGCGATCAACAGTGCTCCGCCAAGATCCAGTTTGCTTGGGTGCGCAGATCGGGTTTCTCGCAACATGATGAAGGCCGACGGCGCAGCGACTGCAATAACCGGCAGGTTGATGAGGAAGATGGCTCTCCATCCAAGACCAAGAACATCAAGCGCAATCAACGCACCACCAAGAAACAGACCAACCATCGATGCCATCCCGAATGTCAGGGCATAAAAGCTGAGGGCTCTTGATTTTTCTTGGTCTGGGAAAATGGCATTGATCGAAGCCAAGGCCTGCGGTGCCATAATTGCCGCTGCAAACCCCTGAAGGATACGGCCGGCGACCAACGCGGCTGGAGACCAGGCAAACCCGCATAAGGCAGATGCGGCTGCAAACCCGACCATTCCAGCCAGAAAGACATTTCGTCGACCATAGAGATCTCCAAGCCTGCCGCCAGTGATAAGCATCACAGCATAGGTGGTGGCGTAACCGGAGATAATCAGCTGCATCGTTGACGCAGAAGCCCTGAAATCTGCCCGGATCGAGGGCAGCGCCACATTGACGATGAAGAAGTCAAGCGGTGGCAAAAAGGCGCCGGTCAAAAGGATGATCAGTGCAATCCAACGAAGTGGATCGAGTTTGTCATCGGGATTGCTCGTGTCTCTCATAAGTGTCTCCACATCGACCAAAAAATCGATCGACGGTTTGAAATGATAAAAATTGGGAACCTATTGGTTCCAAATTGAAGTTAGCCAAGCGCCTTCAGCGCCAGTTCGACCATGGCCCTCGTCTCAGCGCGATCCGCTCCTGCTTTGGCAAGGACCCGCATGCCCTGAATCTGACACACGAGGAACCTCGCAAGCGTTCGTTCATCCAGCTCGGGATCGATTTCGCCCAAGGCCTGCGCTCTTATTATCGCCGCCGCATAAAGATCTTGCAGCCGCCTGAACAGCCGGGAAATACGTGGTGCGACCTCTTTATCCTTTGGGAGCATCTCGACAGCTGCAAAGACGACAAAGCATCCACGCAAACCGTCCTGTCCCGATGCTTGATCCACCTGTTGAGAAAAAGCTTCTAAAATCGCGGCTTTGGGCGACGGATTGGAATGAAGCGCTTCACCGACCGAGCGAACCGCGTCCTCAATGTAAGCGTCGAGGGCGCGCAGATAGACGCCTCTCTTATCGACGAAAGCCTTATAAAAGCTGCCTCTGGAAAGTTTCATACCCTCAAGCAAGTCGGGAAGGGATGCTTCGTGATATCCACGATCCCAAAATACGTGCATTGCTTTTCGAACTGCTTCATCGAGTTCAAATTCTCTAGGGCGACCAACGGACGCGGATATTTGAGTGCGCTTGACCATAAGTTCTATATGGAACCATTTGGTCCATAATGCAAGCGATATTTTCGGGATCGCGCCAAGCGTCGGCACCCAAGTTAGTTATCGACGCCGATCAACAGGATAATCCCGAGAGAATTCCCTGACCGCCATCAAAATCGGCATAAGCCCGTGGCCTGCTGAACTCAGCGAGTATTCGACTCGAGGAGGCTGCTCTTGAAAGTCGTGTCGGCTTATGAGGCCGTCATTTTCCAGTTCCCTGAGATGTTGCGTTAGCATCTTCTGGGATATGCCAGGTATGTCTCTCATGAACTGCGATGCCCGCAATGATGGTTCGGCGAACAATCGGAAAAGGATCGGCAGTTTCCAACGTCCTGTGATCATCCGAAGCACCCTGCTGACATGAGAGACAGAACCGTCGGCTCCGAGGCATGTCGCCCTGTCCTCGACAGGCACTTTAAAGTGCGTAATTGCCTGTTTCATCGACGAACCTCATATCTGCCGGAGACGATAACACGGACCAAATATCATGGACTTACAACTCCAGAACAAGGTTGCGCTGGTCACGGGAAGCAGCAAGGGAATTGGCGAGGGTGTGGCCAGAGGCCTCGCAAAGGAAGGGGCAACCGTTCTTGTCCACGGTCGCGACAGAATGAAAACGGAGGAAGTCGCGCATGACATCATATCCTCTGGAGGTCGGGCATTCGCGGTAGTCGGTGACCTGACAGTGTCGGATCAGGTCGATCGTCTTGTTAGGGATTCCAAGGCCGCAGCAGGGTCGATCGACATCCTGGTCAACAATGCTGGCGGATCTGCCCCGGCGGAGGATTGGACCTCGACAAACTCTGAAACGTGGGCCGCTGTCTATGACAGAAACGTGCTCGCATCTGTGAGGATCGTCTCGCTCGTTCTGCCCGCAATGAAAGCGTCGCGGTGGGGTCGGATCATAAACATCTCAAGCCTGGCGGCCCTGATGCCGCCTGCAAGTCGACCGGACTACTCTGCCGCCAAAGCAGCCATGATCGCGATGACGGCGTCGCTCGCAAAAGACGTTGCTGCACAAGGCATTACCGCAAACACCGTTTCGCCTGGAACAGTGCATAGCATCAGTTTGGATACCGCGTTCCGTAAGAAAGCCATTGAGAGGGGCATGGCCATCGACGCCCCTTGGAATGACGTAGAGAGAGAAATCCTGCCGTTGTTTGCTCAGGTGCCCCTTGGACGGGTAGGAACCCTCGAGGAGATTGCGGATGCGATTACATTTCTCTCGAGCCCCCGTGCTGGCTATATCACAGGAGCAAACCTCCGACTTGATGGCGGAATGTGGCCAGGGATGTAGCAGGACAACAGAGGGGCAGCGCCAAAACTTTGTGGGTTTCCGGCCTCAGTTCCAGTTTGCCATGACGAACCGGTGGATCTCCGCTTCGAGTTCCTGCTCTTCCGGTGTCCCACCCATGAAGCCACCATGGGGCATGGCTTCAAAGACGTGCAATTCGGTTTCCACGCCAGCTTTTCGCAAGGCTCGATGCATCCTCACCGTGTTCGATAGGAACAGGTCACGCGTGCCGGTCTGCAGGAATGTCGGCGGAAAGCCCGCCAAATCGCCGAAGAGCGGCGATAGATAGGGATTGGAAAGATCGGCACCACCGGCGTAGAGCAGGTTGTTTGGTCTTAGCGGGCGGGGCAGAACGAGATCGATCATCTGGTTGGTCTGGAAGCTGTCACCGGATTCGGTGAGGTCAACCTGTGGCGAGAGCAAGACTAATCTGCCAGGCATTGGCATACCTTCATCTCTCGCCCGCAGCAGCATGGCGGTCGCGAGATTGCCACCCGCCGATCTCCCCAGGATGATTATCTTGTCGGGGGAGTGACCTGCCAAGACATGACGGTACGTGGCTAAGCAGTCATCAAGAGCGGCCGGATAGGGATGCTCAGGCGGCATCCGGTAATCGACGCCGTAGCATCGCACGGCATGCTGGTGAGCTTGACGTCGCGCACTGACAAGACAGGCCTCACCGCCTCCGAACACCAATGCGCCGCCATGCAGGTCGATGAGTGCGCCACGCTCATGAAATGCTCCGTACGGCGTCGCGACATGGATCGTTGCTTGCTCGACTACGATTGTGGTGACGGTAGACTGCAGACTCCCGGCAAGATCTTTGGCCGCGGCGGCGTAATGCGCATCTACTGCGGCTTTCATCATCATCCAGCCTGAAAAATCATCTGGGGACGGCATTTCGAACCGCGCATTGATAGGGCTGCCGTCCTTGTCGACCAGGCGCGACAGTGCCGCTTGTGCTTCGACGCTGATGGACTGTGGGACCTGAATTATCCGTGAAGGGACGGCTGCACTGCGTAAGGAATTGCTCATTTCTTGCTCTGTAATGAAACGAAGCGATGACGATTTTTTCTCGAATCCGGGCGCCGGTCTGGCCTGTCGACTTTAGCTGATCGGCCCGAGACATGAGATCGCTTCAGATTGGCGCTTGGGTCCGCAGCCAGATGACTGACTGTATCCCATTGCGTTGAAGGGAGAATAGCATCTATTACCAAACTGACCTTGTTACCACCTCAACAGTTTGGGCCCGATTAACGCTCCCAGTGCCGTTACACATGCAATGGCGATCGAATACCATACCGCCACAAAGGCAGCGCCATCGTTGAGGCAGGCGATGGTATAGGCGAGACCACCCACGGAACCTGCAAGGAAACCGGCAAAAGCGCCAGCCTGGCTGAGGCGCGTGGGCGTTCCGGCTCGCATCGCAGAAAAAATAGCGGCGAGCGCCGGGGTGGAAGCCATGATGATAGTACCCGCACATTTTGGCACGGAGTAGGTGTGAACCCCAAGCAGGGGAAAGCCGCTCCGATCAAACAGAGCTCCGGTAAGCAGGAACATCAGTGCTGGAGCAAGAAAAAGAACCGTGCGAGGCGCCTGGCCCGGCTGGACCACTGTCAAAACAAGCTGAAACCCGCCGGCAGCTACAAGAACCATGCCGATGACTTTGAACAGGAACGTCCATGTCGGGAGTATCTGCATGAGGTCGGAGCGAGGTCCGGCGATCATCACCACGACGCCAGTCGCTGCCAGGATCGAAAAGACCAGCGCGACAGGAAGGACGATCGAGAGACGGAGCAAAAGTGACGAACCTTTACCAGCTTGCGCTGCAAGCCCTCGAATAAGATCGTCCGTTGGCTGTCGATTGTCATTCATGCCCGGGGCCCCTTCTCTGTGTTGCCGCCATTAGTTTCTTCAACGAGCGATGGAAGGCGACGCGCACCGCTCCCTCGGTGGAACCGATGCGCGCCGCGGCCTCTTTGGTAGAGGCACCCTCAAGCCCGATGGCTCGGACAGCAGCCTGTTCGCCAGGGGGCAAGGCGGAGATTAGTTTTTCGACATCTGCCGGATTGCGTTCAGGATCGACGACCCCCTCAGATGAGAACAATCCGGCCCACTGCTCTTCGGTCAAATCGACGCGCATGCGTGCGTCTCGGCCCAAGCGCCGGCTGGCGTCAATGATCTTGTAGCGCGTGATTGCGTTCAACCAGGGAAGCAGAGACCGCTTCGTATCCCATTGGTGGCGACGGGTATGTACTGCTATGAGCACTTCCTGTACGACATCCTCTGCCTCGTAGAGACTGAAGCCCATATATCGCAAATGCGCCTCGGCGATCCGCCGCACCGAAGCGGCGAAAGCCCTGAGAAACGCCTCGTAGGCAGCGCTATCTCCAGTGCGTTCTGCGCGCATCGCTTTCGCCCATCTGTCTTCCCGTGTGTCCATGCACCCATGCTTTCGGTTGGACGAGACCCGTTGTTACGTCGTATCGCGAATTTATTCGAATTTACGCGCCGATCACATAGTCGTGACGATGTAAGATTGGGGAATTCCCAACGAAAGACTCCTCCGAAGCATGTGCTTTACGATGAAAGGAAGTCCGGAATGATCATGAACAGGCGCACATTTTCCACTGCTATGCTTGCCGGCGCGGCAGCATCAATGCTTTCAACCAAAGGCATGGCCGCATCGGCGGCCGGCCACCCAGAAAAGGCCCGTAACGTTGTCTTCGTCCATGGGCTATTCGCAGATGGTTCCTGCTGGAGCGAAGTGATATCGAGGCTGCAGCCCGAGGGCTTGAACATCACATCCGTGCAGAACCCTCTGACTACTCTCTCGGAATCGGTTGCTGCTGCGGAGCGAGTACTGGCGCGGCAGGATGGGCCAACAGTATTGGTAGGGCACTCATTTGGGGGAATGATTGTAACTCAGGCCGGCATGCATCCTAATGTGTCGGCTCTCGTGTACGTCGCCGCCCGTGCACCCGACGCAAACGAGGATTTCGGCGCTTTAGCGAAAACCTTCCCTACTCCCCCCGCTTCTGCCGGAATTGTTTTCGACGGTGAGCAAGGAAGACTTAGCGAGAAGGCGTTCCTCGAGGACTTCGCCGGTGACATTCCCACGGCCCGCGCGAAGGTGCTGTATGCAACGCAGTATCCTTTCCAGAAGACGCTACTCTCAGGCAAAGTTACCGAAGCCGCTTGGCGCCACAAGCTCAGCTATTACGCGGTGTCGAGCGAGGACCGCACGATCAACCCGGACCTGCAGCGCTTTCTCGCCAAACGCATGGACGCAAAGGCAATCGAATTGAAAGCCAGCCATCTCTCGCTGATCTCGCACCCGGACGAGGTCGCGGAGCTTATCCTGGAAGCTGCAGGCCAGAAAGCCTAACCCGATCCGCGAAATTCAGACAGTCAGACACCGCTGCGCGACCTCCCCTAAACCTGCGCTAGTCGTCCAGTGACCTCTTTGCAAAGCGGACGGTTTCTAGGCAACGAGGCAAGCAGCGCAGTCGAGAGAGGACGACAGCCAAGACTGGGGGTGTCGTTCTTTCTCCGAGCTGTTAGGCAATGAATATATGTGTGCCAGGTTGTTCAGATTTATCTCTCAAGCAATCTAGCTCTTGATGGGAATCGAACCGCTGGGCTTCGACTTAATGTAGCTAAACCCCTGATCCACATACCTCTGCTCGCCATAAGACCCTCCTATGGAAACCAGTCACCAACCGTTTCCGGCGCAGGCGTAGCGGGCTTGTAGACAACAAAACTCCAGCGCAAATCGATGGCTGCTAGCGGGTGAGGCTTCCCGCAACCATTTCGGCAGTCGCAGGAAGCCAGCAGCGTTTCACCTCGCAATATTGCGATCAAGGAAGCTTCGAATAAGCGGCGCCATCGCATCCAGTTTGTCTTCAAGCGCGAAATGTCCCGTGTCGATCAGATGGAACTCAGCCTCGGGAAGATCGCGCAGATAGGGATGCGCGCCTTCTTCCGGGAAGATCTGGTCGTTCTTGCCCCAGACGACCAGCGTCGGCGGCTTGCGGTCGCGGAAGAAGGCCTGGAACTGCGGATAGAGCGGCAGGTTGGTGCGGTAGTCGTAGA
>NZ_VEIU01000015.1:0-19481 GCF_007680755.1 Agrobacterium sp. DE0009
GTCTTGCCATGGTCAACGTGACCGATCGTGCCAATGTTGACGTGCGGCTTATTGCGCTCAAACTTGCTCTTTGCCATTAGTGGCTCTCCATTCTTGTCCCTTGACGGGAATAATCTTCAAAATTCGGTAGGGCGTACCCCGATCACTTCTGACCGGAGTACTTAGCCTGGATTTCCTGCGCCACGTTCGACGGAACCGGCGAATAGTGGTCGAACGTCATCGAGTACTGCGCGCGACCCTGCGACATGGAGCGCAGGTTGTCGACGTACTTGAACATGTTCGCGAGCGGAACATGTGCGTTGATGACAACGGCGATACCACGGCTTTCCTGGCCCTGGATCTGACCACGACGCGAGTTCAGGTCGCCGATAACGTCGCCGACATAGTCTTCCGGCGTGACAACTTCGACCTTCATCATCGGCTCGAGAAGCTGTGCACCAGCCTTCTTGGCGGCTTCACGGAAGCAGGCACGCGATGCGATTTCGAAGGCGAGAACCGACGAGTCAACATCGTGGAATGCACCGTCGAGCAGCGTCGCCTTGACGCCGAGCATCGGGAAGCCAGCGAGCGGACCGGAAGACAGAACGCTTTCGATACCCTTCTGAACGCCCGGGATGTATTCCTTCGGAACAGCACCACCGACGATCTTCGACTCGAACTTGAAGTCTTCGCCTTCGGGGTTCGGTTCGAACAGAAGCTTGACGCGCGCGAACTGGCCGGTACCACCGGACTGCTTCTTGTGCGTGTAGTCTTCTTCGTGCGACTTCGTGATCGTTTCGCGGTAGGCAACCTGCGGAGCACCGACGGTTGCTTCAACCTTGAACTCGCGACGCATACGGTCGACGATGATGTCGAGGTGAAGTTCGCCCATGCCGGCAATGATGGTCTGACCGGATTCGTCGTCGGTCTTGACGCGGAAGGACGGGTCTTCTGCAGCCAGACGGTTGAGCGCGAGGCCCATCTTTTCCTGGTCGCCCTTGGTCTTCGGCTCGATCGCGATCTGGATGACCGGCTCGGGGAATTCCATGCGCTCAAGGATAACCGGCTTCAGCGGATCGCAAAGCGTATCACCCGTGGTGGTTTCCTTCAGACCGGCCAGAGCAACGATGTCGCCTGCATAGGCTTCTTCGATGTCTTCACGGCTGTTGGAGTGCATCTGCAGCATACGGCCGACGCGCTCGCGCTTGTCCTTGACCGTGTTCATGACAGACGTGCCCTTTTCGAGCTTGCCCGAGTAGATGCGTGCGAAGGTGAGCGAACCGACGAAGGGGTCGTTCATGATCTTGAACGCGAGCATGGAAAGCGGCTCGGAGTCGTCAGCATGACGCTCGATTTCGGCTTCCGTCTTGGCGTCGATGCCCTTGATCGCCGGGATGTCCAGCGGCGAAGGCAGGTAATCGACAACGGCGTCGAGGAGCGGCTGAACGCCCTTGTTCTTGAACGCGGTACCGCAGAACATCGGGTGGAACTTCACGTCGATGGTGCCACGGCGAACGAGTTCGCGAATCTTGTCGTTGTCCGGGTAGTTGCCTTCAAGGTAGGCTTCCATCGCTTCTTCGTCGATCTCGACAACGGTCTCGATCAGCTTTTCGCGATATTCTTCAGCCTTGGCCTTCATGTCCTCGGGGATTTCGACGACGTCCCACTGGGCGCCGAGCGATTCGTCGCGCCAGACGAGAGCATTCATCTCGACCAGGTCGATCACGCCCTTGAATTCGGTTTCAGCACCGATCGGCAGCTGCATGACGACCGCGATGGCACCGAGACGGGTCTTGATCATCTCTACCGAGCGGTAGAAGTCAGCGCCGGTCTTGTCCATCTTGTTGCAGAAGATCATACGCGGAACGTTGTACTTCTCAGCCTGGCGCCAGACGGTTTCTGTCTGCGGCTCAACACCGGCGTTGGCGTCGAGCAGCGCGATGGCGCCGTCGAGAACGCGCAGCGAACGCTCGACTTCGATGGTGAAGTCAACGTGGCCGGGGGTGTCGATGATGTTGAAACGGCGGGTCTTGCCGTCACGGCCTTTCCAGAAGGTCGTGGTCGCAGCGGACGTGATGGTGATACCACGCTCCTGCTCCTGCTCCATCCAGTCCATCGTGGCTGCGCCATCGTGAACTTCGCCGATCTTGTGCGACTTACCGGTGTAATAAAGAATACGCTCGGTGGTCGTCGTCTTACCGGCGTCGATATGCGCCATGATACCGAAATTGCGGTAGTCTTCGATTTTATATTCGCGAGCCATAATGGACTGCCTTTCGATATGCGATCGGTTAAGATTACCAGCGGTAATGCGAGAATGCGCGGTTAGCGTCGGCCATCTTATGCGTGTCTTCACGCTTCTTGACAGCGGAGCCGCGGTTGTTCGCAGCGTCCATGAGTTCGCCGGAAAGGCGATCGACCATGGTCGTTTCGTTGCGCTTGCGAGCGGCAGTGATCAACCAGCGGATTGCGAGGGCCTGGCGACGCTCGGGACGAACATCAACCGGAACCTGGTATGTCGCACCACCAACGCGGCGCGAACGCACTTCAACATGCGGCGCGACGTTGTCGAGGGCCGAATGGAACACGGTCAGCGGCTCCTGCTTCGTCTTGCCCTGAACGACGTCAAACGCGCCGTAAACGATGCTTTCTGCGACCGACTTCTTGCCGTGAAGCATGATGGCGTTCATGAACTTGGTGACGACCAGATCGCCGAACTTCGGGTCCGGGTTGATCTCACGCTTTTCTGCACTATGGCGACGGGACATACTCTTTGTCTCTCAATGTTATTGACGCTATACCACGCGGAGAACCTCGCGCAGCGCCGAATTGTTGTTGCCGAATTACTTCGGACGCTTTGCACCGTACTTCGAACGGCGCTGCTTGCGGTTCTTGACGCCCTGGGTATCGAGAACACCGCGGATGATGTGGTAACGAACGCCCGGCAAGTCCTTCACGCGGCCGCCGCGGATCATGACGACAGAGTGTTCCTGAAGGTTGTGACCTTCGCCAGGAATGTAGCCGATGACTTCGAAGCCGTTGGTGAGGCGGATCTTGGCAACCTTACGCAGAGCCGAGTTCGGCTTCTTCGGGGTCGTCGTGTAAACGCGGGTGCAAACACCACGCTTCTGCGGGTTTTCCTGCAGGGCAGGAACCTTGTTGCGCTTTACCTGTGCCTGGCGAGGCTTGCGGATCAGCTGGTTTACGGTAGGCATATAACCATCCCTTGCAAAAACTACTTTAGCCACCCTCACGGGTGGCGGCTATGCCGTTTCCGGCGACGATGCACGCATATATCCTCATGCGCAAAACGTGGCCCGATCCGGTTTCACGGATGGACCACCAAGAGCAGAGGACACCGGATGAGGCGTCTTGCGTGCAACATTCGTGTCTTCTACGTGCAATGGAGACCCGTTTGAGATGATGTTCGGGAAAAAGCTTACCGAACGGCCAGCACCCACAGAGGCTCCGATGGCGGGCGTACTACTGTTTTAGCCAGCTTTCGTCAAGGGTGAATCCGCATTTTGCGGCCCCAGCCAGGGCCGCCGGGCCTGCCTCCGCGCCATTTCAGCTTCCATCTATCATATGTCGGTGCAGATTGCAGCGATTTTGTCCTCACCGCTTTGGCTTTTCATAAAATCCGTCTATTGATTCCCTATTGGCGGGCCAACCGGCGTCGCCCTGCGCGGGAGCGATTCCATCGGCCCGCATGACCGCAACGAAAGATCAAGGAACCGCGTCATGAACACCCTCCCCGACAACGACAACGGACGCGACGAGCCGATGGTCTTCATCGTGATCGGCAAGGCCTACGAGCACGACAATTCCGACGGCATCGACATCCACGTCATCCTGCGCGCCCCCGACGACGACACGGCCGTGCGGGAAACGCTGAACGCGCTTTCTGAAGAAGGCTTCATCGAAGCCGACCTCGACCAGATCGGCATGCTGACCGAGATCCCGGATGAAGAGCCGCACGCATCGGCCTATCAGGGCGCGCTCGAAGGCGAAGTCTCCATCATTCGCTTCGCCTGAGCATACGCCATGACGGTCCGGCGCATCGTCGCCAACATAGCGACAACGGAGCCCGCGCGGGCGCAGGCTTTTTATGGCAATATTCTCGACATGCCCGTCGTGATGGACCATGGCTGGATCGTGACCTATGCAGCTTCAGGGGAAGCGACCGCACAGGTGAGCTTCGCGACTGAGGGCGGCTCCGGCACGGCCGTGCCGGACCTTTCCATCGAGGTCGATAATTTCGAGGAAGTCCACGCCCGGCTTATCAATGCCGGATTGCCGATCGAATACGGGCCAGTAACCGAAGGATGGGGCGTGCGCCGCCTGTTTGTGCGCGACCCTTTCGGAAAGCTGGTAAATATATTAAGTCACTTATAGATTATATACATCACTTAAATAGTATTAATCCTTTATTGATTGAACAAATAGAAGAAGTAAGGCTATAGTAAATCCGCATAGAATGCCGGTGGCGGGTTGAATAATATTTCGGCGAAAGACATTATTGAGCGCATATATGAGGCCGCGCTTTTCCCCGATCGCTGGATCGCGGTCGTCGAAATGATTTGCCGCCATCTGGGTTTCTGGGGAGGTGTTATCACCTGGGGAAAGGGTGAAGAGGAGGTCTTGCTGTGTACCTCCAGCTTTCAGCAGCTCTCCAGGGAATTGGTCGCCGACGGCTGGGATTACCGGAAGGACCGTCTGGCGAAGGCCGCTTTCGAGGGCCCGTCCTCATTCGGGCGGGATTTGGACGTCCTTAACCGCGAGACCTGGGCGGCGCTGCCGGTTAACCGGGACGTCCTTATCCCCCGCGCCCTTGGTTACGGCGTCGCCACTCGGATCACGCCACCAGGGCATCCAGAGATCACGATATCATTCGAGCGCGAGTTGGATGCCGGTGTGATCGGGCCCGAAACCATGGCTGTTCTTGCAGATCTGCGCCCCCACATTGCGCGCAGCCTCACGATTGCAGCCGGGCTCCAGCGCCAGAAGGCGGAGGCGATCACTCTTGGCCTCAATGCCATCGGTGCGCCAGCGGCCGTCTTGCAACGGAGCGGGCACATCGTTGCTGCCAATGCTCTTTTCCGCTCGATAGGGGAATGTCTCTCCCCTGGCAGCAGGGACAGGATCGCCATCACCGACGACAGGGCGAACCGGCTTCTTTATAAGGCGCTCGCAGGACATGATGTAGCCTCCCTTCCCCTCCCCGAGGGCGACGATGGCGCGTGTGTTCTTCACGTCATCCCGCTGCGCAACAGCGTCAGTGATTTCCCTTCGAATGGCCATGCCATCGCATTGGTAGCGCAACCGACCGGCACCATTGCCGACGCCACAGCGCTGCTAAAAGGGCTTTACGGCCTGACAAAGGGCGAGGCGCGCATTGCTCTGGAGATCATCAAGGGGCTTTCGCTGCCCTCCGTGGCACGGCAACTGAGTATCTCGCACGAGACGGTGCGCAGCAATGCGAAGTCGATTTACGCGAAGACCGGTAGTACCGGCAAGACGGACCTCATGCGCCGCCTTTCCGTGCTGACCCGTTACAATATTCTGGAGCAGCGTTGACGCGCGAGGACCGACCTCGCCGCGCGCGGTCACGCCGCCATTACCAGTCACGATAATCCACGAAAGCAAAAACGCCCGGATTGCTCCGGGCGTTTCTCAATCTCGGCGGGGCTTCAGAGAGCCCCTGCACTGCCCGCCTTATTCGGCGGCCGGAGCCTGATCCGTCATGTCCTGCAGCATCTGGTTCGCAGAACCTGCACCGGTGCCCTTGCGGCGTTCCTCGAGAATGAGGTCGTCGCGCGAGGTGGCGATGCGGCGGATCTGCGTCATGGTGCCGCCGGTACCGGCCGGGATGAGACGGCCGACGATGACGTTTTCCTTGAGGCCCTGCAGCGTATCCGTCTTGCCGGCAATCGCAGCTTCAGTGAGAACCTTGGTGGTTTCCTGGAAGGATGCGGCCGAGATGAAGGACGGCGTCTGCAGCGAAGCCTTGGTGATGCCGAGCAGAACCGGCTCGCCATAGGCAGGCTTCTTGCCCTCTTCGATCAGGCGGTCGTTGTTGTCATCGAGCTCGATGCGATCAACGTTGTCACCCACGATGTACTGGCTGTCGCCAGCATCGGTGATTTCAACCTTCTGCAGCATCTGGCGAACGATCACCTCAATGTGCTTGTCGTTGATCACAACGCCTTGCAGACGATAGACTTCCTGGATTTCGTTCACGAGGTAGGAAGCCAGAGCCTCCACGCCCTTGATCGCCAGAATGTCGTGCGGCGCCGGGTTACCGTCGAGGATGTATTCACCCTTTTCGATATAGTCGCCTTCCTGAAGGTGGAAGGGCTTGCCCTTCGGGATCAGGTATTCGACCGGCTCGACGCCGTCTTCCGCCGGCTCGATCATCACGCGACGCTTGTTCTTGTAGTCGCGGCCGAGGCGGATCGTACCATCGATCTCAGCGATGATGGCGTGATCCTTCGGACGACGGGCTTCGAACAGTTCCGCAACGCGCGGCAGACCACCGGTGATGTCCTTCGTCTTGGCGCTTTCCAGCGGCGAACGTGCAAGCACGTCACCCTGGGAGACCTTTGCACCCGGCTCGACCGACAGGATGGCGTCGACCGAGAGCTGGAAGCGGGCTTCACCACCACGGGCAAGCTTCGCAACAGCGCCGGACGCATCCTTGATGACGATCGCAGGCTTCAAGTCCGAACCGCGCGGCGTCGAACGCCAGTCAATGACCTGACGCTTGGTGATGCCGGTGGATTCGTCGGTCGCTTCCAGAACGGAGAGACCATCGACGAGGTCTTCGAAGTGAACGGTACCTTCCACTTCCGTCATCATCGGACGGGTGTAGGGGTCCCACTCTGCAAGACGCTGGCCACGCTTCACCTTGTCGCCATCATCAACGAAGATCTTCGAACCGTAAGCCACACGCTGTGTGGAACGTTCCGCGCCGCGCTCATCCAGGATCGTAACGGACATGTTACGGCCCATGGCGATGAGAACGCCTTCGGAGTTCCGCAGGATGTTGCGGTTCTTGATCTGGATCGTGCCTTCATAAGACGCTTCGAGGAACGACTGGTCGACCACGTTTGCCGTACCACCAAGGTGGAACGTACGCATGGTAAGCTGCGTGCCCGGTTCACCGATCGACTGAGCGGCGATAACGCCAACGGCTTCGCCCATGTTAACAGGCGTACCGCGTGCAAGGTCACGACCGTAGCAGACGCCGCAGACACCGACCTGCACTTCGCAGGTGAGCGCCGAACGGATGCGAACGGACTGAATGCCAGCCTTCTCGATGGCAGCCACATCGGCTTCGTCGATCAGCGTACCGGCCTTGACGATGTTCTCGCCGGTGACCGGGTTGTCGATGTCGTCGAGAGCCGTACGACCGAGGATACGCGCGCCGAGCGAAGCAACCACCTGACCGGCATCGACGATGGCCGTCATGGTGAGGCCCTTATCGGTGCCGCAATCCCTGGAGTTGACGATGCAGTCCTGAGCGACGTCGACGAGACGACGCGTCAGGTAACCCGAGTTCGCGGTCTTCAGGGCGGTGTCTGCGAGACCCTTACGGGCACCGTGGGTCGAGTTGAAGTACTCGTTAACGGTCAGACCTTCCTTGAAGTTCGAGATGATCGGCGTCTCGATGATTTCACCCGACGGCTTCGCCATCAGGCCGCGCATGCCGCCCAGCTGACGCATCTGGTTCGGAGAACCACGAGCACCCGAGTGAGACATCATGTAGATGGAGTTCATCGGCTTCTGGCGGCCCGTTTCCGGATCGAACTCGACAGCCTTGATGCGTGCCATCATCTCCTCGGCGACCTTTTCGGTAGCCTTGCCCCAGGCGTCGACAACCTTGTTGTACTTTTCGCCCTGGGTGATGAGACCGTCATTATACTGCTGTTCGTATTCCTTCACGAGAGCTTCGGTGTCGCCAACGATCTTCACCTTGCTGTCAGGAATGACCATGTCGTCCTTGCCGAACGAAATGCCGGCGCGGCAGGCATGGGCAAAGCCGAGCTGCATGATGCGGTCACAGAAGATGACAGTGTCTTTCTGGCCGCAATGACGGTAGACCGTGTCGATCATCTTGGAGATGTTCTTCTTGGTCATTTCCTGGTTGCAGACGTCGAAAGGCACGTTGACGTTCTTCGGCAGAAGTTCGCCAATCAGCATACGGCCGGGGGTCGTCTCATGGATCTTCGAAACCGGCTTGCCATCGGCATCCACGGTCTTGAAGCGACCACGGATCTTGGCATGCAGCGTCACGACCTTGTTTTCAAGCGCGTGATGCAGTTCACCGATGTCGGAGAAGGCCATGCCTTCGCCCGGTTCGTTCTGGTTCATGATCGACAGGTAATACAGGCCGAGAACCATGTCCTGCGAAGGAACGATGATCGGGTGGCCGTTTGCCGGATGCAGGATGTTGTTGGTCGACATCATCAACACGCGCGCTTCCAGCTGGGCTTCCAGCGAAAGCGGTACGTGAACAGCCATCTGGTCGCCGTCGAAGTCGGCGTTGAAGGCCGTGCAGACGAGCGGGTGCAGCTGGATGGCCTTGCCTTCGACCAGCATGGGTTCGAAGGCCTGGATACCCAGACGGTGCAGCGTCGGTGCGCGGTTCAGCAGAACCGGATGTTCGCGGATGACCTCATCGAGGATATCCCAGACCTCTGGCTTTTCCTTTTCAACCAGCTTCTTGGCCTGCTTGACGGTCGAGGAGTAACCCTTGGCGTCGAGGCGGGCGTAGATGAACGGCTTGAACAGTTCGAGCGCCATCTTCTTCGGCAGGCCGCACTGGTGCAGCTTCAGTTCCGGACCAGTAACGATAACCGAACGGCCGGAATAGTCGACGCGCTTGCCGAGAAGGTTCTGGCGGAAGCGGCCCTGCTTGCCCTTGAGCATGTCGGAGAGCGACTTCAGCGGGCGCTTGTTGGCACCCGTGATGACACGGCCGCGACGGCCGTTGTCGAACAGCGCATCGACGGATTCCTGCAACATACGCTTTTCGTTGCGGATGATGATGCCAGGCGCACGAAGCTCGATCAGGCGCTTCAGACGGTTGTTACGGTTGATGACGCGGCGATAGAGATCGTTGAGGTCGGACGTCGCAAAACGGCCGCCATCCAGCGGAACCAGCGGACGCAGGTCCGGCGGGATCACGGGAACGACCTTCATGATCATCCATTCCGGACGGTTGCCGGATTCCATGAAGTTCTCGACGATCTTCAGGCGCTTCATCAGCTTCTTCTGCTTGAGATCAGACGTGGTCTCAGCAAGTTCGGCACGCAGGTCGCCGGCGATCTTTTCGAGGTTCATCGAAGCCAGCATCTCATAGATGGCTTCAGCGCCGATCATGGCGGTGAACTGGTCTTCGCCGAACTCGTCGACGGCGATCATGTACTCTTCTTCCGACAGAAGCTGGTTCTGCTTCAGCGAAGTGAGGCCAGGCTCGGTGACGATGTAGTTCTCGAAATAGAGAACGCGTTCGACATCCTTCAGCGTCATGTCGAGCAGGGTCGAGATACGCGAAGGAAGCGACTTCAGGAACCAGATGTGGGCAACCGGCGCTGCGAGCTCGATGTGGCCCATGCGCTCACGGCGAACGCGCGACAGCGTGACTTCGACGCCGCACTTTTCGCAGATGATGCCCTTGTACTTCATGCGCTTGTACTTGCCGCACAGGCACTCGTAGTCCTTGATCGGCCCGAAGATACGCGCGCAGAAAAGACCGTCACGCTCAGGCTTGAACGTACGGTAGTTGATGGTTTCCGGCTTCTTGATCTCGCCGTAGGACCACGACAGGATTTTTTCCGGCGAAGCGATCGAAATCCGGATGGAATCGAAATGCTGCGCAGGCACCTGAGGATTGAAAAGATTCATGACCTCTTGGTTCATGCCTTGTCTCCTTGAGAGGCTAGCTGCTGCCCCTGTTTGCATCTGGACCGGCTTCTTCCCGGGTCGCCGTCCAGAGCTTTAAATACGGATTAACCGCATAATGCGGCGAAAGTATCCCGAACCGCAAAGACCGCTCGGGAAACCGGCAGGCGCCCTCTCAGGCGCCCGCCTCTGTCGTGTTTATTCCGCCGCGTCAGGCAGCTGGTCTTCGGGCTGGTTCTCGATCTTCGAGTTTTCCAGCTCGACGGACAGGCCGAGCGACCGCATTTCCTTGACGAGAACGTTGAAGCTCTCGGGGATACCGGCTTCGAAGGTGTCGTCGCCACGGACGATCGCTTCGTAAACCTTGGTACGGCCAGCCACGTCGTCCGACTTGACGGTGAGCATTTCCTGCAGCGTGTAAGCCGCGCCGTATGCTTCCAGAGCCCAGACTTCCATTTCCCCGAAGCGCTGTCCGCCGAACTGCGCCTTGCCGCCCAGCGGCTGCTGGGTAACGAGCGAGTAAGGACCGATCGAGCGAGCGTGGATCTTGTCGTCGACAAGGTGGTTCAGCTTGATCATGTACATGTAGCCGACGGTGACCTTGCGGTCGAACGGCTCACCGGTACGGCCGTCGTAAAGAACGGACTGACCGGATTCATGCAGACCTGCCTTCTTCAGCATCGCGGCAACGTCAGGCTCATGCGCACCGTCGAAGACCGGAGTCGCGATGGAAACACCGCGCTTGGCTTCTTCGGCAAGCTTGACGAGCGAGTCGTCGTCGAAACGCTGAACCTCGTCATTGGCTTCAGACGCGTAGATTTCCGTCAGCTCGCTGCGAAGCTCGCTGATGTCCATCGTCTTGCGATACTCTTCGAGCATCTCGCCGATCTTCTTGCCCATGCCTGCGCATGCCCATGCGAGGTGGGTTTCGAGGATCTGGCCGACGTTCATGCGCGAAGGCACGCCGAGCGGGTTCAAGCAGATGTCGACATGCGTGCCGTCTTCGAGGAACGGCATGTCTTCGACCGGAACGATACGCGAAACGACGCCCTTGTTACCGTGACGGCCGGCCATCTTGTCGCCCGGCTGGATCTTGCGCTTGACCGCAACGAAGACCTTGACCATCTTCATCACGCCCGGAGGCATTTCATCGCCGCGCTGGACCTTTTCAACCTTGTCCATGAAGCGCTGTTCAAGGCGCGACTTGGACTCGTCGTACTGGCCGCGGAGTGCTTCGATCTCGGCCTGAGCCTTCTCGTCCTCGACGGCGAACATCCACCACTGCGAGCGGGGATATTCGGAGACGACGGCGTTGGAGAGCTCGACGCCCTTCTTGAAGCCCTTCGGACCGGCAATCGAAACCTGGCCACGCAGCATGTCGATCAGACGGCCGTAAACGTTACGGTCGAGGATCGCCTGCTCGTCGTCGCGGTCCTTTGCCAGACGCTCGATCTCTTCGCGCTCGATAGCCATCGCGCGCTCGTCCTTCTCCACACCGTGACGGTTGAAGACGCGGACTTCGACGACCGTACCGAACGTGCCCGGAGGCATGCGCATGGAAGTGTCGCGAACGTCGGAAGCCTTTTCACCGAAGATGGCGCGCAGAAGCTTTTCTTCCGGCGTCATCGGGCTTTCGCCCTTCGGCGTGATCTTGCCGACGAGGATGTCGCCCGGCTGAACTTCCGCACCGATGTAAACGATACCGGCTTCGTCGAGGTTCTTCAGCGCTTCTTCCGAAACATTCGGAATGTCGCGCGTGATTTCTTCCGGACCAAGCTTCGTGTCACGGGCCATCACTTCGAATTCTTCGATGTGGATGGAGGTGAACACGTCGTCGGAAACGATACGTTCCGACATCAGGATCGAGTCTTCGTAGTTGTAGCCGTTCCAGGGCATGAACGCGACGAGCGCGTTGCGGCCGAGAGCCAGGTCACCGAGGTCGGTCGACGGGCCATCCGCGATGATATCACCCTTGGAGATGATGTCGCCGACGGCGACCAGCGGACGCTGGTTGACGCAGGTGTTCTGGTTCGAACGCTGGAACTTCTGCAGACGGTAGATGTCAACGCCGGACTTGCCTGCATCGAGATCTTCCGTAGCGCGGATAACGATACGCGTCGCGTCGACCTGATCGACGACACCGCCGCGGCGAGCCGCGATGGCAGCGCCGGAGTCACGCGCAACGATCGGTTCCATGCCGGTGCCCACGAAAGGCGCCTCGGCGCGCAGAAGCGGAACGGCCTGACGCTGCATGTTCGAGCCCATGAGAGCGCGGTTGGCGTCGTCGTTTTCCAGGAACGGAATGAGAGCCGCTGCGACCGAAACGAGCTGCTTCGGTGAAACGTCCATCAGGTTGATGTTGTCCCGCGGTGCGAGCATGACTTCGCCCGAGTGACGGCAGACGACGAACTCTTCCGAGAAAGAACCGTCTTCATTAAGCGGCGCGTTGGCCTGCGCGACGTAATACTTCGCCTCTTCCATCGCGGAGAGGTAGATAACGTCGTTGGTGACCTTGCCCTCGGTGATCTTGCGGTACGGGCTCTCGATGAAGCCGTACTTATTGACGCGGGCAAAGGTTGCAAGCGAGTTGATCAGACCGATGTTCGGGCCTTCCGGCGTCTCGATCGGGCAAATACGGCCGTAATGGGTCGGGTGAACGTCGCGGACTTCGAAGCCGGCGCGCTCACGGGTCAGACCACCCGGTCCAAGAGCCGAAAGACGGCGCTTGTGGGTGATTTCCGAAAGCGGGTTCACCTGGTCCATGAACTGCGACAGCTGCGAGGAACCGAAGAACTCGCGAACGGCAGCAGCTGCCGGCTTCGCGTTGATCAGGTCCTGCGGCATCACGGTGTCGATTTCGATCGAGGACATACGTTCCTTGATCGCACGTTCCATGCGCAGAAGGCCCAGACGATACTGGTTTTCCATCAGCTCGCCGACCGAACGGACACGGCGGTTGCCGAGGTTGTCGATGTCGTCGATTTCGCCCTTGCCGTCGCGCAGCTCGACCAGCATCTTGACGACCGCGAGGATGTCTTCCTTGCGCAGGGTGCGCACGGTGTCTTCCGCGTCGAGGTCGAGACGCATGTTCATCTTCACGCGGCCAACGGCCGACAGATCGTAACGCTCTGCATCGAAGAACAGCGAGTTGAACATCGCTTCCGCCGAATCCATGGTCGGCGGCTCACCCGGACGCATGACGCGGTAGATGTCGAACAGCGCTTCCTGACGGTTCTCGTTCTTGTCCGCAGACAGCGTGTTGCGGATATAGGCGCCAACATTGACGTGGTCGATGTTGAGAACCGGGATCTCGTCAAAACCGGACTGCAGGATCAGTCCGAGCGTCTTCTCGTCGATTTCGTCACCAGCTTCGAGGTAGATTTCACCCGTCTCGTAGTTGACGATGTCTTCGGCGAGATAGTTGCCGTACAGGTCTTCGTCGGTCGCCTTCAGCGCCTTGAGGCCCTTTTCGGAGAGCTGGCGGATCACGCGCGGCGTCAGCTTCTTGCCGGCCTCGACAACGACTTCGCCGGTATCGGCGTCGATCATGTCGGTGACGACCTTGGCGTTCTTCAGCGCTTCGGGCTGGAACGGAATGCGCCAGCCGTCGCCGTCGCGCTCATAGGAAGCCTTGGTGTAGAAGGTCGACAGAATGTCTTCGCCGTCCATGCCAAGCGCCATCAGGAGCGAGGTTACGGGCAGCTTGCGGCGGCGGTCGATACGCGCATAGACGATGTCCTTGGCGTCGAATTCGATATCGAGCCAGGAACCGCGATAAGGGATCACGCGCGCAGCGAAGAGCAGCTTGCCGGAAGAGTGGCTCTTGCCCTTGTCGTGGTCGAAGAACACGCCCGGCGAGCGGTGCATCTGCGAAACGATGACGCGCTCGGTGCCGTTGACGATGAACGTGCCGTTATTGGTCATGAGCGGCATGTCGCCCATGTAAACGGACTGTTCCTTGATGTCCTTGATGGACTTCGCACCCGTATCTTCATCGATATCGAACACGATGAGGCGCAGCGTCACTTTCAGCGGCGCTGCATAGGTCAGATCGCGCTGACGGCACTCCTCGACGTCGAACTTCGGCGCTTCGAATTCGTAGGATACGAATTCAAGCATGGACGCGCCCGAGAAATCGGTGATCGGGAATACGGATTTGAATACGGCATTCAATCCCTCGTCGGGACGGCCACCCTTGGGCTCGTCAACCATGAGAAACTGGTCATACGAAGCCTTCTGAACCTCGATGAGGTTCGGCATTTCCGCTACTTCTGGAATTTTGCCGAAAAACTTGCGTACGCGCCTGCGACCGTTAAACGAAAGGGTCTGAGCCATCGTCGCTCCTTTAAAATTGCATCCGGGCCTGCAACGGACGGGAACCGATGGCCAGTCGATCCCGTCAAGCAATGGGTAACATCAATCTCGTTCCACATCCCGGATCGATCAGGCCGGATTGCCTAGATGAGCCGGTTCGGAACCATTCTCTTGAAGAACCCATTACCCAAAAGCCGTTTTCAAGCGGCTTTTGGGTAATAAGTTTCAGAAACGATGACGACGGAAAGGGGCATTAAACCCCTTCCCGCCAGCAATCGCAAGATTACTTAACGTCAACCTTGGCGCCTGCGTCTTCAAGCTTCTTCTTGAGATCAGCAGCTTCAGCCTTGGAAACGGCTTCCTTGACCGGCTTCGGAGCGCCTTCAACGAGGTCCTTGGCTTCCTTGAGGCCGAGGCCGGTGATGCCGCGAACTTCCTTGATGACGTTGATCTTGTTGGCGCCAGCGTCAACCAGGATAACGTCGAACTCGGTCTTTTCTTCTTCCGGAGCAGCAGCAGCAGCAGCGCCGCCAGCAGCAGCAACGGCTACCGGAGCAGCAGCGGAAACGCCCCACTTTTCTTCGAGAAGCTTGGACAGTTCTGCAGCTTCCAGAACGGTCAGCGAGGAGAGGTCTTCTACGATCTTTGCGAGATCAGCCATTTTGATAGTTCCTTTTGTTCAGTTCGAACCAGTTTGAATATTTACAGCGAAAAACCGCCTTAAGCGGCTTCGTCCTTCTTGGCGTAAGCCGAGAACACCCGTGCCAGCTGGCTTGCAGGTGCAGCGACAACCGTAGCGACGCGCGTTGCCGGGGCGTTGAGAAGGCCCAGCAGCTTTGCACGCAGCTCGTCGAGCGAAGGCAGGGTCGCAAGCGACTTGACTGCTTCGGCGTTGAGCGTGGTTGCGCCCATGGCGCCGCCCAAAACAACGACCTTGTCGTTGGTCTTGGCGAAATCCATGACGACTTTCGGAGCGATCATCGGGTCAGTGCTGTATGCAATCAGCGTCTGGCCCTTGAAGAGATCTGTCATCCCTTCCGACTCCGTACCCTGAAGAGCGATCTTGGCCAGGCGGTTCTTCGCGACCTTGACGGTGCCTCCGGCAGCGCGCATCTTCGAACGGAAGTCGTTCATCTGCGCAACGGTGACACCAGCATAGTGGGCCACGACAACCGAACCGGAAGCCTTGAAGACTTCGTTCAGCTCCGTGACGAATTCGCGTTTTTCCGCTCTTTCCACTGTCTGTCTCCAGTAGACGGGACCACATGATTGTGAACCCGTCGGGTTTGCCTTTGCCCCAAGGGACCTTTTTACAAAGATCCCGAGCGACGCTCGAGGATCCTGTCCCCCGCTCTGTCGCCGCAAACGGCTTCAGGCACAGGCACACCAGGTTCGAACCGGACAGTCAGGCATCGACAGATGCCTCAAATCCAGCCTCACCCGTCTCATGCGGGTTGAATGATTAAGGCCAAATCCCGAAAGACAAGGCCACCCGCAATCTCGGACAGGAGTTCCGGGTTTCCCCGGAAATCTCCGGCTCCCTGGGAGCCGGAAATTCTTTTATTCACACCTCCGTCAGGAAGCGCGAGAATTGATTAAGCCGTAACCGACGAAGGGTCGATCTTGACGCCTGGACCCATGGTCGAGGAAATCGCGACGCGCTTGACGTAGTTGCCCTTGGCACCCGTCGGCTTTGCCTTGATGACAGCATCGGCAAAAGCCTTGATGTTTTCTTCAAGAGCCTTGGCGTCAAACGAAGCCTTGCCAACGCCAGCGTGTACGATACCGGCCTTTTCGACGCGGAATTCGACAGCGCCGCCCTTGGATGCCTTGACAGCACCGGCAACGTCCATGGTCACGGTTCCGACCTTCGGGTTCGGCATCATGCCGCGCGGGCCGAGTACCTTGCCGAGACGGCCGACGAGCGGCATCATGTCCGGGGTCGCGATGCAACGATCGAAGTCGATCTTGCCGCCCTGGACGATTTCAACCAGTTCTTCCGCACCAACAACGTCAGCGCCGGCAGCCTTGGCTTCGTCAGCCTTGGCGCCACGGGCGAAAACGGCGACGCGAACGTCACGGCCGGTGCCGTTCGGCAGGTTGACAACGCCACGAACCATCTGGTCCGCATGGCGCGGGTCAACGCCGAGGTTCATCGAAACTTCAACGGTTTCGTCGAACTTGGCGACAGCACGTTCCTTGACCATCGAGATGGCGTCGGTGAGAACGTAGAGCTTGTTGGGATCCACACCTTCGCGGATCTTCTGAATGCGCTTTGCTACCTTGGCCATGATCAACCTACCACTTCCAGGCCCATGGCGCGGGCGGAGCCCTCAACCATTGCCATTGCGCCTTCGATGTCGGCTGCGTTCAGATCCTTCATCTTGGCTTCAGCGATCGTCTTGACCTGAGCCTTGGTGATGGAGCCGACCTTGGCGCCCTTGCCAGGCGTCTTGGAACCGGAGGTGATCTTCGCTTCCTTCTTCAGCCAGTAGGTCATCGGCGGCTGCTTCATGACGAAGGTGAAGGACTTGTCCTGGTAGTAGGTGATGACGACCGGGATCGGCATACCCTTTTCCATTTCCTGCGTGGCGGCATTGAACGCCTTGCAGAATTCCATGATGTTAATGCCACGCTGACCAAGTGCCGGACCGATCGGCGGGGACGGATTGGCCGACCCAGCCTTTACCTGCAACTTGAGCTGGCCTGCAACTTTCTTAGCCATATCTCTCTGCCTTTCAATTCAAACCGGTTGCCCGGCTTCTCTTAAGCCGGATTGCTCCGGCGGCTGCGGTTGCGTGGTGCGGCGCCCTGCCCCGGCTTAAAGAGCCAGTTTGCCTTCCACGCGCTTGGGGCTTCGCCCCGCCAATCAGACCTTCTCGACCTGATTGTATTCCAGCTCGACCGGCGTAGCGCGGCCGAAAATCGAAACTTCCACCTTCAGGCGCGAACGCTCTTCGTCGACATCCTGAACCACGCCGTTGAACGACGCGAACGGACCGTCGGAAACGCGAACCTGTTCGCCGATCTCGAACGAAACCGACGACTTCGGACGCTCGACACCTTCCTGAACCTGACCGAGAATACGCTCGGCTTCATAATCCGGGATCGGAACAGGCTTGCTGTCCGAACCGAGGAAACCGGTAACCTTCGGCGTGTTCTTGATGAGGTGGTAGGCCTCATCCGTCAGATTGGCGCGCACCAGCACGTAACCTGGAAAGAACTTGCGCTCGCTATCGACCTTGCGACCGCGACGCACCTCGACAACCTTTTCGGTCGGCACGAGGATTTTTTCAAAAAGATGATCCAGACCCTTCTGACGGGCTTTTTCTTCGATCGACTCAGCGACCTTCTTTTCAAAATTCGAATAAGCGTGAACGATGTACCAGCGCGCTGCCATTTTTTTCTCCGTTCGATCCTTCTACCGGGCCTTTGAGCGTGCCGTTACCGGCCGACGTTCAACACCAGGCTGAGCAGCCAGCCGATGAGCTGGTCCGCAGCAAAGAAGAACAGAGCCGCAAAAATGACCATCACCAGCACCATTGCCGTCGAAATCATGGTCTCGCGGCGCGACGGCCAAGTGATCTTTGACGCTTCGGCGCGAACCTGCTGCAGAAACGTAAACGGGTTGGTTTTGGATGCCATTGACTGCCCACGCAATTACGGCGCGTAAAGCCGAACTAATCAGCCCCACGCACCGCGTGTCTGTTTTGACCCTACATAAACACCGATTCCGCTTTTAACAAGAGGAAATCGACATTCGGCGAAATTCGCCGGTAAACCGGCCCCATCTGCCATGCAGCGAAAACCGCGCTTGCGAATGGAAAGTGGCAGGGGCAGAGGGGCTCGAACCCCCGACCTGCGGTTTTGGAGACCGCCGCTCTACCAACTGAGCTATACCCCTTCGTCACCTGAATCGACCGCGAAATCGCTTGGCCAATTCGGTATGCGCTCCTTTAAGGTGCAGGGAAAAGAATGGCAAGAGCTTTTTGTCACTTGTCCGAAGTTTATCCCCGCCACGCTTTGCCCTCTTCAGGCAACGCCATGCCGGCTCAGGGTTCGACCTGGGAACGATCGACTGGATAAGCGGCCCCGGCATCGCGCTTGCGTTTGGCGTGGGCGACCCGGCGCGCGACCGAGCGCTTCCACTTCTTCAGCGTCGCGAGGGAAAAGAATCGTTGCGCCTGCAGCATCCACCCGGCAATGCCGCGCGGTGTCTTGGAGCCGTAATTGCTTCTGCCATAACCGAGGTGGGTGACCTTCGTATCGGAAAGCCACGCCATGATTACCCCTTGATCCTTGTAATAGAGGCTGATCTCGGCTTCGCTGGCGAAACCGGCATAGCCATGCGGAAGCTTCCGATAATCGGCCAGCCGCTTCAGCGTCGGATTGAAGGTAAAGCTGTGCCAAACCCGGTGAGCGGCCCGCGGAATCTTCCAGTATCCGCGATCGCCCGGCCCCGCCGATATCTTCTTGATGGCAGCAGGCATGTCCTCATCAGTCCGCAACTGGACAAGCCCGACCTCGGGCTCACGCTTCAATACCTCAAGGCCCCGCGCAACAATTCCCTCGACCGGAAAAGTCCAGTCATCTTCAAGGTGAAGGATGTAAGGTGTCTGAACCTGCGAATAGGCCTTATCGATGGAGCGGTGCTGGCCAAGATTGACGCCGTTCAGGATAACCCTGAGCGGCTGGCCAGGGTAACGGGCGGGAATATCCAGCACCGTGGCATCGTCCGAATCCTCGATGACGATGAACTCATGCAGGGGATAATCATTCGTCGCAAAAAAAGCGTCCAGCGTTGCGACCAAAAGGTCCGGACGACGGTGACTCGTCAGAACCGCGGTTAAATCAGACATTGGAATACGCCCCTCCCAAGCGACGCACGCCGCACTTACACGCAATCGAGACGCCAGTCCTGTGGCGACCCAAAGCCAGTTGAACCCGGCCGATTTCGGCGGAACCTAAAAATTTTTGGTGTCATTATCAAGTATAAAAGCCCAGCCAGGAGAGCATACAAACAAAAACGGCGGCACCCATGGCGCCGCCGTTTTTTGTTTTATTCCACATCCGGTCGCCCGGCTGAAAGATTACTCGACGATCGAAGCAACGATGCCTGCGCCGCGTGCAAATCGCGCTTGCGCGCCATTTGCACATCTTGACTGCCGTCGGCAGGCTTACGGCATCGTTAGCGATCGTTATTCAACGATCGAAGCGACGATGCCTGCGCCGACGGTACGGCCGCCTTCGCGGATAGCGAAGCGCAGCTTTTCTTCCATCGC
>NZ_VEIU01000016.1:0-9273 GCF_007680755.1 Agrobacterium sp. DE0009
TCCTGCCGAGCGAAACAGCTAATCCGTTACACCAGACCGTCTTGCTCAACCGGCTCGCCAGATTTCGATACGATTGACGATCCATAAGGCTCACGTGACAGGATGATGAGCGCATCGTTTGGAAGTGGGCGGGCGAGGTGTTTAACTTCGTCCCACGGCGCCCGCATCCAGATATCGGTTTCTTCCTTCGTCAGCAGCAGAACAGGCATGGCCTTTTCGTGGATTGGCTTGACGAGATCATTGGGATCCGTGGTCAGGAAGCCATAGAGATCGTCCGTGGTCATTCCATCCTTTACCTTCCGGACGCTCTTCCATTGCGGCACGTGGATACCAGCGAAGAACATTAGCGACTTTGTCTCGTCGCGAGCGAACCAGGCGTTAGGCACATTGCCACCGTCCTGTTTGCTCGCAGGATCCGGTTCGGCAAAGCTGGTGACGGGCACGAGGCACCTGTGCTCGACGCCGAACCATCTCGTCCAGTGAGGCAGGTTGAGCTTGCGGACATTGGTTACGCCACGGTCGGGCTCCATGCGAATGAGTTCGTTGATATCGACGGCCTTGCCCTTGGCCTTAAGCTTATCCGCTCTTGCTTCCGCAGCCTTCTTTTGCACGAAAATCGGTGAGGGCAGGCCCCATCGCGCATGCACAAGCTGCTTCTTGCCATCCGCAGTGTTGCGGACGATGGGCCCCATTTGGTCAGGGTTCATCTGATACGCCGGCATCAGGTTGATAAAGCTTTCGGCATCCTGGGCCCATTTCGAGACCCAGTCCCTGTCTTCCATGCGATAAAGATTGCAGATCTGGACGGCTCCTCCCTCGTCAGGATCTGAGTATACGGACAACGCGATTGCTTGCAATCAGATGTCCGGCCTGTCGATGCAGATTTTATCTGCTGGCCAAGATGGTGTTCGCTATCCACGCTCCAAACACATGCGCGACATTTTTTCGCCAGTGCAATCTTCGGACTGTCGCGGGTACCGACCAATCGGTCATTCCATCTACTCGTTCCTGCAAGTTCGGTTACTCGGCCGTTCGCTCTGGAAAGTTGGCCGGATTGTTCAGGCTACACTGCAGCGGATAGTTCGGGACCTTCCGGCTTTTCATAGACGCCGCCGGATATCATAAGTCGCCAAGCGATGCGGGCGAACCTGTTTGCCAGCGCTACCGCGACTAATTTCGGTGGCTTACGCTCCAGCATTGCAGCGAGCCAACGTGAAGGCTTCGTTCGGCCTTCCTCACATGTCTTAGTAGGGCGGTTGCACCGACAATCAGCGTTGATCGGATCGACGGATCGCCTGCCTTGGTGATGCCACCCAATCTAACCCGACCACCGGTCGAGTGGTCTTTAGGGGTCAAACCAAGCCAAGCGGGAAAGTGGCGACCCGAGCTGAAGTTTTCGGCCGGGGGCGCCTTGACGCTTAACATCGTTGACCCAATCGGTCCTATGCCTGGGATCGTCGCAATCCGCCTACTGACATCGTCGGTTCGGTGCCACTTCATCAGCTTGGCTTCGACCGCTTCAAGCCTAGCCTCTACTGCCTGATATTCTTTAGCCTGAAGATTGAATAGCTCTCTCGCAAGCTGAGGAAGCGTATCATCACTCGCGTGTCCGCTTGATCAACGCGTTGACGTTTTGGCGACCAGGTGGCCCAATGATGCCGAACTCAGCCGCATAGCTGCGGATTGCGTTCGATAGCTGCGTCTTCATGCCAACGATACGTTCTCGAACGCTCATCAACATACAGGCCGCCTGCTGTTCCTTCGATTTTACAGGAACGAACCGCATCGACGGACGGCTGACTGCTTCGCATAGAGCTTCAGCATCCGCTGCATCATTCTTTCCTCGTTTCACGTACGGCTTTACATATTGCGGTGGGATCAGGCGTACTTCGTGTCCGAAGGCACTCAGTAAACGCCCCCAGTGATGCGAGCTGCCACAGGCCTCGATGGCGATCAAAGTGGGAGGCGTACTCTCGAAAAACTTGATCATTTCCCGACGTCGTAACTGTCGGCGTATTACGACACCCTCAGTTTGGTCGACACCGTGCAACTGAAACACGTTCTTCGATGTGTCCATTCCAATCCGTATCATGGTCTTCATGGTAAGCGCTCCTCTCGCTCATGGATCCATGGCCATCCATCATGCCACGGATCTCCGAGGTCTCAGAGCCGTCCACACCAACACGTGCTTACCACTCCCTCTGATAGGTGTAGCGTCGCCGCGGTGCCTCAGTTTTCAAGTCGACCGCCCAGATCCACCCCGGGCAAGGATTGCAACGCCATCTGCCCATGCTGGATGGCGCCGTAGCCTGCGCTCTCGATCTGGCGGCGCGGAACTCGAGCCGGCCGTTGATGCCGTTGACGTTATACGTAGCGAGCTTCACCGGGGTTCGTCAGTGTTTGCGATCACCCCGGTCACCCTGGCCCGGTTTTGCATCATGCTTCGCACCGTGGCGTGCGTCGGCGGAGAGCGATCGCGAGACGCCGACGCTTTCCTTGAACTTTCCGTTCTTATCGCGGCGCACATAACGCTTGTCGGTTCCGGTATCGATCAGTTCACGCTTGCTCATAACAGGCCTCCTCTTTGCGTTTCCTGACGAGGAAACGTTTGTGGCCGCAAAATGATGCACCGGAATCAAGCGTCTAGCGCAGACTCGCATAACGAGTGGTGATCGTGGCTTTAATTCCTCGAGGAATGATTCTGCACCTGCGTTCCGTGCAGGGATCATTATCTCCGTCGATGCAATCGAAGGTTGATTGTAGAAAGAGGCATAAACTTTTCATTGACAGACACTCCCGAGGGCGGTATTAATTGGTCATCGATCTTTTGCTTGCCAAGCTTGTCTATCGTGCGATTGGCACCGCGCTCTAAGCGAACTTCTCTTTCAAAATCAGTCGGTACTTGCCCGCGTCGCATTCGTTACGCGGTACGTCACTCTATGCTTGGAAAGGGTTCATCATGACCACTGGCACAGTAAAATGGTTTAACTCCACAAAGGGCTTCGGCTTCATTCAGCCTGACAATGGCGGCGCAGATGCATTTGTTCATATCTCGGCCGTCGAGCGTGCAGGAATGCGAGAGCTTGTAGAAGGCCAGAAGATTGGTTTTGAACTTGAGCGCGACAACAAGTCGGGCAAAATGTCCGCGACCAATCTGCATTCTGCATAAGTGAGATCCGCTTCCCCTTGACCACGGATGTACTGGCACTGCCGGGAGCAATTTCATTGGGGCCAGGCGTTTCGCCTGGCCCTTTTTGTTTTTTGGCCTTGGGCCGGACAGGTAGATACAACATGACACAACGACATAGCAGACCCCGCCAGCAAGCAGAGAACGCGTTCAGAAAGCTTCTGGCTCCTGTCATTGCATCGGATATTGCGGAGCATGATCGGCAAGCCGTTGCTAAGGCGCGGGATGAAAAAACAGCACGTCTTAGAGCCGCGCCCCTCGCAAAAGAGCTTGCCGACCGAACATCTGTTACAGCGGCACTCATCGCAAGGCGATCCGTGACGATTTCGCCCACTCGCTTGACCGATTGAGCGAGCTCGGATCGCATTGGCACCAGTTTCCGGTCCAGCCATAGGAGCCCTTGGTCAACAATGACGACGGCATTTGAATAGCGAAGGAAGAGCGATGTCATCGACAGCAAGTGAGTTGAACACGATTAACACCGCTTGGCAGATTGCCATCCAGGAGATCCTGAGGATGGTTATTCGCGATCTTTACCGCGGTGGAGGCGAGGCGCAGTTCAAAGAACATATTGAACGCATTGAGGCCGCAGCTGTCGACAGTATTCAGACTGATCTGAGATTTCTGGGAACAGACGAGTGGACGGAGCTGCTCGTCAAGGAAAAGGCCAGCAATTTCGTCACGACCTTGCTGACGTCGTTCACGTTCGACCGGGCGTGATTTCGCACTTTTGCGGTTTCACTTCACGTGCAGTCCGGGTTAACTTTAGAGAACGAAGAGAGGGCGGCGAACATGACAGACTTCAAACAGTTTGCGACAAGTTCGAATGGCGACAGCTGGTCTGTTGGGAAAAGACAAGACGGTGTGGCCGTCGTGCGTCACAATGCAAATTCAGCGTCCGGTGGACATGAGACGATATTGCGTGTTGATGAATTCTTGCTTCTGAGACACGACAGCCCCGAGCAGGCGGCGCTACAGGACTTGCTCGATGCAGAAATTGACAACGAAGGCCAATCGAGCCTTGATAGTTCTTCTCTGTGAGCACGGTACAGTGATTTTACCGCCGTTGGTGGCAGGTTACTTACTACCAGTTTTTCACATTGACATGAATTAGCGCTCAGACTGAGCTTGCCCTCCTACCCGGCAGCTTTCTCCTATTCCTGAGATGCGTCCTCAAGGAACTGCTCGATCAATACTCTCGCAGCCATGTCTCGGGCCGATTGTTGCTTTTTATCGTCAAAACCACGCATTCCTGCGCTCTCAAGAACAGAATTAAGCCGGTCGAATTCGGATCTGGATATTTGGGCAATAGATGACATTGCATGCCTCTTGTAAAGCTCTGGGCTAGGGCGTGTTGGCTGCCTAACGACAGCGCCCGTTACGTTGGCTGCCGATAGTACTTCATACGCTGCGATTGTGCCCGCATGAAGGCCGGCAGATCAGGTGAAAAAGGGCCTTCAACTGAGCCCTAGACGTACCGGGTTGCAATTGTGTTTTGGCCGATCTGGCCCTCGTCTACAACGAGGCATGGAAGCGCGGCCGGCGTGGCAAGAAGCGATCCAAGTCGGCGCGGGGATGCTGACAGCTCCAGATGCGGACCGGTTCAAAGCGGTCCTATTCGCCGCCGCAAAGAAAAACCGAGAAGATATTCAACTTCCGCTTGGCGAAAGAACCGTCCTGGCGATGAAGGCCAGGACTGCTGATCTCGTTCGAAGTGGCGCGGACAAATAGGGTGCCAGGGGTCCGATTGTACTTCACCGCAATACAGCATGAATAAGCTGGCCCGCGGGCCACGATCCTCTAGGCGCCGCATGTTTGCATGCGAGCGCAAGGCAAGCATTAATTTGTACCGGCCAACTATTGGGCTCGACTTTATTCCGCTTGGGAGTAATATTTCGCCCATTGTCACCAACCGAATTCATAGGCGGTGACGACTGAGGGTTACTACGTGCTCCCGCCTATCTCGGGTGGAGGACGAGTCTTGCCCCTACCGCCTGATTTCGCTCACGACTTACTTCGACGTGTACTTTTCCGTTGGTCCATCCGTTTCACTGCCGATGAGCGGATGCAGATCCACCGTGTGGAAAAGACTATTGACGAAATGCTTGAAGAACTTCCCGAACTAACCGACGATGCTCCAATCGATGCAGATTTCCTCAGGATGATGCGGCGTGTGGCACTTCGGGAATTTCGCGTTCATAATCAACTACCAGAAGAATTCTATCATGAGCGCAGATTCGACAGCTTGAGCGAAAATCAATGAAGAGTAAACGACGCGCCAGGTGGACCGAAGAGCGCGTCAGCTATTTCCCGAAGTGCTTGCCTATCACCACTCATGGAGAATCCGCCTCGGTCCGATTTGGCACGGGACGCGAAGACAAACGGCACGTTCGCCCGTTCAAGAATAATAAACGCTGAGACAAGCGTTTCATCATCAGCGCCGACGTCTAGGATCGCGCCGTCCACGCCTCCCTCCACCAATGCGTCCAGAATGTCTTCTGGCGATCGAAGCGGCCCTATAAGGGTTGCCCCCGCGTTGACCAGCCGATTACGGCATGCCGCAGTCAGCATAGGTCGGTGCTCCACTATCAGGAGCTTCTTGCCTCCGAATTGCCGTAACACGAGAATGTCCCCGCTCTGATTGGCACGGCCTCCACGCCCAACGACGGTGAAGGTCACCTCACATCCATCAGCTTGCGAGTGGAAAGGCAAGCATAAGGACGAAATCGTATCGCGAGCTTCGACCAGAACCGCACTGCTGGTCAGCAGTTCCCGGTCCTCACAGCAAAAATGGGCAAACTGATGTTTATGACAGGAAGCGAATGCAGGACCTAAAACATGCATCGATAATTCTCCCACGTGCGGAAAGCTGATGGTCTCTCGATCGATCTAATTGGCGCCATGCTCTCAGATGACCTTCAAACCCTCGCCCAAGCAGCGCAGGCAGCCAGAGAAATGCTAGCGGAGAAACTTCTGAAGAACGAAGTTGCGGATGGCGCAGAATTTGAGGCCGTCAGAGGCGGCGGTGTTTCGACGGCGAAAATGCCGCTGAAATCGGTGATGCGGCTAGAGTAGACTTTGCCGCAGCGTGCTGAGGCGAGAAGCCGGTTGAAAGCGGTTGCTTCAAATATCTAGTTCGGAATATCCTTCCTACTCATTCCGCACGACATCGGACATAAATTCCCGCTGGAGAAAAATAAGCGGCGCGCAAGTGGCGTTGTACTACCGCTTGTTTACAAACTGAACATCATACTCGCCGGCGATCTTGTGAAGCGCCGATCACTGTTCGGGCTCGCTGCATTGGGATTGGGCGTCTTTTTTCAGCGCCTCCTCAATCTCGTCTGCGGAGACCTGCAAAAACTGGCGCGTCACCAATTGGGCGGAGACCGCAGGTATCTCAAGATGAGTTGCTACGGGTTGATACGACGGGAAACTGAGACCCTCAACAAATTGTTCATCCACAACCAGACGATATGTTCCAGCTTCCAAGGGCGTTACCAGGCCCTGCAGTACGAACGGATTCACGAAGGTGATTTCAGTGTATGTCTTTCTCTCTTTCATAGTCATACTCTTTCTGCCGCGAGAATTCAGCACTCTCAGGGACTTATAAGGTTATCGCTTGTCGGGCCCCGCGCTCGTTCGTCCGGGCCTGTTTATCAACCCTCGTTCGATCGATCACGAGGTTTCCTGAAAAAGTTCAGGACGTATATAGTGTTGCGTGGGACACTCTTGATGACCTCAGGCAGTGACGGCGGTTGGCAGGACTGGTCAAGTGCGTTCCCTAGACGGCGCTTTAATTGTCCAGCGAGAGCATCAGCAGATGTTTCTCCCGCAAGAAACAGTCTCATTACAAGAAAAGCGGCCGTGTTGTATTGTCGCCGGTCGCTGTGCAGCAACGCGGCGTTATAGCCGGCACTGCTCAAGACTGACTGGATCATCTTCATCTCCTCAGGGGAGATGGCTGCAAAACCGGTGTGGGAAGACATATTGTCCTCCTATCTTTGGGGCCAGGGTAAACCGACCCTCAACCAGTAGTGCCCGTGACATGGCTACCGACGTCTTATAGTGCGCCCCAATAGCTGCGCGCGCAAGCGAATACGGTTTGAAAAACTTCAGCAGAGGTCAACATCCATCCGCCGGTCATTATTTTGTGGTGTCTGCGCTCGGGCCGATCGGAATTTCCTTGCTAATAAACCTCAAAACGCGCAGGCTTTTTCCTTCGGTAGCTTTTTTAAAGGGCGTTACCGCTTCAAGGTAAAATCCCTTGGCCCCAACGAAAGGAGGACGCGATGTCTTCCGCCACACAATACGGCCCGATTTCGTCTCACGATCTGAATATGTTGCGCTCGCTGTTGTCAGAGGCCGGCTTTGAAAGCGACCCGCGCATTGATGGTGACCGGTCATTCGTCAGGGCCACCCGTAAGATAATGGATCTTTTCCAGGGAGGAATGACCGACCCTTCGAAACTCAAAGGGGAAATGCTGTTTTTGTTCGGGGTGCAGAAACGGGAACGTCTGCCCTCTCGCACACCACTCCCTAGACATGCCATCCAGGGTCTTCCCGGCTTCAGCAGATAGCGGGGAGTATTTATGCGAGCATATGTTTTTGGAAGCATGATACTCTGGTCCGCATTCTTTCTGGTCTGGTATCTGTTGACGCTTTATAGCGCCAGCGATGATCTTGAAGAAATGCGATCCGGACCAGCGGGAGCCCCCATTATGTCTGCAGCCGGATGTGCTGTCGAAGTGGCCGCTCTTCTTGCGATGAGCGACAAGCTCCTGAAAGCCGGCGGACCAGAAGTGCCAAAAGAGTTGCGTATAAATATCGAACGCTGCATCTTCTTTGATGCGGCAAGCAGAGACGCGCTCGCGAATACGCGGCTTATAAGGTTTTTCCCTGAGAAAAGGTAAGCTGTAGACACCGGCTCTCGTCGGAAGAGACCCCGTGGTCTAATCGTCCGGGTTAAGCTCCGCGAGGCTCTTGGTCATCGATGTGTGAAGATCCCCTGGAAGAACTACGGGTGGCCGGGATACGCTATAAACGAACATTAGTCGAGGGGCCTCTTCTTGGCAGCATCCCTTTCACATAGGGGCTGCGGTCTAGTCCTCGGGTGGTAGTGCGCACGAATATATGGAACCCTGCACAAAGGAAAGTCCAGCTAAAGTCCCGCCTGAAGCATTTCGCGTGCGATGGCGCGAGTTCAGTAAAAATTCATTTTTTCTCCACTGCCTTGATTCCTTTCTGAATCCCGGTCTTTTGCTAGAGCCGGTAATTTTCCTCAACCATGTGGTGCTTGACTCTTCTGCTCCATAAGAACAAATAATGAACAAATAGCCGTGCGACTTGATGTCGATCCTTTGAACACGACCTTGAAGGGAGCCGTGAACGATGACTGCTGCCCGTTTCCCCAGGGCTCCTGGAGGGGTCTTGGATGTGATCTGCGACTTGCGCGACCGCATTGCCTCGATGGAGGGCGCAGCCGCGAAACGGGCTGGCACACTCGCCTTCGGCGTCCCCGAAATCGACGCGGCCTTGCCTGGCGGGGGTCTTGCTTATGGAGCCCTGCATGAGTTTGCGGGCGGCGGATCCGGTACGGTCGACGGAGCGGCTGCCGCGCTTTTTGTGGCCGGCATTGCCGCCAGGACCAAAGGCCCCGTCATCTGGTGTCTGACGCGGCCCGATCTGTTTTTTCCGGCGCTTGCCCAGGTTGGCCTTCATCCCGACCGCGTCATTTTCGTGGAGTCCGACAGGGAAGAGGACGTTCTGGCCAATATGGAGGAGGGGCTCTCGTTTGGCGGTCTCGGGGCGGTCGTCGGCGAGCTTGTCCGCCTGCCGATGGTCAGTTCCCGACGCCTGCAGCTGGCTGCCGAGCGAACCGGGACGATGGCGCTTGGTGTCCGCCGATGGCGACGGCAGACGGAGGCGAATGATTTTGGCCAGCCGACGGCGTCAACCACCAGATGGCGGGTGAGTGTGATGCCGTCTGAGGAGCTGCCAGTACCGGGGGTCGGCAGGCCTCAGTGGTTTTTGGAATTGATGCGCGTGAAAGCGGGTGAGTGTGCTGAGTTTCTCGTGAGAGCGTGTGA
>NZ_VEIU01000017.1:0-7182 GCF_007680755.1 Agrobacterium sp. DE0009
GTTGATCGGCCGTAAGACCGTTGATCTCGCGCTCAATATCGAACAGGCCGTCGATCCGTTTGACGGCTTCGAGCGCCGTAGGCGAGATCGGCGCGGCGTTCTTTCCACGCTTGGCATTTGCGGCAATGTCGGCGAGCACGAAGAACTTGCGCCGCGAGTGATGGTATGGACGCCCCCTTCCGCCGGAGCCAGCCGCAAGCGATGATGGAGGCAAATCAACCAGGAGGCTTATCATGGAAGCTCATGTCAGTGTTATTGGTCTCGATATCGCAAAGTCTGTTTTCCAGGTTCACGCCGTGCATTCTGTTGGCAAACCCATTATTTGGCGCACGCTCAAACGGGAGGAGGTAGAGACTTTCCTTCGCAAACTTCCACCTGCTCTCGTCGCGCTCGAAGCATGTCCAGGTTCGCATTTTTGGGCTCGGCTGCTTCGTGAGGTTGGCCATGACGTTCGCCTTCTACCGGCGCAATGTGTGCGGCCCTACGTCAAGACAAACAAAAAGCGACGCGGCTGATGCAGAAGCGATCTGCGAGGCCGTCACACGACCGACGATGCGCTTCGTGCCGATAAAGGAGGAGATACAACAGGAAGTTCTGGTTCTGCATCGGGTTAGGGAGATGCTGATTCGCCAACGGACACAGCTTATCAATTCGATCCGTGGCCACCTTGCCGAATTCGGCATCATTGCGCCCAATCGCGCTCACAACATCGGCCTTCTCACAAAACTTATCGAGGACGAAGAATTTGACGAACTGCCAGCCGTCGATCGCCACGCACTGCGCTATCTGGTCGAGCAACTCAGGGAGGTGAAGACGAAGCTCTTCCGCATCGATAGGGATCTTATGAAGATCGTAAAGGGAAGCGATGCCTGCCGAAGATCGATGACAATTCCTGGGGTTGGTGTGGTTCGGCGACAGCCTTGGTGTCGTCCATGAGAGAGCCGGCCGACTTCAAATCGGGTCGGCATTTTGCGGCTTGGCTTGGTCTTGTCCCGAGGCAACATCCCACGGGAGGTAAAGAGAGCCTCGGCGGCATTAGCAAGCGCGGAGACGGCCACCTTCGAAGGCTCTTGATCCATGGCAGCCGCTCAATTATGCGCTGGCGCGGTCGTTCCTGGACATGGCTTGCGGAGCTAAGGGACCGTCGCCCGGCCAACGTTGCGGTTGTCGCGGTTGCAAACAAGACAGCTCGTATTGTTTGGGCGTTGCTCAAGTTCGGCGGGACTTATGGGCACCCCGGTGACGGCGCGACAATAAGAGCCACGTGAGTTTCGGATTCGACCTGCTGGTCGAGTGGTTGCGAGGATAAACAGCAAGTGATGGCAAAGCCGCGCTAACCGGGGATCAGCAGAGCCCGTTGGGCGCATCGAACCTCGAGTTCGTGTCGAGTGATTGGGAGCTGGTTTGCGGATCTACCATCAAGGCCGGGGTCGCAGGGTGCGACACATTTAGAGGCCGAATAGATGACTGCAGCCGCAGGTATTGCCAAGGCAGCTATTTTTACACTTGCAAGGTCGGCGGCGTCCATAGATGTGCCCAACAAAACGCCTGCCTTAGAGGATTTGGATCGCGATCAACCTTTAACAGTGGATTGTAGCCGCCAATATGTTGTCGCGAACATATTACACGACTCGATCTGACCAAGCACAACTTTCATGCGCTCCATGGTGGATGCCGGGGCTCAAAGATCAAAACCGCGCTTCGGCGAAGCAAATTGATCGAGCTCATCCACTCGCGAAGGACATGATCGTCGCTCGCCCAATCTGTAGCTATCTGAAGCGAGGAGACGGTCGCACGTGCCTTACTTCAGAAGGAAGGGCCCTCAAAAGGGAGGCCATCTTGACAAAAGGCGAACTGTGGTAAATCAGGTCACATCATCCGAAAAAAAGGCTTAGCTTTTTCAACGCCCCGGAGGCCTGTCTACATGAAAACAACAAATCTAAAAGCTGACGGTGAGCGATTTCTTCCAGAGTTCAGCGGAATGATCGAGCTAGAACACTACCATCGGTACTTTATTGCGATGGATCTCGTTAAAGACAAAATTGTTCTCGATATCGCCAGCGGCGAGGGTTTCGGTTCCGAAATTCTGTCTAGGCAAGCTCGAAACGTTATAGGAGTGGACGTTTCTAAGGATGCTGTGGACCATGCGAATGAAAAATACGCAAGGGATACTTTGAAATACATATGTGGTAGCGCTACTTCAATACCTTTAGAGGACTCCTCAGTCGATGTTGTAGTATCTTTTGAGACTATCGAGCATCTGACAGATCATGCATCGATGATGGATGAAATTAGACGTGTTCTGATGCCCGGTGGACTGCTCATTATGTCCAGTCCCAATAAATTTGTCTATTCCGATGTGCCGAAATATAAAAATCCATTTCACCTTCGCGAATTATACACGTCAGACTTTATTACTTTGGTAACGCGTTACTTCAAGAATGCGCGTCACTTGGGGCAGCGGGTTGTCGCGGCTTCGATCATCGCCGGGGGCGCTCAAGAATCGGGGTTCAAAACTTACACGCCCGCGGGCTCATCTAATGGTGTCAATGCACAGATGTACGATGTGATTTTGGCATCAGATGGGACGCTACCAGATGTTGCAAATTCGCTTTACGAAGACCCTGATGGAATACTACAACCACAAAAGATCGAGGCGGCCCTCGCTGCCCATAAGCGCTTATCCGCCGAACTAGAGCAAGTTCGCAAAGATCTTGAGCAGGCCCGCGCCGAGATAGAGCAATTGCAGACCCGCGAGCGTGAGTTTGATATCGATGTCGCCGCCGAGAAAGCGGATTTGCAGTCACGTCTTGAGAAGCTTTCGCGTAAACATGCAGACGCAATCGAAAGACTACGGGTGCAACAAGCGGCTTTGGATACCATCGTTGAAGATGCGAACAGGATTGTGGAGGACAAATGGTGGCGGCGGACTCGCGCGCTTCGACGTTGGTCAAACTCGATCAGAAAGCTCAAGGGAAAACCTAAGAAGAAATGGCAAACAAAGTTTGACATCAATCACTATATAGGGGGGCCAGCGAGCGGCCATTCGTCAGTACCAGTTACGAGCTTAGCAATCGATCCGAACATTCCTGTCGTGGAGTATTCGACTGTAAATGAGGGATACGTCATCTATCATGAGCAACCAAAACTAGAAACTATACCAAAACTGATAGCCTTCTATTTGCCTCAATTTCATCCGTTCCCAGAAAATGACGCTTGGTGGGGAAAAGGTTTCACCGAGTGGACAAATGTGGGTAAAGCTAAGCCACTATTTCTCGGCCATCATCAACCCCATTGTCCGATCCATCTAGGTTACTATGACCTCAGGGTCCCTGAGGTTATGGAAGAACAAGCCCGTCTAGCGCGGTCTTACGGTGTGTCCGGATTTGCGTACTACTTCTATTGGTTCGCTGGAAAAGTACTAATGGAGACGCCCCTTCAAAAGATGTTGAGCAATCCAAGGGTAGACATTCCGTTTTGCATGATTTGGGCAAATGAAAACTGGACTCGCCGATGGGACGGACAAGAGAATGACGTTTTGATCGCTCAGAACCACTCTTTGGATGATTCTAAGGCGATGCTGGAGCATCTTCGGCCCTACTTGGAGGACGATCGTTACATTAAAATCGACGGAAAACCCTTATTTATTATCTATAGAGCCGCGATTATACCGGACATGGCTGAGACACTTGAAGCCTGGAGGAACCAAGCAAAAGAGTTTGGATTCCCGGGGCTGTATATTGTGTGTGCTCAAACCTTTGGGCACAGGGATCCTCGAGAATTTGGGTTTGATGCGGCGATGGAGTTTCCCCCGCACACCATTCTTACCGACGATATCGCGCATCAAAAAGAGGATTTGGATCTAGATTTTGGTGGAAATATTTTTGACTACGACTTGGCGGTTTCTAATGCTGTGAAGACGCCGGAAGTTGAGTACAAAGTGTTCCCCACGGCAACCTTATCGTGGGATAACACTGCTAGGAAAGGAAAACAGGCGACAATTTTCTCTAATTTCTCTTTGAAAAGATACAGTCAGTGGCTTTCTAGCAACGTCGAGCGTGTATCGAAAGACGTGAACTTGTCTCCTGATGAGAAGATAACTTTTGTTAACGCGTGGAACGAGTGGGCGGAGGGCACTCACCTGGAGCCAGATCAAAAACATGGTTTCGGTTACCTAGCGGCTACGCGGTCAGTTATGGAGAACTACGAAATATCTGGCGAAGCTTATCAAAGTCCTACGTATCCGAGCAGCGCGAATTCAAGGTTCGCCATTATTTCACATCTTCACTACGAGGAAGCATGGGATGATCTAGTCAAAGCGATTTCCTCTTTGACGGAATTCGCACCGGACGTTTACGTCACCGTGACCTCTCTACACTTGGCGCAGATTGTGCGGAGAGATTTGCCGGCTGCTGTGGTTGAGATCGTCGATAACAGGGGGCGGGATATAAGACCGTTCTTACACGTGTTTCGAAAAATTGAGGCGCTTGGATATTCGAGCGTCTGCAAAGTCCACGGAAAAATATCAGCATATCGAAACGATGGAGGCGAACTACGACGATCCGCGCTTCAGACGTTGCTAACAAGACAGTGCATGGAGAGAATTGATGTCGACGATAGCATAGGGCTCCTAGCTCCATCCGATGCCATAATCGAACATACGGACAAAAACATGTTCTGGGACCTCCAGCAAACTCAAAGCTTAAGTGAGGAACTCGACATTACCGCATGGCGCGGGACTTTCCCTGCTGGCTCAATGTTCTGGTTCAAACCACTGGCGTTGTCGCCGCTTCTCAGGATAGGAGAAAATAGGTTCGATGTAGAAAGAGGCTTAGCAGACGGAACTATCGCTCACGCTATTGAACGATTGTTTGCGTCTGTATGCGTCTCACAAGGATTTCGGGTAGAAGGTGTTTAGCCTGCTCCATCTCAACTTGCGGGCCTTCGATTCGATACCGAACGAAAGGAAACGCGAATCCGCGGCCCGCAACGTTGGCGATCAAAAATGAGATCGGGTCTAAATTTGATGCGGCAGGGTAAGGCGAAGATTGTGACTCATAAAAATATCTCGGTGTCTGCAATTGTATTTTTTATTCTTACGTACTTGTATGTAGTGTATGCGAGCTTCTCGCCGGCTCCGTATTTTGATAATTGGCGACTACTGCGGGACGAATCCAATTTTTATTCTCATTTTATCGTGCATAATGAGCATGTTATTAATTCGATTGCAGCGTTTTCTTATGTTGATAGTAATTTTTTCTTTGGTTTAGGCCTGCTTCAGCTTTTGGCAATCTTCTTTTTTCTACTCTCAGCGATTTTTCTCGTGTTCCTCGGCCTAGACGGTTTCGAAACGAATAGCCTCGAAAAAAGCCTTTTGTGTGCACCGATTTTACTAAGTGCCACTCAATTTACGAATATAACTTGGTCGTTCCAAGTTGGATTTCTAGGTAGCTTTGTGTCCGGATGCTGGGCCATTTACTTTCTTAATCGGTCGTCATTGTCGTCACGACCGTGGGTATGGCTCTTGGCATGTTGGTTATGCGCTATCTACGCCTCCTTTTCGCTTGCGTCTGGCGTCTTACTGCTGCCGATATTAGCAGTGATGGGGCTCCATCAAGACGTTGGAAGATACGCAAAAATAGGTTTCGGCACCGGGTACATCTTGCTTTTCGTTGCGATGATATTCGTCACTTCAGATGGATCGGGAGGCCCCCATAATTTAGCCGCGGCCCTTGTATTCGGGGCGACGGTTGTCGGCTCGTTCTTCGGATCAATAGTGAACTACCGATACCTAACCCACTTTGACTATGATCAAATTTCTGTCGCTATCTCGATTTTATTCGGATTAGTGATGGCAATTTGTGCCTTGATTGTTGTGGGTAAACTGATTGTGGATACCCTCTCAAGACGCGTGAGCAAAACAGAGATTTGGCCAATGTATTGTACGATTTGGCTAGGATTGAGCGCGGCGGCAATCGGTTGGGGCCGTTCAAGTCTACCTTTGTCCGAAGCTATTAGTTCCCGATATGTTACGATTTCTTGTATGTTGCTTTGTTTTATATATATTTCATCTTTGCGCGCGCCCATATTGGTTTGGCCGTCTCGTTGGGTCAGTTACTTATTTGTCGCGATATTCGGGCTGTCAGTTGTTGCGCAGTTTGATCGAATGGCTCAGGCCGAAATTGCGGGACGGCGGTTTGAGAGCGCTGAAAGCGCGCTTATTAACAAAACATTTGACGCACCTGATATAAATGCACTCTATCCCGCCACGATGAATGACTCAGCTCGCCAATTGACTCCTATAATGGAGGGGAAAGCCCTCTCAGTCTTTTCACAGCGCAGAAGTCGCCTAGCCAATACAAATCTATTTTCAGGTCAGTTTCGATATGAGGGAGACTGCAAGTCGGGTTCATATGCTATAACTACGCAGGAGGGATGGTATAAAGTATCAGGGGACCTGTTGCCAGAAACGAAGAGCAAAACGGTTGTCTCTACTGATGAAGCTGGAAAGGTTTTAGCTGTTGGTACTGTTAGGAAGCCGATGATTGGAATTTCCTCAGATGGGAGGGATGCTGGTTTTGTGCTCGTAGCAAGTCGCAGTCGCGATTTGTCGGCCGGGGCTATGAATATTATGGCTCTGGATTCAGTCAATCACGGAGTTTGTTTTGTAGCAACAGTAAGGTGGTGATTGCGGAAGTGATTGGGTAATCCTCCCCGCGAATAATGGGCTTCGAAAGTAGAATTTTCTCGGCAAGATGCTCGAGGAGATTTTGATGAAGAAGAGCCGATTTACCGAAGCCCAGATCATGGCTGTGTTGCGCCAAGCGGAAGGCGGTGTCCCCGTACCTGAGCTTTGCCGGGAGCACGGCATCAGCAGTGCCAGTTTTTACAAATGGCGGGCAAAAATATGGGGGCATGGATGCCTCTATGATGAGCCAGATGAAGGCTCTTGAGGACGAGAACCGCCGATTGATTCGGATGTATGCCGATTTGTGCATGCAGGCGGATCTGCTGAAGGAGGCTCTCGGAAAAAAATGAGGCGGCCATCTCAGCGCCGTAACCGCTGTTCCACCCCCACATTGCTTGCTGCCGCCTGATCTGTAATGTAAGCGGCAAGCTGAGGCCGTTCAGGCCTTGTAGCTCCACGGCATAAGGGTATGGATTTCGCTGCTAGGCCAGCCG
>NZ_VEIU01000018.1:0-4399 GCF_007680755.1 Agrobacterium sp. DE0009
GTTGATCGGCCGTAAGACCGTTGATCTCGCGCTCAATATCGAACAGGCCGTCGATCCGTTTGACGGCTTCGAGCGCCATAGGTGAGATCGGCGCGGCGTTCTTTCCACGCTTGGCGCTTGTGGCAATGTCGGCGAGCACGAAGAACTTGCGCCGCGAGTGTGCCCAACAAAACGCCTGCCTTAGAGGATTTGGATCGCGATCACCCTTTAACAGCGGATTATAGCCGCCATAGGCGTCCGCCTGCAGAATGCCGGTGAAGGTCTTCAGGTGGCGCACCGAAGCCTGAACTGGCGACCGTCCAGCAGGCGATCCGCCATGAAGTCCATCGACCAGACCACGTTCGGTGCATCGGGCACCGCCATCTCCTCCGGCTTCTCGCGCTTCAGCCGCCGGCGGGGCTTGATCCTCAGGTTCAGCTCAAGCTCCCGGTAGATGCGGTAGACTCGTTTGTGGTTCCAGCGAAAGCCTTGGACATTGCGCATATGCAGGAAGCAGAGACCGAAGCCCCAGGTCTTCTTCACCTTGACAAGCCCAAGCAACAGATCGGCGATCTCATCGTTACCGGCATTGCGCTTTGGGCTATACCGAAAACAGGTCTCGCGGACGCCAAATGTCCTGCATGCCAGCGTGACACTCACACAGCGTTGCGCCACTGCTTTCTCGGCCAGCTCTCGGCGCTGAGTAAGCGCTGTTTCTGGGCCACGCTCTGATGTTATCGGCCCTCCTTTGTTGCATTGAATTGAAACGCGCGTATAGGCTTTGCCTGTATATCGCAGGAGGCCATTGATGGACGGAAGCTCGCTATCGGTCAGGCGTATTCAGGCAGACCAAGTGGACGCATTTCGACGCATTCGCCTGGAAGCGCTTCGCTCCGAACCGACCTTTTATGCAAGCAGCTATGAGGACTGGGTTTCACTGTCTGTCGATGAATGGCAGCAGCGTCTGCATGATCCGGTTTTTGTCGCGTTTCGGGATGACGAACCTGTGGGCATGACCGGTTTGCTCCGCCAACGTGCGAGCAAGATGGCTCATCGGGCCACGATTATCATGGTTTATGTGCGCAAGAACCTACGCGGAACCGGCCTTGCCCGTAGTCTCCTGGGGACAGTTGCAGACTATGCCCGTAACATCGGGATTCTGCAGTTGGAACTGGCTGTGAGTGCGGAGAACCCGGCGGCCATACGTTTCTACTTGCGGGAAGGCTTCTCTGAGGTCGGTCGGATTCCTGCTGGCTTTACATGACGGCAGGGAGATCGATGACGTCATGATGGTGCGTCGCCTGCTCGATTAGCGTTTTCGGATATCAAGCAGTAGCTTCGCTATTGCAGTTGGGGACAAAGCTCCAAGGCAGCAGCTCATCAATCCGGCTCTGCCTGTGACCGTTGACGATGGCGGTGAGCGTGGCAGTCAGGTAGGCGAAAGGATCGATGGCATTCAGTTTGCAGGTCTCGATGAGCGAGGCGACGGTCGCCCAGTTCTCAGCCCCAGCATCGTGGCCCGCAAAGAGCGAGTTTTTCCGGTTCAGTGCAATCGGCCGGATGGTCCTCTCGACGGTGTTGTTGTCGATCTCGATGCGACCGTCTGTCAGGAAGAATTGGAGACCATCCCAGTACTTGGTGATGTAGGCCAGGGCTTCGCCGAGCGGGGACTTTGCTGCGATACGGGCGCGGTTATGCGTGAGCCAAACCTGCATGTCGGCGACAAGCGGTGTAGACCGTTCCTGCCGCCCAGCAAGACGAGCCTCCGGATCAAGGCCGCGTAATTCGGCTTCGATCCGGTACAGATCGCCAATCCGTCTGACGCCGTCCTCGGCAATGGGTGCTGTTCCGTTGCGGGTGATCTCCACCAGCTTGCGACGAGCATGTGCCCAACAATAGGCAAGCCGAATGTCCGGGCCAACGCGCTCTGGTGCGATCAGCCTGTTGTATCCGGCATAGCCATCGACCTGCAGGACGCCGGAGAAGCCCTGCAATATCCGTTCAGCATGAATGCCTCCGCGACCGGGCGCGTAGGTGAAGGCAACACCTGGCGGATCATCGCCGCCCCATGGGCGATCATCCCGTGCCAACGCCCAGAAGTATCCGGTCTTGGTTTTACGAGAGCCTGGATCAAGAACCGGAGCACGTGTCTCGTCCATGAACAATTTGGGCGAGCGCTTCAGATCGGCAATAAGCGCATCGAAGACTGGACGTAATTCGAACGCTGCTCGCCCGACCCAGTCGGCAAGTGTGGACCGGTCGAGATCGACGCCCTGTCGGCTCATGATCTGAGCCTGCCGATACAGCGGAAGATGATCGGCATATTTAGAGACCAGAACATGGGCGACGGTCGCCTCCGTCGGTAGCCCTGCCTGGATCAACCGTGCCGGAGCCGGGGCCTGAACGACTCCGTTTGTGCAGGCACGGCACGCATATTTGGGGCGACGAGTGACGATCACGCGGAACTGCGCCGGGATGATGTCCAGTCGCTCTGAGACATCCTCGCCAATGCAATGCAGGCAACCGCCGCAGCCGCAGATCAGGCTTTCTGGCTCAATCACCTCTTCGACACGCGGAAGATGTTTTGGAAGGGAGCCGCGATTGATCGCCCGTGGCTTGGTGGCCCTGTTGCCAGCAGGAGCGTCCGCCTCGTCCTCGGCATGGATCGCGGCCATCGCCGTTTCCAGGTCCTCCAGCGCCAGGTCGAATTGCTCGGGATCGGTCTTCTCAGATTTGCGTCCGAAGGCTGCCTGCTTGAAGGCCGCGACGAGCTTCTCAAGCCGTTCGATCCGCTCATCCTTGCGGGCGATATGCTCGTCCTTACTTGCTATCGCGACGTCCTTGGCCGTCTCGCGTGCCTGGGCTGCGATCAGCATCGCCTTCAGCGCAGCAACATCATCGGGAAGATCAGCGGTGTTCAGCATGACTGGAACTTACCAAATTCTGTGCCGATTTTCCTTCGGAATCTGTTGTCCTGAGTCATCTTGCCGCAGCTATTCGATGGTCTCCGGCGTCCTCGTCCTGATGGCATGAACCCGCCGCCAATCCAGGCCTGCAAACAGGGCCTCGAACTGGGCATGGGTCAACGTCATCAGCCCATCCTTGATACCGGGCCATGTGAACGTGTGCTCTTCCAGCCGTTTGTAGGCCATGACGATCCCGGAGCCGTCCCAGTAGATCAGCTTCAACCGGTCCGCCTTGCGAGACCGGAACACGAAGACCGTTCCGGTGAACGGGTCCTTGTGCAGTTCGTTCTTCACCAGCGCCGCCAAACCGTCATGACCCTTGCGGAAATCCACGGGTTTGGTTGCCACCATGATCCGCACGCGGTTCGATGGAAAGATCATGTCGCCGCCGTCAGGGCGCGAGCGATGGCAGCGATCCGGGACGCGGAAGCGCCTTCCTCCAGACGAATGGTGACGGGACCGACGACGATCTCGGCGCGCGTGGCACTCTTCACCGTTAGCAGTTCAGGCGGCTGCGGCTCGACAACCATTGCAGCAAACTCGACCGCATCCTCCGGTGCTGGCAGGATCAACTTGCCCTGCCGCGCCATCGTCCGCCAGGTGGAAAGACTATTCGCACGCAATCCATACCGCTGCGCAACTTCATTGACCGTCGTGCCAGGTCTCAAGCTTTCCGAGACAATCTTCGCCTTGACCTCATCAGGCCAGCGTCGGTGAACCTCACCTCCAGGCTTGCTGGTTGTGAGAAACTCCAGTGTAGTCTCCATGGAGAAACTCCCGTTCTTCATCCATGGAATGTCGATTACAGAGTAAGCGGCAAGCTGACCCCATCTGGCGTCAGTAGCGCGAGCTCAGCTATTGCGTAATGACTATTCACCAGCTGTGAGCTTCTATGTCTGCGCCTATCTCTGGAACTAGAAACTTTCATATGATCGAGGCCGTTCCGGAACGTTTCGAGGGCGCGCCGCGGCAGTTTCGGCGGCGTTGGTCCGATGATTTCAAGGAGCGAGCGGTGGCTGAGGCGATGGAGCCTGGAGCGAGTGTCTCGGCAATTGCCCGTCGCATCGGCATACACCCATCACAATTATTCGGCTGGCGTCGTGATGCTCGCGCCGAACAAGGGGGCTCTTCGGTGCCTGCGGCTGTCGAGGCGGATTTGGGGCCGATTTGTGAGCGGGCGGTGATCGAGGTGGTTATCGGCGACGTGATTATCCGGGCGGGGGTGGATGCCGATGAAGCACACCTCAGTCGCGTGATCCGAGTGGTGCGGTCGGCATGATCCCGTCGAACGTGAAAGTCTTTCTGGCGAGCCATCCGATCGACTTCCGTAAGGGACCTGACAGCTTGCTATCACTGGTTCGAGATGCTGGCAGTGATCCGTTCAACGGAGCTCTTTATGTCTTCCGGGCGAAACGAGCAGACCGTATCAAGATCGTATGGTGGGATGGCTCGGG
>NZ_VEIU01000019.1:0-4349 GCF_007680755.1 Agrobacterium sp. DE0009
TTCCAGGCTTCGTCGACTTCGTCAAGACGCCGGTCGGCCTTGCCGCCTGAGCCTCGACAGGGTGTGCGATACGTCGCGTGCCCTTTGCCCCTTTTTCTGGAGAAAGCGGATGTCCATGAACCTTACAAAACTGCCGGTGTGGCATGAAGGCGAGACCTTTATCCAGGAAAAGCTCGGCGTAAAGGAACGCATGGCCTCAGTCGGTCAGCGTGTCGTTCGCGATTTCATGCCGGACCAGCACCGGGATTTTTATACGCAACTGCCGTTCATCGTCCTTGGCAGTGTCGACCGGGCCGGAGACGCTTGGGCCACGTTCGTGGAAGGTGAGCCGGGGTTCATGTCGTCACCTTCGCCCATCGTGCTCGACATTGCTTCCCACCGCGATCCGAGCGACCCGGCAAGCGAAGGATTGGCGGACGGCTTGCCAATCGGTCTCGTCGGCATCGAGATGCACACACGTCGTCGCAACCGCATGAATGGTTTTGTCTCGACGATCGACGGCGGCTTCCGCGTCGATGTCGACCAGAGCTTCGGAAACTGTCCGCGCTACATTCAGCTACGCGACTTCGCGTTCGAGCGTCAGCCGGGAGCACCGTTCCAGGGTGAGGTGGAGGAACTGGCTGTGCTCGATGATCAAGCACGCGCGATCATCCAAGAAGCCGATGCTTTTTTCGTTGCGTCTTATGTGGATCGCGAAGATCGACGTCAGGTGGATGTTTCCCATCGCGGCGGCAATGCTGGATTTGTCCGCATCGGCGAGGGTGGCGTCCTGACAATCCCCGACTTCGATGGAAACCTCTTCTTCGCAACGCTCGGCAACATCCTGCTAAACGGGAAAGCAGGACTTCTGTTCGTGGACTTCAACACGGGCGACATGTTGCAGATGACCGGGACAGCCGAAGTCATTTTCGATTCGCCCGAAATCGCCGCTTTCCGGGGCGCCGAGCGGCTCTGGACATTCAAGCCGACAAGCATCGTTCGCCGCCGCAACGCATTGGCTTTGAGATGGGTTTTCCAGAAGGACGGCTGGTCGCCGAGCTCCCTTATGACAGGGAGCTGGAGCCAAGCGGCCGACCGAATTCGTGCCGCGGAGCTTGCGACAAGCTGGCGGCCAATGACCGTTACTGCGATCGTCGATGAAAGCTCGACGATCAAGTCTTTCCATCTTCAGCCCGGCGATGGCGCGGGGCTGCTCCCACACAACGCCGGTCAGCATCTACCGATTCGGATAAAGGTGCCCGACCAAGAAAAGTCGGTCATGCGCACCTACACGCTTTCGGTCGCACCGTCCGACAGCATATACCGCATCAGTGTCAAGCGCGATGGTCGGGTATCTCAGTTCCTTCATGATCATATTGCCGTCGGCGATGTCATCGAGGCTCGCGCGCCGGCCGGCGACTTCACCATCGACGCTCACGCGACACGCCCCGCGGTTCTTCTTGCAGGCGGCGTCGGCATCACGCCGCTGCTCGCGATGCTCCGTCATGTTGTTTACGAAGGGCTCCGCAAGCAGCGCGTTCGCCCGGTAACATTGTTCTACGCGGCTCGCTCCAAGGCCGATCGACCGTTCGAGAAAGAGATCGCAGACCTTATCGGGGCAACGAAAGGGGTCGTGCGTTTGGTCAGGGTCCTCAGCGACACCACCGATGCTGAAGAGGGTAGGGACTTCGATGCCGCGGGACGGATCGATATGGCGATGCTGACGCGGTTTCTCCCGTTCAACGACTATGATTTCTATCTCTGCGGCCCTGCAAACTTCACGCAAGGGCTCTATGACGGGCTGCGGGCTCTCAACATTGCTGACGATCGTATCCAGGCTGAAGCCTTCGGTCCGTCGTCGCTGATCCGCACGGGTCAACCCCCACCAGCCGCCGTGTCTGCTGTGGCCCAGCCGTCGGAAAAACCGGTACCCGTCGTGTTCACGACTTCCCTGAAAGAAGCGCGGTGGACGCCTGGTGCCGGCACGCTCCTGGAACTTGCCGAAGCACGTGGCCTCGAACCCGATTTCAGTTGTCGGGAAGGAAATTGCGGGACCTGCCGGACGAAGCTCGTGAAGGGTGCGGTTGCTTACGTCAAGCAGCCCACCGCTAAGATCGACGCCGATGAAGTGCTCCTGTGCTGCGCTGTCCCGGCAGAGCAGGAAGGCGGCCTCCAGCTCGCTGTCTAAACGTTCGATTGCTGCGTCCAGCGTAACAGTCCCTTGTTCCCTTTCGATCTTCAGCAAGTTGCCCCACGGGGTCATATTCAATCTCAAGAGAGCAACGTCCCTCTCAACCGAAAAAGGAGAAACACGATGTCACGCATTCCTACCCCCGCCACTATCGACGAAGCTCCAGAAGCCTCCCGTCCAATCCTCGAGACCATCCAGAAGCAGATCGGATCCGTTCCGAACATCTTCCGGCTGGTTTCCAACAGCCCCGCCGCTTTGACGGGCTTGACGTCGCTCCAGAGCGCGCTCGGCAAGGGCAAGCTGCCGCCGGCAACGCGCGAACGCATCGCACTTGCGATGGCGGAAGCCAATGGCTGTGATTATTGCCTGTCGGCCCACACCTTCACCGGTACGAAGTTTGCCAAGCTCGACGAAAGCGAAATCGCTGCCAACCGCAATGGTACGTCGAACGACCCCAAGGCAGCTGCTGCAGTCGAATTTACCCGCGCACTCACCGCGGCTCGCGGAAGCGTGGCACCAGCCGAAATCGCCAAGGTTCGTGATGCCGGCTACAGCGATGCAGAGATCGTTGAGATCATCGCCCATGTGGCCCTCAACACCTTCACGAACTACGTCAACGAGGCGCTTGAAACCGAGATCGACTTTCCCCGCATCGACCGCGCTGCTGCCTGATATCAGGCTTGGAGGCGGTGCTAAACGTATCGCCTCCGCCCGACTGCCAACACCATCATGAGAGGAACTTGAATATGTCCCGGCCCCCACTTCCCCCATTCACCAGAGAAAGCGCCATCGAGAAGGTCCGTCTTGCAGAAGATGGCTGGAATAGTCGCGATGCCGCCAAGGTGGCGCTTGCCTACACGCTCGATACCCGGTGGCGCAACCGCGCCGAGTTCGCGAAGAACCGCGCTGAGGCCGAGGCTTTTCTGACCCGCAAGTGGAACAAGGAGCTCGACTATCGCCTGATCAAGGAACTGTGGGCCTTCACCGACAATCGCATTGCCGTCCGGTACGCTTATGAATATCGCGACGACAGCGGCCAATGGTTCCGCGCCTATGGTAATGAGAATTGGGAGTTCGCCAAGGATGGCCTGATGCGGGAGCGTCATGCAAGTATCAACGAGCATCCGATCGCTGAAGCCGATCGTAAGTTTCGTTGGCCGTTGGGTCGCCGGCCCGACGACCATCCCGGCCTGAGTGATTTCGGCTTTTAGAAAGCTGATCAAGGAGATGAAAAAATGGCCAGCTCGTCAATTGATCCGCGGGTAAGGCTTTCAATCGAACTGGCTCTCACGGGACCAAACGCGAGCAAGCCACTGCTTGAGAAGCAAGAAGAAGCCGGTCGTGCCCTTGGCATGACCGGCGCTGAGATGGACATCGCAAGACGGGGGTCGAGCTTCGACTTCAACACATCGATTGCCGTCAAGCTTGCCTTAAACGCCTGTCGCGAAACGCGCCAGCGCGCACTGCGCGCCGGCCTGTCTGAGGAAGCGTGTACGGAAATTGAACGCATCTCGCAGGCTGGCCCCTCTCCAATCGCATGATCCCAGTTAAAACCTCTTGAGGCTTCTGTTCCAACTACTTAAGGTATTGGAAATGCGAATGCTTTGGGGGAATAGATGGATCGCTGGCAAGCAATGAAAATCTTCGTAAAGGTCGCCGAAACTGAGAGTTTCGCAGACACCGCGCGCCAGATGTTCATGAGCGCTCCGGCTGTCACGCGGGCGGTTGCGTCGCTTGAAGACCTCATTGGAGCGCGCCTTCTGGTGCGAACTACCCGCTCGGTGAAGATGACCGAAGCTGGCGTTCGTTACTTTGAAGACTGCCGCCGGATCCTTGCCGATATTGCTGAAGCAGAAGCGGCGGCCGGCGGATCCTACGCGACGCCGACAGGGACTTTATCCATAACCGCATCAGCGTTATTTGGTCAGATGTACGTCCTTCCGCTCGTCACGGACTACCTCGACACCTATCCGACGATGAAAGCGAAGACGCTGTTCATAGATCGGCCGGTGAACATCGTCGAGGAAGGGATCGACGTCGCGGTGCGTATCGGCCATCTGCCCGACTCCAATCTTTCTGCCGTGAAAGTCGGAACGGTCCGTCGCGTCATGTGCGGTTCGCCCAAATACTTCGAGCGCTATGGCGTTCCGAAATCGCCAGCCGATCTCAAGGACCACCG